>JAYUFU010000163.1:0-18349 GCA_043738505.1 Fimbriiglobus sp. | reverse complement strand
CGCGTCCGGCTCGGCTCGACCGGTTCCGCCTCGGTGGTCGGCGTCGCCGGCGGCGAGACTTCCGATCCGGCCACGTCCTCCAGCTCGCCCACGGCGATGCCGTGGCGGGCGCACACGTTCAGCAGTTTCGTCAGTTCGGCGACGGCGCGGAGGGCGACCTTCGGGTCGGCGTCCGCCAGGTGTTGGCGGAGCGCGGTGACGGCGATGGAGACGGTGACCAGCAGGCCGGCACCGACGGCGGCGGCTTCGGGGCATTCGCGGGGCATGGGGCACCTCCGGAAACGGCGGCGGGATTTGTACAATTGAACATTACGCTCGCGGGTGGCGTCCAGTCAAGGGGGCCGGGCGTGATTTGGTGAAATTTCGTCCAAA
Organism: Fimbriiglobus sp.; assembly: GCA_043738505.1. Lineage (GTDB taxonomy): Bacteria > Planctomycetota > Planctomycetia > Gemmatales > Gemmataceae > JALHQU01. The sequence continues at coordinate 17,977 of JAYUFU010000163.1, read as the reverse complement.
TAGTTTTCGCCCGCGTGCGAGCAAGTCCATGACCTGGGTCTTTTCCGCCGAACTCGCCCGATACGGCCCGCGCCAGCCGTGGCGGGGGACGCCCGCCGGTGCCCGCGCGTATTGCGCGCGGGTCGCCCGGAGCCACTACGAGAACTTCACCGTCGTCTCGGCGCTGTTGCCGCGCCGGCTGGTGCCGCACTTCCACGCGGTGTACGCCTTCTGTCGGTGGGCGGACGACCTGGCCGACGAGACTGCTGGCGGGGAGGAATCGCTCGCGCTGTTGGCTTGGTGGCGCGGCGAACTGCTGGCCTGCTACGGCGGCGCGCCGGCGCATCCGGTGACGGTCGCACTGACCGAGACGATCCGCCGGTTCGCCATCCCGCCGGCCCCGTTCCTCGACCTGATTGCCGCGTTCGAGCAGGACCAGCGGGTGATGCGGTACGCCACCTTCGCGGATGTCCTCGACTACTGCACGCGGTCGGCGAACCCCGTCGGCCGACTGGTGCTGCACCTGTTCGAGTGCTTCGACGACCGCCGCGCGGCGCTCTCGGATGAGGTCTGCACCGGCCTGCAACTGGCGAACTTCTGGCAGGACGTGGCCCGCGACCGCGCCATCGGCCGGGTCTACCTGCCGCAAGCGGACCTGGCCCGGTTCGGCGTGACGGAAGAAGACCTCGTGGCGAAACGGTTCACGCCCGCGTTCGGCGAACTGCTGGCGTTCCAAGTGGAGCGGGCGCGGGGCTACTTCGACCGCGGCACGGAGCTGCTGCCGCTGTTGCCGACGCGCGCGCGGGTGGATGTGGACCTGTTCGTCCGCGGCGGGCGGGCGATTCTGGACGCCATCGAGCAGGCCGGGTTCGACGTGCTGACCCGCCGGCCGACGGTGGGCAAGTGGCGGAAAGCCCGGCTGCTCTTGGGCGCGGTCGGGGCGAAGGTGCGGGGGGCATTCACCTGATGCCGAACTTCGTGCGGAACGCCTGGGTGACGCCGAGGAGCTTGTCGTCGAGCCGTTCCCAGACCGGGTCGGCGATGTCCTGCGGCACGCCGCCGAAGAACGGCTCGGCGATGGCCCCGGCGATGCACGCCTGCGTGTCCGCGTCGCCGCCCAGCGAGATGGCGTTGCGGAGCGCGTCTTCAAAGTCCGTCGCTTCGAGAAATGCCTGAATCGCCTCCGGGACCGACCCCTGGCACGACACGTCGAAGCGGTACGTCGGGCGAATCGCGTCGAGCGATTCCGGCAGCGTGTAGCCGATGTCGGCGGTGACGAAGGCGCGGATGTCGACCTTCGAGTGTCCCGTTCGGGCGAGGAACACCGCCCCGGCGACGGCCTTCGCCCCGCGGATGCCTTCCGGGTGGTTGTGCGTGACGGCCGCGCTCCGCTCGGCCTCGGCCAGCACCTCGGCGAGCGTGTCGAACGCATACGCCACCGGGCTGACCCGCATGGCGGAGCCGTTGCCCCACGAGTTGTACGGCTCGGTCTTCTTGTACCCGGCCCACTGGATGAACGTGCCGCCGAACCCGGCCAGCGGGTAATCCTCGAAGTATTCGTGGAACAGCTCGACGTACCCGCGCCCGGTCAGCAGCGCCTCCGCCACCGCCACTGTCAGCACGGTGTCATCGGTGGGTTTGCTCCACTCGGTGAACAGGGGGAAGACTTTGGTCTGCGTCCCGCTGCCCTCGTGGACCGACCCGATCACGTCCCCGGCGATGGCCCCGAGCATGGCGATGTCCTCTTGGTGGTTCAGCACAAGTCCCACACGGTCAGCTTCCCCCGTCGCCCGCCGGCGCACGCGGTCAGGCCGTCCGGGGCGACGGCCAGGCACGTCACGTCCTCCATCCGCCAGCCCCACTGCTCCGCGACCGCGCCGGACTTGGCGTCGAACAGTTGCACCCGCTCGCGCAGGCCGAGCGTCAGGAAGTACCGGCCGTCGGGCGTGAAGGCGAGCGGCGGCAGCCAGTGTTCGGTCGCCTTGTCCTTCACCGTGCCGCCGGCGGTCGGGTCGGGGCGATCCAGTTCGCACAGCGGGTACAGTTGCCGGGGCTTGTCCGGGACCGTCGCCCAGTCGAACTCGGCGAGGTCGAAGACGGCCAGCTTCTCGCCGTCGCCGAGTGCCAGTTTGTCCGCATTCGGGGAGAACACCGCGAAGCCGAGAATCCCGTCGTCGTCGGTGCGGCGGAGCGAGAAACTCAACTCGGCGACGGTCGCCCCGGTCGTCAGATCGACGAGTTGCGGCTTGCCGCGCTGCCGCACCGCGACACCCGCCCGGCCGTCCGGTGACAGGGCGATGACAGTGCCGGAGGTGGCGAGCGCGACGGCTGGGCTGACAGTCGCGGCGGGCAGCACCCACTCCATCACGGTGTTCGTGTCGCCATACCGATTCACGGCCCGGATCCGGCCTTCGAGCAGCGCGAACGCGGTCATCCCACGGCCGCTGAGGAGCGGGTCGCTACCGCCGCCTTCCATCAGTCGGATGCCCATCCCCTTTGCGTTCAACAGGCCGAAGTACCGGCCGCAGGTGGACACCGCCACGTCGGTGTATTCGGCGGTGGTCGGAAGTGGGAACTCGCGGAGCGTGGCCCCGGTGAAGCGGTCGCGGACGAACACGCCGGTGTGCGGCTGCGCGGTGACGACGGCCAGCGAGTCCGGCGTGTACGCCACCCGCGCCATCGGGTGCCCCTGCGGGAATTGGAAGCGGATCATGGGGTGTTCCCCGGTTCGCCGCGAGGCAACGCCGAGCGAGAGAACCTGCCGCGCTCGGCGTTGCCTCGCGGCAAACCCGCAACTTCACTACTTCTTTTTCGGGTCGAGGTTGGCCTTCAGGTCGTCGGCGGTGATCTCGCTCGTCACCCCGCCCTCCGGCACCTCGGCCTTGCAGATCCACAGCAGCGCGTTCAGCACCACCTTGCGGAAGTCCGGGTCGCCCCAGTTGTCGTGGACGTGCCCGCCGGTGAACCCGACGCCCCGCCCGCCGTCGGCCCGGTCCACCGCCCACATCATGTGTTCGGCGTTCCCCTTCGCGTCCTGAATGTGCTTGTACGGCCCCGGCGGGTAGACATAAGGCCCGTTCCGCACCGCCTCGCTGGGCACCGCGCTCAGGATCGGCGTGACGCCCTTCATGTCCTTGCGGAACCGCATGTTGAAGTACCACTCGTCCTTCACGCCGAACGGCTTCACGCCGCGCGTGATCGGGTGCTTCGGGAACTCCTTGAACTCCGGCTTCCACATCGGGTTGCACGAGTACATGTTCTCGTAGCAGCCGCCGATCCATTCGCGGAGTTCGTCCGCGCCGATGTCCTTCGGCACCTCGACGGCGAAGTGCGCGCACATGAGCCCGACGCCCTTCGCCATGAGCTTGCCGATGCGGTCCAGCCGCTTGTCGCGGATGAGCGGGTGCCCGCCACCACCGTCGGCGAAGCAGAGGATGCCGTCGGCGGTGTCCAGGACCGCGTCGTCCTTCGGGTAGCCGCTGAGCAGCACTTCGACCGTGACGGCCTTCACCGGCTCCAGGCATTTGGCGAGCAGCTTCACACCGGCGTTGAACTCGTGCGCGCCCGGCCCGTGGCTGGGAGTGCCTGCCATGAGGACAAGTTTCTTCGGCTTGGGTTCGTCGGCGGCGGGAAGAACGGACGCGGCGGCAACGGCGGCGGACGCGGCCAGGAACTCGCGGCGGGAGAGGGCCATGAGGGGACTCCGGGAAGGGGACGGAACGGCATCCGTATAGTATGCCGGCGTGAACGGTCGGAACGGTCTCACACGCTGAGGAGGTAGCCCCGTGCCCGCCTTCCGGTTGCGCCCGGTCGAGTTTGACCCGTTCGGGGGCACGGTCGTACCCTACCCTTCCTTCCAGCAACTGCTGGACGAACCCGCGTTCTTCAACGGCCGGTACTACTTGCCCGGTGCCGAGTGGACCGGCGGTGTTCTTTACCCGACCCACTTGGGCATCAGTTTCGCCGAACGCCTCGCCGATGTGCCGGAGTTCGTCGCCGGTGTCGAAGCGCTGGCCGGTCCTTGCGTCGATTTGGTCAGCGGAACTGCATCGATCTCCTTGCCCGGCGATCCGCCCCTGCTGGGCGATTGGATCGTGTCACGCCAGTTCGACCCCGTGCGACTGGCGCGAACATTCGCCGACAAACTCGGCGGGATTTGGGTCGTCGACGTTCGCCTCCGCTCGCCGACCGATCCCCAAAACGGGTATGATGTCGCTATCCGCCGCACAAGCCGGAGCGTGCCATGACCGAGAACTGGACTCCTCCCGCCCCGCCGTACTGGCCCTTCCCGGTGATCCCGCCTGAGCAACAGACGGCGGAACACCGCGTCGAGATCGACTTCCTCCAGGAAGCGTATACTGCCGGTTACGCGCCGCGGGGCAACGGGTTGGAAATCTCCGCCGGCGATCCGAACGGACGGTTCGCGGAACTGTTTTACCGAGGTCGGGAGCGGGGCAAGCGGCGGTGGGAAGTGCTGCTATTCGACGCGCACCGGCGGGCGCTGCACTGCTGGGCGAACGACTTCGCGGCCGTGGGCGCGGCGGCGCTGGCGTGGCTGGGCGGTGACGCGGTTGAGGCGGCGCTCGACGCCCTGGAAGGCCACGTCATTCGTGGGCCGGCCGTCTGGCCGGACGAGGTGCCGGCGGCGGTCGGCTGAGAAACGCCGCGAGGCACGACGGGTGTCGTGCCTCGGGCGGGGTATGGTTTCGGCCGAAGGAGCGGCCGGATTAGCGGGCGTCGTCGCGGTCGGCATCGCCGGCGGTGGAGCGGTCGTCGGCCGGCAGCCCGGACGACGCCTTGTACTCCTCGCCCAGCCACCGACCGAGGTCGATCACGCGGCACCGCTTCGAGCAGAACGGGTAGTCCGGGTATTCGGACCAGTCCGCCGGCATCGCGGCGTCGCAGATCGGGCATTGCACCCCTTTCATCGGCTCTCCCCCGCCCGGACTTCGGGAATTCCCCGCCCACGCCGGATGACCCTACTTCGCGCCTTTTCTTCCCTTCCCGGTGCCACCGGACTTACCGCCACCTTTCGGCGGTTCCGGGGCCGGCGGCGGTGGGGGCGGAGACGTGGCCGCCGGTGTCGCGTCGGGCTTGGTCTCGGCAGCGGGCGTCGGCGGCGGGGCTTTGTCCGCCTTCTCGGCGGTCTTGTACGCCTCGTCCCGCCGGTAGTCCGTCTCGTAGAAGCCGGACCCCTTGAAGACGATGGCCGCGCCGGTGCCGATCAGCCGGCGGACCTTGTTCTTCTTGCACTTCGGGCACTTGGTCAGCGGCTCGTCGTGAAACGACTGCCACTCCTCGAACGTGTGCCCGCAGGCGTCGCAGACGAAGTCGTAGGTGGGCATGGGGACAGTTCCAAGTTCCAGGTTCAAAGTTCAAGGTTGAAGCAGGTCGCGAGTTCTGATTCGGCCGGTTCGGATTCCGAGCGGAGGTTGTGCGCCGGACTCCCGGCTTCCAACTTGGAACCTGGAACCTGGAACTCACGAAGCGACGATGACGCTGGCCGGCCGCAGCACGCGGTCGTGCAGTTGGAAGCCGTGTTGTAGCACTTGCAGGATCGTGCCCGCCGCGGCGTCGGCGGCCGGCTGCTGCATGACGGCCATGTGCAGGTTCGGGTCGAAGGCGGCACCGGGGGTCACGTCGATCTTCCGCACGCCGTACCGCTCCAGCACGCCCAGGAACATGCTCACGGTGGCGGTCACGCCCTGCGCGAGCGGCCCCGTGTCGCCGACCTTTTTCGCTTCGGCCGCCGCGCGGTCCAGGTTGTCGAACGCGCCGAGCAAGTCCTTCACCACCGGCTCGCTGGCGTACTTCCGCTGGCGGTCGGCGTCGTCCCGCAGGCGGCGGGTGGAGTTCTGCATGTCGGCGATGAGCAGCTTGTAGTCGGCCACCTGGGTTTCCAACTCGCCGATCCTGGCGAGGGCCACGTCGAGCGGGGCGGGCAAGGTCGCGGTCTCGGTGGTGGTGGCGTTCGATTCGGTCATTTCGGTTCGTCGCTCCCGAAGAAGTCGCGGATCTTGCTGAAGAAGCTCTTCTTCGCCGGCGGGGCGGACGCCTGCGCCTTCTCCATCTCCAGCAGTTGGCGGAACAGCGTCTCCTGCTCCGGCGTCAGCGTCTGCGGGGTGTCGATGATGACCTGCACGAGCAGGTCGCCGGCCCGCCCGCCGCGCCGGCCGGGCATGCCGTGGCCGCGGAGCTGGATCACTTCGTGGGTTTGAGTGCCGCGGGGCAGCTCGTGATTCACCTTTTGCCCGGTCAGCGTCGTCAACTGGACGGTCCCGCCGAGGGCGGCCTGGGCGAAGGTGATCGGCCACTGGCAGATCAGGTTCGCGCCGTCCCGCTGGAAGAACTTGTGTTCCTTCACGCGGAGGGCGAACTCCAGGTCGCCGCGCGGCGCGGCCGACTCCCCGGCGTCGCCCTGGCCCTGGTAGCGAATGCGGTCGCCGGTGTCCACGCCCGGCGGAATCTCCACGTCGAACACCTTCCGCCCGACCACCCGCCCCGCGCCCCGACAGCCGGCGCACGGGTCGGAGACGATCATCCCCTCGCCGTTGCACGCCCGGCACAGCTGCTGCACCTGGAAGAAGCCCTGCCGTTGAATCGTCACCCCTTGCCCGCCGCACCGCTTGCACGGGGACGATTTGGTGCCCGGCTTCGCGCCCGACCCGTGGCAGGTGTCGCAGTGGTCTTCCCGCTGGATCGTCACCGACTTCTTGGTGCCGGTGGCGGCCTCGACGAGGTCGATGTCCAGCACCACCTGCACGTCGCGGCCGGGTTGCGGGCCGGAGCGCTTCTGGCCGCCCTTGCCGCCGGCCTGGCCGAAGAAGCCGCCGAACAGGTCGCCGAGCAGGTCGCCCAGATCGACGCCGAACCCGCCGGCCCCGCCGCCGCCGCGGTTCATCCCCTCGACGGCGGCGTGCCCGCCGCGGTCGTACCGCGCCCGCTTCTCCGGGTCGGCCAGCACCTCGTAGGCTTCGGTCGCCTCCTTGAACTTCACCTCCGCCGCCGCGTCCCCGCCGGTGCGATCCGGGTGGTACTGCATGGCCAGCTTGCGGTACGCCTTCTTGACGGCCTCGCCGTCGGCGGTCTTCTCGACCGCCAGCACTTCGTAGTAATCGCGTTTGGCCATGAGGCGGGACCAGGGAACGGCGGCCGGGAGCCGGAAAAGAAGAAACGCCCGTCTGGTATCATACGCACAACGACCGGTGGCCGGCGAACCCGGATTCCCCGAGATGGCCGGCCACGGGACACGAACCAGAGGTCACGGCGTTACGCCACCGCGCCGCTCACCCGCGACTTCTTGTCGTCGTCGTCGATCTTGGTGATCATCACCTCGGTGGTGAGCATCAGGCCGGCGATGCTGGCGGCGTGCTGGAGGGCGGACACGGTGACGACCAGCGGGTCGATGATGCCCGCCTTCACCATGTCCACGTACTCGCCGGTGTTGGCGTTGTACCCGACGTTCGGCGACTTCTCGCCCCGCGTCGCCACCTCGTCGGCCACGACCGCGCCGTCCACGCCGCAGTTCTCGGCGATGGTGCGGATCGGCTTGACCAGCGCGCGGGCGACGATCTCGGCCCCGATCCGCTCGTCCCCCTTCAGCTTCTCGGCCAGCGCCTCGACGACCGACACGCACCGCAGCAGCGCCGTGCCGCCGCCGGGGACGATGCCCTTGTCCACCGCCGCGCGGGTGGCGTGCAGGGCGTCCTCGATGCGGCCCTTCGTCTGCTTCATCTCGGCTTCGGTGGCGGCCCCGACGCGGACGATGGCCACCCCGCCGACCAGCTTGGCCAGCCGCTCGGTGAACTTCTCCTTGTCGTAGCTGCTCTCCGTCTGGTCCATCTGCGTGCGGATCATGTCCACGCGGGCCTGCACGGCCTTGGCGCGGTCCTTGTCCAGCTTCTCGCAGATGATGGTGCAGTTCTCCTTCTCGACCAGCACTTGGTCGGCCTGGCCGAGGTGCTCCAGCTCGACGTTCTCCAGCGAGATGCCGAGGTCTTCGCTGATGAACGTGCCGCCGGTCAGGGTGGCGATGTCGCCGAGCATGGCCTTGCGGCGGTCGCCGAAGCCGGGGGCCTTGACGGCGCACACGTCGATCAGCTGGCGGAGCTTGTTCACCACCAGCATCTGCAGCGCCTCGGCCTCCACGTCCTCGGCGATGATGAGCAGCGGCCGGCGGGCGGTGGCGGCCTTCTCCAGCAGCGGCAGGAACTCGCGGACGTTGGACAGCTTCTTCTCGTAGATCAGGATGAGCGGCTTCTCCGCCTCCCACTTCAGGTCCGGCGTGTTGATGACGAAGTACGGGCTGATGTACCCCTTGTCGAACTGCATCCCCTCGACGAACTCCAGTTCCGTCTCGGACGTCTTGCCTTCCTCGATGGTGATGACGCCGTCCTTGCCCACCTTCTCGAAGGCGTCGGCCATCAGCTTGCCGATCTTCGGGTCGTTGTTGGCCGAGATGCTGGCCACCTGCTCCATCTCTTCCTTCTTGGTCAGCTTCTTGACGAGGGTCGTTTCGAGGAACTCGACGGCCTTGGCCACCGCCTTCTCGATGCCCTTCTTGACCGCCATCGGGTTGGCCCCGGCGGTGATGTTCCGCAGCCCTTCCTGGTAGATGGCCAGGGCCAGGACGGTGGCGGTGGTGGTGCCGTCGCCGGCCGTGTCCGAGGTCTTCTGGGCGACGGCGTTGACCAGCTTCGCGCCCATGTTCTCGAACGGGTCGGCCAGCTCGATCTCCTTCGACACGGTGACGCCGTCCTTGGTGACGGTCGGCCCGCCGAACGACTTGTCGATGATGACGTTCCGGCCGGTCGGCCCGAGCGTCGAGCCGACCGCCTTGGCCAGCTTCTCCGCCCCTTGCAGCAGCTTCTTGCGGGCGTCGTCGGTGTACAGCAGTTGCTTTGCCATGATTTGGGTTCCAGTGAGGAGGACTAACCACAGAGACACAGAGGCACAGGGAAAAGCAGAAAGAGAGTCTGAATCAAACTCAATCTTAACTCTTCTCCTCTGTGCCTCTGTGTCTCTGTGGTTAGATGTTTTTCGGGGTGGAGTTACTTGGCCAGTTTGGCCAGCACGTCGGACTCGCGGAGGATCTTGTACTCGACGCCGCCGACTTCCACGTCCGACCCGCTGTACTTGCCGTACAGGACGGTGTCGCCGACCTTCACGCCGAGGGCGGCGCGGACGCCGGCGTCGGTCAGCCGGCCGGGGCCGACGGCCAGCACCTTGCCCTGCTGCGGCTTCTGCTTGGCGGTGTCCGGCAGCAGGATGCCGCCGGCGGTCTTATCCTCGGCTTCTTCCGCCAGGACGACCAGCCGGTCGTCGAGCGGGTGCAGGTTCGGGTTCACTTCGGCGGCGGCGGCTTTCTTGGCCATTTCGGTCGGTCTCCGGGAGTGCGTGAGTGATTCGAGTGTTGGTGGTCGTAGCCGGTTTCGCTGCGTCATTCGTGATGTCGTCACCCGTCATTCCCGGCCTGACCAGTTGTGGCGGCCGTGGCGAATGGCGGGTGACGGCATCACGAGTGACGAAATGACGAATGCGTTACATCATGCCGCCCATGCCGCCCATCCCACCCATGCCGCCGCCACCGTGGTCGTGGTCGTGGTGGTCGCCGCCGCCGCCTTTCGGCTCCGGGATGTCGGCGATCATGCCTTCGGTGGTGAGCAGCAGGCAGGCGACGCTGGCCCCGTTCTGGAGGGCCGACCGGGTGACTTTCACCGGGTCCACGATGCCCGCCTTGCGGAGGTCCTGGTACTCGTCGGTGTCGGCGTTGTAGCCGTAGGACTTTTCCTTCGACTTCATGATGTTGGCGACGACGACGGACCCGTCCGCGCCGGCGTTCTCGGCGATCATCCGGCACGGCATCTCGAGCGCCTTGTACAGCACCCGCACGCCGAGGGCCTGGTCGCCGTCCAGCTTCAGCTTGTCCAGCACCTTGCGGGCCTGGAGCAGGGCGACCCCGCCGCCGGCGACGATGCCCTCCTCGATGGCCGCCTTGGTGGCCGCGTGCGCGTCCTCGTAGAGGGCTTTGCGTTCCTTCATCTCGGTCTCGGTGGCCCCGCCGACCTTGATGACGGCGACGCCGCCGGCCAGCTTGGCCAGCCGCTCTTGCAGCTTCTCGCGGTCGTACTCGCTGTCCGTCTTCTCGATCTCGCGGCGGATGGTCTCGGCGCGGCCCTCGATCTTCTTCTTCTCGCCCTTGCCTTCGGTGATGGTGGTGTTCTCGGCGTCGATCTTGATCTTCTTGCAGCGGCCGAGGTCTTCGAGCTTGATGGTCTCGAGCGTGACGCCCAAGTCCTTGAAGATGGCGGTGCCGCCGGTCAGGGTGGCGATGTCTTCCAGCATGGCCTTGCGGCGGTCGCCGTAGCCGGGGGCCTTGACGGCGCACACGGTCAGCACGCCCTTCAGCTTGTTCAGCACCAGGGTGGCGAGGGCCTCACCCTCGAGGTCCTCGGCGATGATGACGAGCGGGGCCTTCTGCTTGTTGGCCACCAGCTCGAGCAGCGGGATGAGCGCCTTCACGCTCGAAATCTTGTCTTCGAAGATGAGGATGTACGGGTTCTCGAACTCGCACGTCACCGCTTCCGGGTTGTTCACGAAGTGCGGCGACATGTACCCGCGGTCGAACTGCATGCCCTGGACGACGTGGACTTCGGTCTCCGGCGTCTTGCCCTCTTCGATGGTGATGACGCCGTTGTCCGCGCCCACCTTCTTCATGGCCTCGGCCAGCTTCGCGCCGATTTCCTTGTAGTTGTTCGCGCTGATGGTGGCCACTTCGGCGATGGCCTTGTTGTCCTTCGGGTCGATCTTCTCGGACAGCTTGTGCAGCTCCTCGACGACCTTCTCGACGCCGGTCTGGATGCCGCGGGTGAGGGCCATCGGGTCCGCGCCGGCGGCGATCGACTTCAGCCCCTCGCGGAAGATGAACTCGGCCAGGACGGTGGCGGTGGTGGTGCCGTCGCCGGCCACGTCGGAGGTCTTGGAGGCGGCTTCCTTGATCAGCTGCGCGCCCATGTTCTCGAACGGGTCTTGCAGGTCGATGTCCTCGGCGACCGTCACCCCGTCCTTGGTCACGTTCGGCGACCCCCACCCCTTGTCGAGGACGGCGTTGCGGCCGCGGGGTCCGAGGGTGGCGCGGACGGCCCGCGCCAGTTTGGACGCGCCGGCCAGCAGTTTGGCGCGGGCGTCGTCGGCGAAAGCAAGTTGCTTGGCGGCCATGAAGCACTCCGAAAGGGTGGCTCTCGGTCTCTTACCGAAGGAAGGTGCGGGGCGTGGTATGCAACTGCGGTGCCGCGCGGTGGCGATGACACAACTCGACGCGCGGGAAGCGGTTGCCGAAACGCTCTCGGCGAGTGTCGGGTGCGAAAATGCCGTTCTGGCAGGGACCGAGGGGAGGCTGTGGCGCACAACTGGCAGGGGCGAACCGGGTGGTGTACAATGAGGCGATGTCTCGGAGGGGTTCCCGTGGACGACGAATTGAGCGAGTGGACCGACGGCAACGACATGAATTGCCAAATGTTGGTCGTGTGCCATTCCATCTGGTACGACGCCGACAGGCCAGAACGCGGCTTCTCGCTGGGACGGGTCATCGCGCGACTGGTTCCAGAGGTTCAGACCGAGTTTCCTCTTCGGATGCCTCGCCTTTTCGCCTACGCCCAACTCTTCGGTGCCGCGGGAGACCACACCCTGCGTGTGGTCGTACTCGCGGTCGGTCAATCCGACATTGGGGAGGAGGTCGTCACACACTTGGGAGAAGACGGCGAGGCACTCGAGTACGGCCCGTACCACGTCGAATTGATCTCGGAGGATTATCTGTTCGAGATCACGTTCCCGCTCGCCCAACTCCGGTTTCCGACCCCCGGCATCTACGAAGTTCAACTGCATCTGGAAAGCGAGTTGGAATCGGAGCCGATTGCCCGCACCCGCTTCCAGGTGATGGAGAGAGTGTCATGAAGAAGAAGCCGAAACTCCCGCCGGTACCGTGCCGAGGAACCCTCGTTCGATCAAAAGTGTTCCCGGAACTCCTGCCGAGTAACCCGCCGGCCGGGTCGGAACACTGGCCGCTCGTCAACATGGTCGAGACCGGCCGGCAGCAGATCATTCCGCCCATCGACCCTCGGAACCTGCCGCCCGAAGCCGCCGACTGGCCGAAGGTGGTGGTGATCGAGGACGGCCGCGAGGTGGTCTACCAGGCGATGGGGCCGGCTCCGATTCCCCCAGGTGCCCGAGCGTTCCAGGTTCCCATACCCACCAACGACCCCGACCAGGCGTGGCTGTGGCCGTTCCTGCCCCGGTTGCGCCAGTGGGTGGCGACCGAGTTGGGCAACCGGGCGGGCGGCGTGTCGGCGGATCGGGTGGTGCGGGACGTGGTCGTCGAAGTGTTCGCGTCGGACGCGGCGGAGCGACCGCCGACGTTCGAGGCGCTGACCGGCGTCGCGCGGGACCAGTTGTCCCGCCTGCTGGCACCGGCCACCGCGTCGTAGTCGGCCGTCAGTTCATGCCGGGGCCGGCCTTCTTCTTGGCCCCGCCCGGCACCGGGCCCGGCGGCGGGTTCTTGAACTCGGGCACGTTCGACTGGGGGTTGGCGGTCGGGGCGTCGCCGCACCCGGAGGCGAGGGCGGCGACGGCGAGGACCGACAGGAGTCGGCGGACGGACACGGCAGCCTCCGGGTTAGAAGTCCACGTTCACGACGACGCCGTCGTTCCGGCCGGCCAGCCAGCGGACCACGTTCGGGTCGGTTTTGTCGCGGAAGAAGCGGACGGACCCGTCGCAGAAGCCGAACAGCGCCCCGCCGTGGTGCCGGCTGCTGAACGCCTGGGAGGCCGGCCCGTTCACCTGGGCCGTCGCCTCGTCCACCCACCACATGACATCGCTGATGCGGACGCTGCCGTTGTACCACCCGCTGAACCCGGCCCAGATGGCCGCCAGCTTGCCGCCCGGCGGGTCGTACCGGCACTCCCCGATGGCCAGCGTGTTGCTCGTCCCGTCGGTGATCGAGGTCAGCTTCATGTTGCTGTTCTGCCAGAACACGCCGCCGAAATCCAGGTTGACCGTGATGTACGGGTACGTGATCGGCCCGGCGACCGACCGGTAGTTCGAGGTGCCGTGGCCCTGGCGATCCGCGTTGATGTCGGCCCCGGTGTCGGACGGGCAGCGGAACACCTTCAACTTGGTGGTGGTCAGCCCGCTCGGGTACTGCGCCGCCGCCGTGCAGGTCGTCACCCCGCCGCCGAACCGGGTGTTGCCGGCGACGTTCAGCTGCCGCGCCAGGTTGTCCTGTTCCAGGTAGGGGAGGAGGAAGGACGACCACGCCCACGCGGCGTTGTAGTAGTTCGGGTACGGGTCGTTCGGCGGGGTCTCGAACGCCGGCGGGAAGTTGCCGACGGCCGAGTGGTGGTTGTGCAGGCCGAGGATCTGCTGCTTCAAGTTGTTGCCGCACTGCATCCGCGCGGCGGCCTCGCGGACCTTCTGGACGGCCGGCAGCAGCAGGCCGATCAGGATGGCGATGATGGCGATGACGACCAGCAGCTCGATGAGCGTGAACCCGACCCGGCGACTCGACGACGATGGCGTGCGCATGGCGGCACCTCGGCGGAGGAAGGGATGGGACGACTTGGGCGAGGCACTTTTCGCCGGGAGAAGATTGCGAGAGGCGAAAAGGTGAAGGTATCATTAACCAGGGGTGATGGCGGGTGCAAGCGCAAAGTGAAAAAAAGAGCCGCCGCGAATTCGTCGCGGCGGCTCCGGTCATCGCGATTCGTTCCGGCTCAGAAATCGACCTTGCCGAACTTCCTCCCGCCGTCGGCGTCGTCCTCGAACTCCACGTCCTCGGTCGAGACCAGATCCTTCGGCGCGTTCGGGTCGAGTTCCACCACCAGCGGGGCGGTGAACTCCTTGTCGTCCACGGTCAGCACCACCTTGTACGCGCCGGGGGCGATTTGACCGCCGCCGAACTGACGACCGCCGCCACCCCCGCCGCCGCCGGGCCGACCGCCGCCGCCGCCCCCACCGGCGAGGCTCCACGACACGCGGTGCAGCCCCGGTTCCGTCAGCGCCGGACGACCGGCCGCCGCGGCGGGCGTGTACGTCCAGACGGTTTTGCCACTGGCGTCCAGCACCTTCAGCGTGGCCGTCTTCGCCTTCGCGGTGACGTACACGTCGAGGGTCGCGCCGCGCGTCGGGTTCTCACCCACGAACTTGCGGTCGGTGCGGCTATACGGCGACTCGCCGCCGACGCCGAGCTTCCAGCGGACGGCCGGGGACGGGTTGAACAGGGTCGCCGCCGCCTTCGCGGTCTCCGGCTTGAACTGCCGAACGGCGTTGATGTCGATCACCCATACGCTGCGGCCGTGGGTGGCGACCACGAGGTCGTTCGCCGTGGTCGGCTGGGCGAACTCGTGGCAGGCGACCGTGGGCAGGTTGCCACCCAGCTTCGTCCAACTCGCGCCCCGGTTGGCCGACACGAACGCGCCGAACTCGGTGCCGCAGTACAGCACCGCCGGGTTGACGATGTCCTCGCGCAGCACGCGCGTGCTGCCGAACGCCGGCAGGTTGCCCAGCGCCGACTTCCACGTCGCGCCGTAGTCCTCGGTGACGAACAGGTACGGCTTGTCGTCGTCCGACCGGTGCCCGTCCAGGGCGACGTAGCACTTGCCGTCCTTCTCCTTGGACGCTTCCAGGCTGGCCACCCAGCGGTACCCGGAAACGCCGGCCTTCTGGAGGTTCGCCGTCACGTTCTCCCACTTGATCCCGCCGTCCTTGGTCACCCACACGTGGCCGTCGTCGGTGCCGGCCCACAGCACGTCGGACGCGCGGGGCGACTCGGACAGGGCCGTCATGCTGCCGGCTTTGGTGCGGGTCAGGTCGGGGGAAATCTGCTTCAGGTCGTCGCCCTTCTTGACGCTGCGGAAGACGAACTGCGCGCCGCTGTAGAAGATGCTCGGGTTGTGGCCGCTCAGGATGAACGGCGTGTTCCAGTTGAACCGCAGCGCCTCGGCCCCCTGGCCGCGCGCCGGTCGGATGCCGGCCCGCTCGCCGGTGCGGAAGTTCCGCCGACTGATCGCGCCGCCCTGGCTCTCGGCGTACACCAGGTCCGGGTCGGTCGGATCGACCCGGCAGACGAACCCGTCGCCGCCGTTGACGTACACCCAGTCCTCGTTGTACGGCCCGCTGTTCTGCCGCAGGCTGTCGCTCGGCCCGCCCCAACTGCCGTTGTCCTGCAACCCGCCGTACACGCGGTACGGCCGGCGGCTGTCCACCGCCACGTGGTAGAACTGGCCCAGGGCGAAGTTGTTCAGGTGGTCCCAGGTCGCGCCTTTATCGCGGGTGACGTACCACCCGCCGTCGCACCCGATGATCAGGTGCCGGCCGTCCTTCGGGTCGATCCACAGGGCGTGGGCGTCGGCGTGGACGCCGCCGGCGGTGGCGACGTTGCCGAACGTCTTGCCGCCGTCGGTGCTGCGGAACAGCGGCGTCGGCACGTCGCCGAGGACGTACACGGTGTCGTCGTTGCTCGGATCGACCCGAATCTGGCTGAAGTACATCGGCCGCGGGTTGAAGCTGTTCACCCGCGTCCAGGTGTCGCCGTTGTCCTTCGACACGAAGATGCCGCCGGTCTCGACGCCGTCCTTGCCCTGCCGCCGCTGGACGTTCGGCTGCTGACCGCCGAGGCCGAGGCCGAACGGCCGGCTCGTCGATTGACCGCGCGGCGGGCCGCCGACCCCGCCGCCGCCCGGCCCGAGGACGATCTCCAGGTCTACCTTCTTGCCGTCGCGGGTGACGGTCACTTTCAACTTGTCGCCGACCGCCTTCCCGGTCAAGGCGGTGAAGAACTCGGCCCGATCCGCGATGGCCTTGCCCTCGACGGCCGTCAGCAGGTCGCCGTCCTTCATGCCGGCCTTCGCCGCCGGCCCGTCGCCGATGACGGAAATGGCGGTCAGGCCCGCCTCGTCGAACAGGACGCCGATGCCGACGTTCGGCCCCTTGCCGCCGCCCTTCGGCTGCTTCGGCTGCGGGGCCGGGTCGCCGCCGGTGCGGGTACCCAGGGTGACATCGACTTTCACGTCCTTGCCGTCCCGCTTCACCGTCACGGCGATCTTGTCGCCCGGCTTCTTGCCCTGGAAGTAATCGACGAAGCCGTCCGAGTCCTTCACCACCGTGTCATCCACCTTGACGATCACGTCGCCGGCCTTCAGTCCGGCTTTGGCGGCCGGCGCGTCGGCGGTCACGTCGGTCAACTTCACGCCGCCGCCCTCGGCCACGTTGTCCATCACCGCGCCGAAGTACGTGTTCGAGACGGTGCCGGTGCCGCTCTTGTCGGTGTCGATGACGGCGAACAGCAGGCCCTTCGTCTTCCGCGAGTAGTCCAACCCGACGCGGCCGAGGCTGGTCGCCGGCAGGCCGGCCGTCAGCTTCTTCCAGCTCTTGCCGCCGTCGGTCGTCTTGTACAGCGCCGACCCTTTGGCGTGGGTCACCACCGGGCCGTAGGCGTCCGGCACCGGCGGGGTGCCGAAGAAGCCGTCGAACTCGTCCCGCTTGTGTTCCCAGAAGGCCGCGATGACGGTGTTCGGGTCGGTCGGGTCCATCCGCATGTCGATGACGCCGGTCTTGTCATCGACATACTGCACTTTCTTCCACGTCTTGCCGCCGTCTTCCGTCTTGAACACGCCCCGGTCCTCGCTGTTCCCGTACAGGCGACCGAGCGCGCCGACGTAGACGATGTCCGGGTTCGTCGGGTGGATCAGGATTTTGCCGATTTGGTACGTCTTCCCCAGCCCCATGTTCGTCCACTTCTTGCCGCCGTCGGTGCTCTTGTAGACGCCGTCGCCGTAGGACACCGAGTTCCGCGGGTTGTTCTCGCCGGTGCCGACCCACACGACCTGCGGGTTGGATGCGGATACGGCCACGTCGCCGATGGAGACGGTGGCCTCCTTGTCGAACTGGAACTCGAAGGTGGTGCCGGCGTTGACCGTCTTCAGCAGCCCGCCGGACGCGGTGGCCACCCAGTACATGGCCGGGTCGGCCTCGTTCACGGCCATCGCCGTCACCCGCCCGCCCATGTTCGCCGGCCCGATGCTCCGCCACTTCAACTGCTTGGAGAACTCGTCCGGGATAGTGCCCTCCGCGGCCGTCGCCGGCGGGGCGGCGGTCGTCGCCGGCAGCGCCTTGGCGGCGTTCAGCTTGTCCTGGAGCGCCTTGATCTGCGCCTCCAGCTCGGCCACCTGCTTCAACTTGTCCGCCTCGGTGAGGGCGGCGGACTTGTCCTGGGACCACGCCGGGGAGGGGACGGCGACGACGGCGGCCATCAGCCCGAAGGCGGCCAGCGCGGCCAGGGAACGGAGGCGGAACACGGCGCGGCTCTCGGAGGAATTGGGGGGCCAGTAGCGGCTGGGCAAATTGTCCGGTCGCGTAGTTCTAGCCGGTCGCACGGGGAAATGCCAAGCGCGAAACGCGAAGCCGGGCGAAGGAGTCGGAGGAAGGTGTGCCGGTTGGTCCGGGTGGCCGGATTCTGGCGGCGGCGTTTCGCGGATGTTCGCCACCGCCGGCAAACGGCGACCGGCCCGCCCGCCCGGCGCGGCCGATACCACTAGTGTCCGAAACCGACAGGATGTCAGCGGCCCGGCACCCCCGCCGGGCCGTCACGGAGGATCGACCATGAAGCGTTTGCTACTGGCCGCCGGGCTGCTGGTGCTGGGCGTCGCCGCCCCGGCCGCGTCGGCCGCCGACCAGCCGCCGCTGCCGCGGATGTTCTACTACCCGTACTCGTACTTCCCGCACAACTACTGGCCGGCGCAGTCGCCGCAGTGGCCGGAGGCGAAGGGCCAGCCGTACCAGCGGCCGCCGGCGTACATGGCGTACCCGCCGTTCAAGGAGCCGGGCTGGCGGTACGAGCTGTTCAGCCCGATGAAGTACTACCGCGGCCACCACTTCTGGCTGGACCAGTTCTAAACTCGATGGTGACACGACGCTCCCCGCGGTCGCGGCGAAGACAAGAGATCG
>JAYUFU010000162.1:0-18366 GCA_043738505.1 Fimbriiglobus sp. | reverse complement strand
CGCTGTTGTCCATCAGCTTGGCGATGTTCGTCAGGTCCTTCGGGTCCTTCGCCCACTGCTGGAGGTCGAAGAACATCTGCGTGGCCACCACCCGGTACCGGTCCGGCGCGTCCGTCACGTCGTCCAGCAGCCGCACGATGGTGGCCGTCGCGTCGTCCTTCTTCGTCAGCGAGAACTCGGCCACCGCCTTGAAGAAGTAGAAGCTGGCCGGCTCGACGATCTCGTCCGCCTTCACCGCCGCCTGCTTGGCGGCCAGCACGGCCTCCTCGTACACCCGCTTGCCGGCCAGCGCCTTGGCGAACGCGGCCGCCAGGTTGGCCTTGGCGAAGGCGTCCTTCTCGTCGGCGATGGCGGCCGGGATCGTGGTGAACGCCGGGGCCGTCACGGCGCGGGCGTCGGCGATGGCCTTGACCGCGTCGGGGCGGGCCAGGCCGATGCTCTGCACGGTGCGGTCCAGCACGGTGCGGTCGGCGTCCGCCCAGATGCCGTCCAGCTTGGCCTGGTCGAGCTTGCCCTCGGCCGTCAGGAACCCCTCCACCTTGGCCTTCACGGCCTCGGGGGACATGGTCCGCAGGCTGCCGAAGGTGAGCGCCGCCGCCTTCGGGGCGTCGGTCGGCTTGGACGGCTCGGCGGCCGTGCCGGTGGCCGCACTCACCGCGACCGTGAGGCCGGCGATCCACTTGTGCAGGAACATGGTCTGGCTCCGTATCGGGTGTGCGTGGAAGTGTGGAGGGAGTCGCGGGAGAAAGCGTCCCGCGCCCGGTTAGGAGCGCGGGACGAGGTGGGCGGTCACTCGTCGCCCTTGCTGCCGATCTTGTCGAGCATCTCTTGCAGCTTGGCCTGCTTGGCGGCCAGCATCTTCAACTCGGCCTGGATGATCGGGTCCTTCGACTGCTCGGCCTTCTCCAGGTCGCCGTACCCCTTGGTCCGCTCGTTCACCGTCTTCTGGAGGGAGCGGATCAGCTTCAGTTCGGCGATCAGGTCGAGCAGCTTCTTGTTGGCCGGCTTCTGCGGCTCGCCGGGCTTCGGGGGGGCGGGCGGCGGCGGCTCCTGCTGGGCCTTCTTCAGCGCCTCGGCCATGTCCTTGAGCATGGCGATGATCTGCTCCTCGATCACCTGCGTCTGCTTGTCCACATACACTTGGGACAGCCGCCGCTGGACGGCGATCATGTCCTGGCGGACCTCGTTCAGCACGGTGGCGAAGGCGACGGCCGACCCCTCGTTCTCCATCAGCTTCATGCACTTGTCGGCCTCGACGACGATCTCGCCCTCGCGGTCGCCCTGCTGGAGGGACTTCTGGCGGTCGGCAGGCCCGATCTCGCCCATGTTTTTCTTGATGTTGCCGTCGATGCCCTTGGTCGCTTCGTACACCTCGATCTGCATCACCAGCATCTTGTTGATGCGGTTCTCCAGGGCGGCGAGCAGCTTCTTGGTCTCCTCCTCGCGGAGTTGCTTGAGCCGCTTCTCCAGTTCGGCGATGGCGATGGCGAGCTTGTCGAGAACCTTCTCCTGGTCCTTGCCGGCTTCCTTGCGTTTGTCCTCGCCGACTTTCTTGGCGGCCTTTTCCTCGAAGGGAATGGCGTCTTCCAGTTCCTTGCGGCCGGGGGTCGGCGGCTTCTGCGGCTGGCCCGCGCCCGGCTGACCGGGTTGCCCCGGCTGCCCCGGCTGACCGGGTTGGCCCGGCTTGCCTTCGCCCGGCTTGCCCGCACCCGGCTGACCTTCGCCCGGCTTGCCTTCGCCCGGCTTGCCGGCCCCTTTGCCTTCGCCGGCCTTGGCGTCGCCCGGCTTGCCTTCGCCTTTGCCCTGGCCCTCGCCCTTGCCTTCGCCCGGCTTGCCGTCGCTCGGCTTGCCGGCCCCGCCCATCGGCGGCTTCGGGTCCATCGGGTTGCCGGTCATCGGCTTCGGCTCGCCCATGCCTTTGCCTTCGCCGGGCTTGCCTTCGCCCATGCCTTCTTTGCCTTCGCCCGGTTTGCCTTCGCCCATGCCTTCCTTGCCTTCACCCATGCCTTTGCCTTCGCCTTCCTTGCCTTCGCCCGGCTTGGGTTCGCCCATCCCCTCTTTGCCTTCGCCCTTGGCCTCACCGGTCTCCGGCTTGCCTTCGCCGGCCCCTTCGCCCGGCTTGGCTTCGGCCTTGGCCTCGGCCTTGTCGTCCTTCTTGTCGCCGCCGGCTCCCGGCTTGGCCGGGTCTTTCTTGTCGCCGGTCTGCTGGACGATGTCCTTGGTCTTTTCGGTGATGCCGTCCTGCGTCTTGGCAATCTTGGCCGGGTCGCCCGTCTTGCCCTCGGTGATGGCCTGCGTCACCTTCTGCGTCCGCTCCAGCTCCTTCACCTGCTTGAGGATGGCCTCGAGCCGGCGGATCTCTTCCTTCCGGGCGGCGGACTCGTCGTCCGTGACCAGGATGTCGAGGATCTGCTTGAGCATGGCCCGCAGCTGCGCCTCGTCCCCTTGCAGGTTGCTCAGGTCGAAGTCGGTCTTGCCCTTGGCGAGGCCCTGCACCAGCTTCGAGAACTGGCCGGAGACGTTCTCCTTCGACGCCAGTTCGATGGCGCGGGTGATCGTCTTGGCCTTCTCCTTGTCTTCCAGCCGGTCGCTCTTCTCGAGGCGGTTGGCCAGGCGGACGAGGCTGTCGGTGAAGTCCTTGAACAGTTTGGCGTTTTCCTCCTGCTTCGCCTTCAGGTCGGCGGCGGACGGCTGGCCGGCCGGGGCGGGGGCCGGCGTCGGCTGCTGGGCCGGCGAGCCGGTGGCGAGCAGGAGCAGCCCGGCGGCGGCGACGGCGAGCGCCGGCAGCAAGCGGGGCAGGCGGGAGAACATGGGTCTTCCTCCGAGGGTCCGGGGTGGACCGGGTGTGCGTCGTCACGGATACAGACGAGTGCGCGGGGATATTCCAACGGCCGTGGTGATCACGTGACATTCCGCGGTGGGCACGGCGGGACCAGTCGTCGCGGTGCATTATCCGGTTTCCGGCCGCAAGTGCAATCGGATAAGCGGGTTGGGGAGGAACGGCGGCGAATCCTGGCGAACCGGGGTTCGCCGCGTTTTCTCCCGCCCGTCGGCTTCCCCTCGGCGGTATGATGTCCGCGAGACACTCGTCCCCGCCGAGATCGCCCATGCCCGGTCTTCGCCCCAGTTTACTCGCACTATTCGCCGCCGCGATGTCAGTAGCGGCCGCCGAGCCGGCGTTCGACCCGAAAGTCCTGTCGGCCACGCTCCGCCCGATGCTGCTGAACGCCCTGCCGGAGCCGCTCGTCGTCGCCCCGATGAGTTGGGGCGAGCAGCGGGACGTGGTGATCGGCATCAAGTGGGAGCGGGAGCGATTCCTCCTGAAGCCGGTGCCGATGAAGGCGGTGCGGAACGACGGCCACTGGCAGAAAGTGACGCTGACGGCCATCGACCCGGCGAAGTCCCTGGCGCTGCACATCCGGGACGTGCGAACGGCCGCCGACAAGACGATGTTCCACGCCGCCATCGGGCTGGACGTGCGGGCGGTGTACGAGAACCAGATGTGGGCGCTGGGCAAGCGGGTGTACGCCGGGGAGACGCACGTCCGCTGCCGGGCGGTGCTGGAGCTGGCGTGCGAACTGACCAGCAGCACCACGTTCCCGCCGGGGGCGGTGCTGCCGACGGTCGCCATCCGGGTGCGGGCGACGGAGGCCAAGGTGGGGTACTCGGAACTGGTGTGCGAGTACGCGCTGGGCGTGAGCGGCAAGCCGGCCGAGGTGCTGGGCAAGGCCGCCTTCGAGGTGGTGAAGAAGGTGGCCCCGCGGGTGGAGAAGGACTTGCTGGCGAAGGCGAACGCGGCCGTGTTGAAGGCGGCCGACACGAAGGAAGTGCGGGTCGAGTTCGACAAGCTGCTGGCGAGGCCGGGGAAGTAGGGCGCGGCGAGGAAGTCTCTTCGCCGCGACCGGAGGGAGCGAATCTCGGCCGTCACTGCCCCTTCAGCGACTGCACGAAGTGGATCAGGTCGGCCACGTCCTTCTCGCTGACGCTGCTCGCCTCGGAGGCGGGCATCGGACTGCCGGGGATGCCCAGGCGGATGCGGGCGTACAGGCTGTGCGCGTCGCCGCCGCCCTTGTAGATGCCGGCGGTCAAGTCGCGCGGGTACGCCGGGCTGCCGTCGGCGTTCTTCGGCCGCTTGTCCGGTTGGCCGGGCAGCGGCTCCTTGAACTGCTCGCCGTCGCCCTGGCCGCCGGCCCCGTGGCAGGACGCGCACGTCGCCTTCACGAACAACTGCCGGCCGTTGGCGAGGGCCTCCGGGGTGGCCGAGGGGAACGTCGCCGGGAACGGCAGCGCGGTGCCTACGGTGGTGAGCGCGTCGGCCGCCGCCGCCAGTTGCATCGGCTTGTCGGCCTCCTTGCGGGCCTCCGTCCAGTCGGCCGGGGTCGCCGCCTTGATCGCCTTGTCGTCTTCGCTCTCCCCGGTGATGTCCTTGAGCTGCTTCACGGTGGCGGTGGCCAGCACCTTGGCGAAAACCCCCTTCCGGGTGAGCGTGCGGACGTGGCCGATGATCGCCTTCAGTTCGTCGTCGGTCAGGTCGGCCTGGACCTGCGTGGCCGGCGCGGTGCCCGTCGGCGGCTCCTGGAAGGCCGGCATCGACGACCCCGGAATGCCCCGCTTCAGCAGGGCGAGCAGGTTCTCGTCAGTCGGGCAGGCGAAGGCGTAGCCGAGTTCTTGACGCTTGACGGTCGTGGCGAACTTGAACGGCTCGAACCCGAAGTGACGGGCTCGCGGGTTCAGGTTGGCGGTGCCGTTGCCGTCGCCCTGCTCGCCGTGGCAACTGGCGCAGTGCTTGACGAACAGCCGGTGGCCGTCGAACGGGGCAGCGGCGACCGGTTCGGGCGGGACGAACTTGACGGCGTCGTACACCACCAGGCCGGGGGTGGCCCACAGGCCGGCAATGATGACGAACGGGGCCGAGAGCAGGGCGTATCGGCTGGTGTTCCGCAGGACGAACGGGGCCGGGGTGGGGTCAGTCATGGGCGGGGTCTCCGAAAAAAGCGCGTCTCCGTTTGGCGGGATACTTTACGGGCGGACGGACGGAGGGGAATGCGGGACACCCCGTTAACCGAACCGCGACCGCGCGGCACAACCCGTCGGCCGGCGTCGGCAGAAACGGAGAAGGAAATCCTCGACGAGCTGGTCGCCCTGCCACCCGCGGCGAAGCGCAAACCCGCCGCGAAGCCGAAACCGCGCACGACGGTCGCCGCCAAGTAGCGGCCCGCCGACTTCACCGAAACCGCCGGTTCCGGACGCCCGAACCGGGTGCCGCCGTCCCCCTTCCGGGCGCTGTCGGAATTTTCCCCGGTTTCCCCCTATCTTTTTCCGTCCGCCGGGCTATAGTTCATCAACCGATGGGGGTGGACCCATTGGGGATGAAGGTCACGGACGGGTCGTATTGCGTTCGCGTCGGTCTCCGTTTGATGGGTCGGCCTTGAGCCTCGAGCGTTGTGTGGATAAGAGCATGTGTGCTTCTGAATCTGACACCGACACTTCTCATCGCCCCGATCTCCTCACGCTGCACAGCCGTCAACGTCGGTTCGACTCCCCCGCCGCGCCGCCCGGTTCTATCGCCGGCCGTCGCGACGTGGGCCTCGGGTGTTGTGCCCGTCCGTGTCCCCTTCGCGGAGGCCGATAGGTCGGCCTCCGGGTACGGTTCAGTTCGGCGCGGCGGCCATCACCGTATCGGCCCGCCGCCCGCGTGAGGTCTGTAATGAGCAGCGTGAAGAATCTGTACGTCGGCAACCTGCCGTTCACCACCACCGACGACGACCTGGCCCAAGAGTTCGGCCGGTTCGGCGTCGTGGTGAAGGCGCAGGTGATCAAAGATCGCGACACCGGCCGTAGCCGCGGCTTCGGGTTCGTGGAAATGACCGACGGGGCCGAGGCGGCCGTCGAGGGCATGAACGGGGCCGAATTCCAAGGCCGCCGGCTGACCGTCAACGAAGCCCGTCCCCGCGACGAGCGTCCCCGCGGGGGCGGCGGTGGCGGCGGCTACGGGGGCGGCGGTGGCAGTGGCGGCGGCGGCGGGTACGGCGGCGGCGGCCGTTCCGGTGGCGGTGGCGGGTACGGCGGCGGCGGTGGCGGCGGTCGCCCGAGTGGCGGCGGCGGCTACGGCGGTGGGGGCAGTGGTGGTGGCGGCTACGGCGGCGGGGGCAGTGGTGGCGGCGGCCGGGGTGGGTACGGCGGCGGCGGCGGCGGCGGTCGCCCGAGTGGCGGCGGCGGCTACGGCGGCGGCGGCGGCGGCGGCGACGACTACCGATAACCCTCTGGACGGACATCCGAAACGACTCGCACGCCCCGGCCAATGCCGGGGCGTGTTTTTTTTCCTCCCGACCCCGCGCCTCATTCCCGGCGTCCGCGCCACAACCGCGCCACAAACCCCCTCGTCCGCCCGCCTTCCCGCTTGTCCCGACTCGACCGCAGGGTAAAATGGGCTTACCCTTCGGACACGCACCCTCCGTCCACCCCCACGGGCGACCGCCGCCATGGCCCAGACCTTCACGCTCGAACAGGCCGCCGACAAGCTCGGCCTCTCCCCGGAAGAGTTCAAGCGGCGGCTCCGCGACGATTGGAAGTCGGTGCGGTCGTTCCGCGACGGCCCGACCCTGCGGTTCCGCGCGGCGGACATCGAGGAGCTGGCCCGCAGCCTCGGCCAGGCGTCCGACCCCGGCCTCACCCTCGCCGCCCCCGGCCTGCCGCTGACCGACTCGTCGGAAGAAATCCCGATCACCGTCCCGGCCCCGAAGTCGCCGGCCCCGAAGTCGCCGGCCCCGAAGGCGGTGGAGCAACCCCTGCTGCTGGACGACGACACGAGCGAGGACGCCCTCGCCGTGCCGATGGACCCCGCCGGGTCGATGCGCGGGAAAGCGGCGAAGGCGAGCGGCGACAGCGACGTGCGGCTCGACCTGACCCCGACCAAGGGCGGCGCGAGGACCGCCGACGTGACCGAGGAGATTTCCCTGGAACTGCCGGCGACGGGCGGCAGCGGGGTGCTGAAGGCCCCCAGCTCGGTCAAGTTGAGCAACCCGAAGTCGGCCAAGCTGATCGGCCCCGGTTCGGCCAAGATTCCCAGCCCGGTCGGACTGCCGGCGGGCGACGACGGCAGCAGCGAGTTCGAACTCAGCCTGGACTCGGACAGCGACTCGTTCGAGCTGACCCTGAACCCGGACAGCAGCGCCGAGGTGGACCTCGGCACGTTCGCCCCGGACGACCGCGGCGGCAGCCGCTCCGGCATCAAGCTGAACAAGCCGGCGGACAGCGGGGTGTCGCTGGAGAAGAAGAAGAAGGGCAAGGCCCCGCCCATCGACGACAGCGACTCGGACATCGACTTCGAACTGACGCTGGACGCGCCCGGCGCGGCCTCCGGGGTGCGGCTGGGCGGCCCGAAGAGCGGCCGCAAGGCCCTCACCACCGACTCGGACAGCGAGTTCGAGCTGTCGCTCGACGACAACTCCGGCGTCACCGACGGGCTGGTGGACGACCTGAACGCCGAGTCGGACAAGGGCGACATCTTCGAGACCGACTTCGAGCTGCCGGTGGTGAGCGACGACGAGTCCGGGTCCGAGGTGGTGGCCGTCGAGTCCGGCGACACCGACCTGGAGAACTCCGACTTCGACATCGCCATCGTCGATTCGGACGTGCCGATGGACGACGAGAGCGCCAGCCAGGTGGTGCTGGTCGACGACGACATGATGCCGATCGACGACGACGTGGTCGCCCTGTCCGACGACGACATGGCCCCGGTGTCGCCCGGCCGCAAGCGGCGGAGCCTGCTGGGCGACGACGACGTGCTGATCGGCGAGGAGGACACCGACGGGGTGTCGGCCAGCAAGGCGCTGCGGGGGGTGAGGAAGGGCGGCCAGACCGACGACGACACGCCGATTCGGTCGGCCCCGCCGCCGGCCAAGTGGGGCGTGCTGCCGGCCCTGTTCCTGCTGCCGTGCCTCGTCGTCGTCGTCCTCGGCGGGCTGATGACGTTCGAGATGCTCCGCGGCCAGTGGGGGTACAACCAGCCGAGCAAGCCGAGCGACGCCCTCGTCCGCGGCGTGGCCAAGACCCTGGACATGAAAGTGACCGACTGACGCGGCGGCGCGACCTCACCCCTTCTCCACCTCGGCCACCAGCGCCCGCAGGAACGGCTCGGCGTCGGACACGATGCCGACCGTCTGCGTGCTGCCGCGGTCCATCAGCTTCGTCACCGTCGCCGGGCTGATGTCCACGCACGCCACCTTCACCCAGGCCGGCAGCAGGTTGCCGACGGCGATGGAGTGCAGCGTCGTCGCCACCATCAGGCAGAAGCCGGTGCCCGGAATATGCGCCCGCATCTCGGTCTGCGCGGCGAGGGCGTCGGTGATGACCTCCGGCAGCGGGCCGTCGTCGCGAATGCTGCCGCACAGCACGAACGGCACGTTGTGCGTCACGCATTCGTACATGATGCCGGACTTCAACAGCCCGCTGGCCACCGCCTGCTTGATGCCGCCGATGCGGCGGATGGTGTTGATCGTGCGGAGGTGGTGCTCGTGCCCCTCGTCGGTCGGCAGGCCGAAGTCCATCGACACGCCCAGACTGGTGCCGTAAAAGGCCTGTTCGATGTCGTGCGTGGCCAGCGCGTTGCCGGCGAACAGCACTTGGATGAACCCCTTGCGGATCATCGTCGCCACCAGGTCCGCGCCGCCGGTGTGGACGACGGCCGGGCCGAGGACGGCCATCACCTTCTCGCCGGCGGCCTTGGTCCGCTTCATCGCCGCCGCGATCTCCCGCACGCTCACCGCTTTGGGCCGCTCGCTGCTGACGGGGCTGGCCATGAACTCGAACAGGTTGTGCTTGCGCGCCTCGGCCTCCGGCGGGAACACCCGCGTGCCGGCGCGGCCGACGAGGATGCGGTCGCCGACCCGCACGCCGGTCATGGGCACGCACCGCGCCGCCTTGCCGTCCCCATCGACGAGGATGCCGCAGTCCATCTCCTGATCCTCCACGTCCACCCAGTCGCCGCTCAACCGGACTTGCGTGCGGAAGTTCGTCGAGCAGTAGAAGCCGTCCGGGTACGCGCCGGCGATGTCGGCCGGCAGCACTGCACAGTCCTTCGGGTTGGCGGAGACGGCCCCGTGCGGGTGGATCTCGGCGAGGATGGCGTCCAGCTTCGCGGGGGTGTCGGCGGTCACTTGGATGCGGGCGGAACTGGGGTCGTCCTGCTTCTCGCCGAGTTTGAACTCCTCGATGTGGTAGCGGCCGCCCCGCGACAGGATGGCGTCCAGCACTTTGGGCAGCAGGAGGGAATCGACGATGTGCCCGGTCATGACGACGTGTTCGACGACCGGGCGGGTCGGGGCGGCCATTGGAAAACCTCCGTGGGGCGACACCGGTTACGATACGGAACAGGGCAACCCGCGCAGCACGGCAGGCATTCGGACGCCGGGCCGCGGGTGAGTGTCGGCCGGCAGCATCGCCTTCTGCGGGTTCATCCTGCGGTACGTCATCAACCACTCGCGGCCGGGTGACGTGCTGGTGGCGGGACGGCCGCGCTCGCCGCTCGGGGGCAGCGGCTCGCCCAGCACCGCCAACGACCGTTTTCTGAACTCGCTGGATCACCCGCGCGAATGGCGATATAGTAGAGGTGGGTTGCCATCGGGGGTACATGGACGAATACGCTGCTGGTCCGCGACTTGCCAGGCAAGAAATACGACCTTGCCCGCCGGGTGAACGAACTGAACATGATGCTCCGCGGCGACTTCCTGGACTCCGTCGATGCCGCCGGCTTCCAGATTGCCGCACCGAGTGTGCTCGGCGTGCGGAAGCGAGAGTTGGTCGCGGCGTGAGCGGGTTTTCCCCAGAGTAAGCCGCGAACCGCAATCCATCCACTTGTGTCGAGTAATGGCTGCCAAACTATTCTCTTTTCTACTTCGAGTCAGCTTATGAGCGAGGCGATTTTCCTCGAACGTGTGTTTCGCTGTGAAATGCCTTTCACGCTGAACTTGCCAACTGGCTTGTACCCGGTTCTGGTGGGGTCATCGATGTATGAGTTCGACCTACGGCAAGGCTGGTTCAGTGCTGAGGAGTCACAGGGGGCAAAGTTGGCTGGTTCTGCTGACGGCCTTCGCACACATTTCGGAGATCGTTGGGCGTCGATTTCAAAACGCCCACTACGGACAATCGTGTCGCACAGGGACCAAAACTCGCTTGCAATCGCCAGTCTGCCGATCGCAAGCGAGGAGCAACTATTTGCAGCCGCACAGCAGGTACTCTTGCGCCAGCCTGGGCGAGTTCCAGAGGGGCCTGAGGCACTCGTCCGACAGGCCAAAGAGTGGCGAGATTCGCTTGACGAGGAAGGGCGCAAAAGCTTTGAGATGCGCGCTCGCGTCGGGCTCGCCGCCAAGGCTGCCTTCAACAGCACGGACAACGATATTTTTTGTGATGCTTTGAACGCCCTCATCCGACTGTACATGGTGTGGTTTGAAGACCGATTCGTGCAGGAAATCTGCGAGAGTATGCTCTGCGACACCGAGTTTGGTGGAATACAGTGCGTTATAACCTATGACGGCCAGTTTCTTGAGCAGTTCCGGTATGCAGGTGGACTATTTCCCTACATCATTAAACAGCCTTGGCTGGAGCATTCGGCCGAGAAAACTGACGGATTTCGAGCCCGCTTGCAGTCGAATCCTATCACCGATCCCGTAGAGCTTTTGGCAATCCGCGCCAAATCGCTCCTGCTCCGCAGCGCGTACCGCTCCGCGATCATTGAATCTTCAGCAGCACTCGACTTGGCATTGTCGAGGAAAATCCGAGATGGACTTCGTCAGAAAGGGCAATCTGTCGCTGCCATTGACGTGATGCTGCGCCAGCAGGCAAACCAGCGGTTTGATGATCGCGCAAAAAGAATCCTGCGTGAAGCGACAGGGCAGTCCGCAGCGGAGCTCGATCCTCCGTTGTGGCAGCGAGTTGGCCAACACCGATCAACGTATCGACAAGGAATCGCACACGCCGATACCGAACCCTCTAAAACAACTTCAACGCAAGTTGTTGATGACTTCTTGCAACTGGCTCGACTGATCGACGGCATTCCGATCTGATTCTGCCATCGCTTGCCTCACACCACGCCGCGGATTGCACTGCCGCGGCTGGCGGGCAGGGGGCGGCCGAGGGTGTCGTGGATGTCCGTCGCCGGGTCGTAGCCGAGGCAGTGCAGGGCGGTCGCGGTCAGGTCGGCCGGCGACACGCGGCCGTCCTTCGGGTAGCCGCCGTTCTTGTCCGACGCGCCGATCACCTGCCCGCCCTTCACCCCGCCGCCGGCCAGCGCCACGCTGAACACGTGGCCCCAATGCTCCCGCCCGCCCCGCCCGTTGAACTTCGGCGTGCGGCCGAACTCCGACAGGCACATCACCAGCGTGCTGTCCAACAGGCCCCGGTCGGTCAGGTCGTCGAGCAGCGCGGCGATGGCGCGGTCGGCGACGGGCGCGAGGGCCGTCTTCAGCCGCGCCGTTTCGTTCACGTGCGTGTCCCACACGGGCGCGTCGCTCGGCTCCTCCGGGCCCCGGTGCCAGTTCACATGCACCAGCCCGACGCCGGCCTCCACCAGCCGCCGGGCGAGCAGGCAGCTCTGGCCGAACTGCGTGCGGCCGTAGCGGTCCCGGAGTTTCGGCGTCTCGCGGCCCAAGTCGAACGCGGCGCGGGCGGACGCCGAGCCGAGCAGGTCGAACGCCTGATCGGTGTACCGGCTGGACGGGCCGCCGCGCGAATCGGTGCCGGCGGCGACGCCCCGGTCCAGCCGGCGGAACAGGTCGCGGCGGTCGGCGAGGCGGTCGAGCGGCACTTCGGGCGTGAGCGACAGCTCCGGCACGCGGAAGGTGGGCGACGCCGGCTCGCAGCGGAACAGCCACGGGTCGGAGTTGCGGCCGAGGAACCCGGCGTCTTGTCCCGGCCAGACCGAGTTGTCGGTGTTGAAGATGTGCATCGGCAGGCGGGCCGCGCCGGGCAGTCCGCCCCGGTCGCCCCGCAGTCTTCGCACGACCGCGCCGAGGGTCGGGTGGTCGTTCGGCGGGCCGGGGTTCACGTTCTCGGCGTTCGTCGGCGCGTGCGGCACGCCGGTCAGCATGGCGTACCCGCTGGACGAGTGCGCGTTGTCGTCGGTGGCCACCGCGCGCAGCAGGCAGAGTTTATCGGCGTGCCGTGAGAGCAGCGGGAACAGCGACCCGATGCGAACGCCGGGCACGTTCGTGTCGATGGGGCCGAACTCGCCGCGGATCTCGGCCGGCGCGTCCGGCTTCGGATCCCAGGTGGAATGCTGCGGCGGCCCGCCCATCAGGAACAGGACGATGCAGTTCTTCGCCATTCCCCCGCGTTCGGCGGCAAACGCGCGACCGGCCAGCAGTTGCGGCAACGTCAGGCCGAACGCCGATAGCCCGCCGGCGCGGAGCAGCTCCCGCCGCGACGGGCCGGAACACGGACGAATGCCGGCGGCGGTGGGCGGCATGGCGGAAGCCTCGGCGAACGGGAGATGGGCGGAACGCCCGGCGGGTCAGAGTAGTATCGCAACTTTTCCCCGCCGCCGCAACCGCCGACGGCGGTAGCATTCCACTTGTCACCCCGCCTTCCCCCCAGCAGGTCGCCGTCATGCCCCGCTCCGCTCTCGCCGTTCTCGCGCTGCTCGCCCTTCCGGTCGTCGCACTCGCGGCTGAACCGAAGCCGTTCCCCGGCACGCCGACGAAGTGGTCGGGGTTTGCCAAACACGACTTCAAGGTCGGCGACCTGGACGCCACCGTCGTCGTGCCCGACAAACCGCTGGCCGGTCGCCCGTGGGTGTGGCGGGGCGAGTTCTTCGGCGCGTTCGCCGACGCCGATGTCGCTCTCGTGAAGGCCGGCTGGCACCTCGCGTACCTGAAGGTGCCCGACCTGTTCGGCTCGCCGAAGGCCGTCGCCAAGTGGGAGACGTTCCACGCGGCGATGACCGCCGACTACGGCCTGCACCCGAAGCCCGGCTTTATCGGCCTGAGCCGGGGCGGGCTGTACTGCATGAACTGGGCGGCGGCGCACCCGGACAAGACGCTCGCCGTGTACCTCGACAACGCCGTCTGCGACTTCAAGAGCTGGCCCGGCGGCAAGGTGAAGAAACTCGGCACCGGGGCCGGCTCGGACGGCGAGTGGAAGAAAATGCTCGCCGCCTACGACTTCAAGTCCGACGCCGAGGCCGTCGCGTTCCAGGGCAACCCGGTGGACACCCTCGCCCCGCTGGCGAAGGCGAAAATCCCGCTGCTGCTGGTGTACGGCGACAAGGACACGGCCGTCCCGCACGGCGAGAACTCGGCGGTCGTGTACGACCGGTACACGGCCCTCGGCGGGCCGGTGGAGCGCGTCGTGAAGCCGGGCCAGGACCACCACCCGCACGGCCTGAAGGACGTGACCCCGGTGGTGCAGTTCTTCACCGCCGCCCTCGGCGCGACGAAGTGACAGCGACCGCCATTGAAATGCCACGGGAACCGAGCGGGTCTGGCCCCGCCTCCCGTCGGCCGTAACCATCCCGAAGTCCACTCACACTGCCGCCAGCACCGCATCGCCCACTTGCACCGTGGTCGCCGTGCCGCCCACGTCGGCCGTCTTCCCCGCGCCCGCCTTCAGCACCGCCGCCACCGCCGTCCGGATGGCGTTCGCGCTGGCCGTCAGGTCGAGGTGATCCAGCATCAGCGCCGCGCTCAGGATCGCGGCCAGCGGGTTGGCGATGCCCCTCCCGGCGATGTCCGGCGCGCTGCCGTGGACCGGCTCGAACATGCTCGGATACGCCTTCGTCGGGTTGATGTTCGCGCTGCTCGCCAGGCCGATGCTGCCGGCCACCGCCGCGCTCAGGTCGGTCAGGATGTCGCCGAACAGGTTGCTGGCGACCACCACGTCGAACACCTCCGGCTTCCGCACGAAGTCCATCGCCGCCGCGTCCACCAGCAGCGAGTTCGACTGCACGTCCGGGTAGTCCTTCCGCACGGCCGCATAGGCGTCGTCCCACAGCGTCAGGCCGTAGATCAAGGCGTTCGACTTGGTGATGCTGGTCAGCTTCTTGCGCGGCCGCTTCCGCGCCGCCTCGAACCCCGCCCGCAGGATGCGTTCGCACCCGCCCCGCGTGAATACGGCATTCTGGATGGCCACTTCCCGATCCGTGCCGGGGTACAGCTTGCCGCCGACGGGGGCGTACTCACCCTCGGTGTTCTCCCGGTACACCAGCATGTCGATGTCGCCGGGCTTCTTGCCCACCAGCGGGCACGGCACGCCGTCGAACAGGTACGCCGGCCGCATGTTCACGTACTGGTCGAACCGCCGCCGCATGGGCAGCAGTAGGTCGTGGACCGTGACCGAATCCGGCACGTCCGGCGAGCCGACCGCGCCGAACAGGATGGCGTCGTGCGTCGCCAGGATTTCCCAGCCGTCGGCGGGCAGGATGTGGCCGTGTTTCTTGTAGAATTCCGACCCCCACGGCAGCGGGGTCAATTCGAGCGTCGCCCCGCCGCCGTGCTTGGCCACGGCCGCGCGGACGACCCGCACCGCCTGGTCGATCACCTCCGGGCCGATGCCGTCGCCGCCGATCACCGCGATCCGATGGACTGCCATTGCCGCCGTCCCCCACCTTCGCTATGCCGTGGAACCCCGAATTCCCGCCCGACCGCTACCGCCGGCGCGATGCGCGGCCGGAGGCGGACGGAATCGATCGAGCGAGGTGGACGACCGACGGGGAATCGCGTCAAGTGTATGGAGAGGGGAAACGGTTGGCCGTGGGACGCGAACGAGGCCCGGCGGACATGAAGACCGTGCGACCGCGAATTCGATTCCGCTTCCGATGGGGGCTGCTCCTCCTCGTCCCGCTGTGCGCCCTCGGCTGCAAGGGCAACGGCGACCGCGCCGGCGGCCTCTTGCCGCGCAACCGCGACCCGCTGATGGGGGCCGACCGCATCCCGCCGGCGGGCGTGCCGATCCCCGGCAAGGACGGCAGCTACGGGGCCGCCACCCGCGACCCGCTGTTCAAGGGGACGGCGGCGAGCCGCACCGGGGCCAAGGAGCCGTTCCGCCTGACCGAGGACTTCACCCCGGCGGCGATGTCCGTGCGCGGCACCGACCACGCCGACCAGTTGGTGATCGACGACCGGCGGCCGACGGCGACCCCGACCGGCGGTGGCGTCCGCCCGGCCGTGGGCGCGGTGCCGGCCGGCAACTGGGAGCAGTTGGTGGACGAGCTACGGCGAATCGGCGGCAAGCCGTTCGCGCCGATCAAGCTGCCCGGCGGCGAGTACGAGTTCCGCTGCTCCGTCCCCCTCGACACGAGCGGGGCCATGCGGCAGTACACCGGCGTCGGGGCGACCCCGCTGGCCGCCGTCACCGACGCCTACGAGCAGGTGCGAGCCGAGCGGAAGTGAGGTCAGCGCTTGGGTTCGTCGGCCGGAAGGACGACGCACTTCGGCAGCGCCTTGCGGAGTGCCGCGCGGCCAGCGGGGGTGACGGCGGTGATTGAAAGGGTGAGTTTCCGCAACTTGTCCAGTTTCGACAGTTCGGCGATTCCGGCGTCCGTCACCGAGGTGCCGTGAAGATCGAGACTCGCGAGGTGACGCAACTTCGCAATGGTTGGCAGGCCGGCGTCAGACACGAGCGTGTTGGCGAGGTTTAGGGACTCCAACTCCGTGAATGGCGCGAGGGTCGTCAGCGAGTCGTCGTTGACCCAGGCGTTATTCGTGAGCCGGAGGAGTCGTAACCCGGTGTGCCGAGCCAAGTGTTTCAGGCCGGCGTCCGTGAGACGTGGGTTGTCACCGAGATCCAGGCCGCGAAGCCGAGGCAACCCGTCGAGGTGTTTGAGACCGGTGTCGGTGAATTTGGCGGCATAGATTTCGATCTCCTCCAAAGTGCGAATCCCGCCCAGGGTCTTCAACCCGGCATCGGTGATGGGTTCGTTTGAATTGAGGTGAATCCGCTTGAGCTTCGGCAATCCCACCAGGTGCCGCAAGCCGTCGTCGGTGATGTCCACGCTATACAGTTCCAGGGACTCAAGTTTCGGGTGCGAAGCCAGACGCTTGAGGGCGGCGTCGGTGAGCGGATCGTACGCGTGCCCGCCAGTTTTTTTGCTGCCGGGCGTGAAGTCAATGAACGGGAGGAGTTGGCCCGCGCTCAGTTCGCGAAGGCTCCGCAGGGCGGCAACGGTGGCGAAGGCGTCGTCCGTGATCGCGGTGTCCACGAGGCTCAACGCTTGCACGGACGAATGCCGCAGGGCGGTTAGTCCCGCATCCGTCACATCGCTGTACTGGAGATTTAGGTTGAGGCTCTCGCACGCGGCCAACACCGGCAGCAACTCGTCGGCCTTCTTGCCGCGGTACGTGACCGCGAGAATCGGCCGTCCCAGTTTGAGGATCGGCGAGCGGACGACGGTACCGCCCGCCTTCTCCACCTTGCGTGTGATGGCCTCGGCGTCGGCGGATCGCGCGGACGCCGACAGTGTCAGGGCCACGGCCAGCGTGAGGACGGCGTTGGGAATTCTCATGGCTGTTCCGTGGGGACCGGATGCGGAGAATCGATTGCCGCTACTTGATGAGGACGAACATCGTTGCCGGGTATTCCCGCAACGCATCCTTCTGCATCAAGTTGACCTTCTGCGGTATCGCTCCGACCGCGTTGTTCATGTCCGCCCACGTCTCCGTCGCGGCGAAGTAGACGGCGGTGTTCAACTTGGTATCCAATTTGATGCTGTCCTTGTCCAGCATGTCCGGGAGCGCGTTGTTCATCCCGATGCCATTCCCCTGTACGGCGATCAACGTGCCGCCGTTCTTCGCCAGCGCCGCCTTCGACCGGTTCGACCCGAGCGGCGCGCCCATTTTCCCGTACTTCCTCGGCGGCATCGGGCAGGACAAGTACGACGCCAGCGTGAAGCCGGGCGGCCCGGTGCCGCCGAGCATGCGCTCGGACAGCTGCGCCCCGCCGCCGGAACCGAGCGCGACGAACGGCGTGCGTACAATGACCAGCGCCGCCCTACTGAATCGAAGGTAGTCCGCACTCTCCGAGTGCGGGTCGGCACCGCACTCTCCGAGTGCGGACTACCTTAGCCGAATACAACGTTCGATACCTGCGAATCAGTAGAGCGACTCGGCAGGAGGTGACACCCATGGCGTTCAGCGATTTCGGCTTCGAGGAAGTGCTGACGAAGTTCAAGCTCACGCACGCCACGGCCGTGCTGTTCCCGACCGTGTCGCGAACCCCGCCGCCGAGCTGGTTGACGGCGTCGCTCGCCCGCATCACGCCGGCGATGCGGGCGAACGAGAAGTCGCGGAGCGAGTGCCTGATCGCCCCGATCCTGACCGCCGTGCGCGAGGTGTCGGGGGACAAGCTGGCCGTCTTCTCCGGCGCGCGGTTCGACGTGGACCCGGCGAACGGGCTGAACGGCGAGTGCGACTTCCTGCTGACGCTGTCGCCGCCGGTCTACCCGATCCGCGCCCCGGTGGTGGCGATGGCCGAGGCGAAGAAGGCGGACCTCGACCTCGGGATGGGACAGTGCGTGTCGGAAATGCTCGCCGCGCAGGCGTTCAACCGGGCGGAGCAGTCGCGGGACGGCCCGATGTTCGGGTGCGTCACCAACGGCGACCAGTGGCAGTTCCTCCGGCTCGACGGCACCCGGCTGGTGTCCGACTGGAAGCCGTACTCCTCGGCCGTGTTGGACGAACTGCTCGGCGCGTTCCTGGCGGTGATGCGCGAGTTCGAAGCCCCGTCCGCGTGAGGGATTGTTTCATGGCGTTCAGCGATTTCACCCTGGAAGACGTGAGCCGCAAGTTGGGCGTGACCACCGCCCCGGCGAGACTGTTCCCGAACCTGAAGCCGGTCCCGCCGCCGCCGTGGCTGCTCGACGGGTTCACGCGGGCGACATCGCTCACGCGGGCCAGCGAACAGGCGCGGCGGGAGTTCCTCATCGCGCCCGTGCTGTCGGCGGCGCGGGTTGTGTCGGGCGACAAGCTGGCCGTCTACTCGGCCCCGACGTTCAACGTGGACGCCAGCCGCGGGCTGAACGGCGAGTGCGATTACCTCCTCGCCGTCGCCCCGGCGGTGATGCCGGTGCGGTCGCCACTCGTGGCGGTCGTGGAAGCGAAGAAAGCCGACATCGATCTCGGCCTCGGGCAGTGCGTCGCGGAGATGGTGGCCGCCCACGAGTTCAACCGGGACCGCGGCGAAGCGGACTCGCCGGTCTACGGGTGCGTGACGAACGGCGACCAGTGGCAGTGGATGAAGCTCGACGGCAATCGGGCGCTGGTCGATCCACTCCAGCAATCGCTCGCGGATGTCGGCTCCATCCTGGCCGCGTTCCTGGCCGTCGTGGCGGAGTACGAGGCTGTGGTCGCAGGGCGACCACCCGCGTGACCGCTCACT
>JAYUFU010000161.1:0-6458 GCA_043738505.1 Fimbriiglobus sp. | reverse complement strand
TGCGGGAGCCGGGCCACGGCGTCGTGGAGGTGGACGGCATCGACCTGCGGTGGCTGTCTCTGGAGCGGTTGCGGGAGCAGGTGGTGTTGGTGGAAGGGTCGGACATCTTCCTCGGCACCGTCACGGAGAACGTGCGCGTCGGTCGGTCGCACCTGACGCCCGGAGACGTTCGCGAGGCGTTACAGGCGGTCGGCTTGCTCGGGGTGGTGCACGACCTCCCCCTCGGTTTGGACGCGCAATTGATCCCCGGCGGCGGGCCGCTGTCGGCGAGCCAATCGCTGCGGCTGACCGTCGCGCGGGCGCTGGTGGGTCGGCCCCGCCTGTTGATCCTCGACGGCGTGCTGGACGCCCTGGACCTTCGGGGATGCCCGGACCTCTTGCCGCGACTGTTCGACCGCTCGGCACCCTGGACGTTGCTGGTCGCCTCCACCAATCCCGAGGTCGTCGGGAGGTGCGACCGGATCATCGGTTTGTCACGGGCCGAACCCCCCGATCATGCCCCACCCACCGACCGAGGATCGAACCGATGACCGCCACGTCGCGAACCCGGCCCGCGTTCAGCCCCGATGCGCCCTTCTCGACCCTCCAACGGGTTCGCACCCCGAGATCGGCCTGGTGGATCGCCCGCGTTCTGCTCCTCGCGTTCCTTCTGTCGCCCGTCGCCCTCATGTATGTCCCGTGGCAGCAGACCGTCCGGGGCCGGGGGCAGGTCGTCGCCTTCGCACCCACCGAGCGAAAGCAGATCGTCACGGCGCTCGTCGGCGGTCAGGTCGGGAAGTGGTACGTCGTGGAAGGCTCGAAGGTCAAGATCGGGGATGCGATTGTCGATATTAACGATAACGACCCCGAGTTGTCCGGGCGGCTCGAGGCCCAACGGAAGTTCCTGTTCAGTCGCCGCAAGGCCGCGGAGGAGGAGGTCGCCGAGCAGAACCGGGCGGTCGAGGCCCAGGAGAAGGCGCTGAACGCGGCCGTCGGGGCGGCACGGGCGAACCGGGACGCGGCGGCGCTGCTGGTCGATGTCGCCAAGCAGACCGGCAAGAACAACGAGTTCTCCCTCACCTTCGAGCAGCGCCGGTTCGAGATGTTCGACAAGCTGTTCAAAGATAAGCAATTCGGCGGGCTGGAGTCGGAATTGAACCGGGACGAGGCGAAGATGCGCGCCGACCGGGCGGCGACCGACGTGAAGCGGGCCGACGCCGAGGTGAAGCGGGCCGACGCCGCCCTCCTTACCAGCGGCGCCCTCGTTCTCCAGGCCGACGCCAGCGGCCTTTCCACGGTGGCGATCACCCGCCGCGACCTGCGCCGGGCCGAACAAAATGTGTTCGCCGTCGAGCGGGAGTTGCAGGAGATCGAGAACCGCATCGAGCGGTTCAAGGCCCGGTTCGTGAAAGCCCCGTGCGACGGGATCGTGTTCCGCATCTCGGCGAACGCCGGCCGGGGCGGTCAACTCGTCAAAGAGGGCGACGAACTGGCGGTGATCGTTCCCGACGCGACCGACCGAGTGGTGGAACTGCTCATCGACGGCGTGGACGCCCCGCTGATCGCCGCCCACATGGAACAGACCGGGCGGGGGCCGCACGTCCGGCTCCAGTTCGAGGGCTGGCCGGGGGTGCAGTTCGCCGGCTGGCCGTCGGTAGCGGTGGGCACGTTCGGCGGGCGGGTGCGGCAGATCGACCCGACCGACGACGGGTACGGGCGGTTCCGCATCCTCGTGGAGCCGGAGGAAATGTTCGACGGGGATCGGTGGCCGGAAGGGCTGTACCTGCGTCAAGGGAACCAGGCGGTCGGCTGGGTGTTCCTGAACCGGGTGACGCTGGGGTTCGAGCTATGGCGGCAGTTCAACGGGTTCCCGCCGGTCGTGGCCCCGAAGCCGCCCGAGAAGAAGGACGGCGGCAAGCCGCCGAAGCCCGAATGACGTGGCAGTCGATCCTGCGGGCCGCCGTCATCGTGTCGCTTCTCGCCACCGTCTCGGGCTGCTTGGGGCCGCAACCGGACCGGTGGGCCGACTCGCCGGGACCGCCTCCCGGTCGTCAGGTTCCGCCGCCGCCGAACGGATTCGTAGTCCGACCCGTCCCCCGGACGGAGCCGGTCGGGGAAGCGGCCGTCGTCCCGGCCGCTTACGCCGAACCGGAGCCGCCGGGCAACACGTTCGCCGCCGCCCAGCCCCAGTTACTCCCCCAGCCCCGTCCGGTCGCCCCGGAGCCGAAGCCCGGTAGTGAACCACCGGCCGCACCCAAGGTGCCGCCCCCTATCCTCGGTGCGGCCTCGAGCGTCGGCGGGCCGCTCGCGCTGGACGAAGTGTTGTTCTCGGTGGAGCGGAACTATCCCCTGCTCCGGGCCATCGAACAGGAGCGGGCCATCGCGGGCGGACGGCTGGTGTCCACGATGGGGGCGTTCGACCTGAACCTGACGGCCGGGGCCGACGGACAGGGGACGACCTACGACAACTTCCGCGGCACCGTCGGTGTGAGTCAGGGGTTGCCCGTCGGCGGGGTGGGGCGTTCGCGGGCTACCGCACCGGGTACGGCGACTTCCCCACTTACAACCTCGGCCAGAAGACGGCGGACGGGGGCGAGTTCCGGGCGGGGCTCACGATCCCGCTCCTCCGGGACCGGGCCATCGACCGCCCCCGCGCCAACATCCAGCAGGCCCGGCTCGACGTCGCCATCGCCGAGCCGGTGATCGAGCGGCAGCGGCTCGACTTCCAGCGGGCCGCGGCCCGGACGTACTGGAACTGGGTCGCCGCCGGGCAGCGGCTCGCCGTCGTCGAGAGCTTGGTGAAGCTGGCGGTGGAGCGTGACGACCAGTTGAAGGCGCGGGTCGAGGCGGGGCCGACGGCGAACATCGAGCGGATCGACAACCAGCAGAACATCGCCCTGCGGAACGGCGTCCTCGTGCAAGCCCAGCGGGGCTTCCAGCAGGCGACCATCGACCTATCGCTGTTCCTCCGCGACGGGTCCGGCTCCCCCACGCTCGCCGGGACCGACCGGCTTTCGCCCTTCCCCGAAGTCCAGCCCATCGACCTGAAGACGTTCGACGCCTCCCTCCGGACGGCGTTCGAACTGCGGCCCGAACCCCGGCGGCTCCGACTTCAAAGGGACAAGGCCGCGGTCGAACTCCGGCTCGTCACAAACCAGACGCTCCCGGCCGTGAACGCCGTCGTCGCGGCCTCGCAGGACGTGGGCGGGGGGAAGAGTTCGCTGTCCGGGCCGAACGGTCTGGACCGCTCGACGTTGAGCGCGGGTGTCGCCTTTCAACTCCCCGTTCAACAGCGCGACGCGCGCGGGCGGGTGATGCTGACCCAAGCTCAACTCGCCCAGATCGACCAGCAACTTCGCCACGCCGAGGATGTCGTCCGGGCGGACGTGCAGGACACATTCTCGGCGCTGGAGCGGGCGTTCGAGTTCTACCGGCAGGCGAAGAAGCGGGTGGAACTGGCCCGACTGGTGGCCCGAGCCGAGCGGGAACAACTGCGGCTCGGCCGCAGCGACGTGCTGCGGGTCACGCTGCGCGAACAGGCAACCTTCGACGCCGAGATCGGGGAGATCGGGGCACAGCAGGACTACTTCCGGGCGCTGGCGGACTTCTGGGCGGCATTGGGGGTCGGGGGGAAGTAACGGGGCCGCGTCCGGAACGCGGGGCCGGGAACGCGACCGCCGCGCGGGCACTACAACCCGGCCAGCAGTTTCTCGAGGGCCGCGAGTTCCACCGGCTTGACGGCGTGGAAGTTGAACCCGGCCTCGTGCGAACGGCGTTTGTCTTCGGCCTGCCCCCGGCCGGTCATCGCAACCAGGATCACGTCCCGACCCCACGGCTGCTGCCGAATCCGCCGGGCGACATCGTAGCCGTTCAGATTGGGAAGGCCGATGTCCAGCAGCACCAGTTCGGGGCGGAACGTTTCCGCCACTTCCACGGCCGCGAGGCCGTCGTGGGCGGTGCGGATGTCGTTCCCCTTGAGGCGCAACAACTCCCCCATGCTGTCGGCCGAATCCTCGTTGTCGTCCACCACCAGAATGCGACACCCGCTCAGGGCCGGGACGACAAGCCCCGCGGCGACGGCGGTAGAGATCGTACTCGTACTCGTCGTCTTCCTCTTCTTCTGGGTCGAAGTCGAAGGTGGCTGGTGGCGGAGTTGGTAGAGGCGGAGTTGGTAGAGGCGGCGCTGGTGGCGGTTCCGCGTCGATGAGAATTCCTTCGGGCGACTTGTCCGGGGGCGTGGGGACAGTCACCCGCCGGGTGCATCGGGGGCATTGGATGTCTGCCCCAGCTTTCCTTCGAGTGATCTTCATCCGCGAGCGGCAGTGCGGACACAGGAATTCGATCGGCAACCCGTCTGCTTTGGGCGCGGGTGGCGCGGGTGGGGCTGGCGCGGGCCGCGCAGGCGGTGCGGGCAACGGAGGAGGTGACGGGCGCGACCCCGGTAACCGTACAGGGGACTCGCAGCCTGGGCACTCAATCGTCTCCCCAGCCCGGTCGTCGCCCAGCGTGAGCCGCACTTTACACGTGGGACAGAAGATGACGAGTGCCATGTTGACTCCAGACAATTCCGCAGGTCAAAGCGTCGTGACGGGTGGGCTGATAGGAGCGGGCGGCCCGACGAGTCCGGTTGGAACTCACGGTAGGGCTATGTGTCGCGACACGAACTTCCGCACTTCCTCGATGTCGATATTGCCACTCACTTGCCGCTGTGTCGTGTTGAAGTGCGACACGACTGCCACCAACTCCCCGCGGTCGTTCATGACCGGTCCGCCGCTGTCGCCGGGGTTCACCGGCGCGTCTGTTTCGAGAATCATGCAGTCGAGTACACCGAAGTCCACTGCCTGCCGTCGCTGTCCTCTCCCGCGGACGTTGCCCTTGGTCAGCCGCCACAACAGGTTGTCCTCTGCCCCGGAACCGCCAACCGAGTAAACGACGGATCCGGTTGCGGCCGGTTGTCGCGCAAGAGGCACGGCCGCGGCGCGATCCGGCAGCCGCCGATCCACCCGGATCAGGGCCAAGTCGCACTCTTCGCTCACGTCGATCACCTCGCCCTCCACGGCGAGTTCCTCGGCGCGTCGCTC
Source organism: Fimbriiglobus sp. (assembly GCA_043738505.1). GTDB lineage: Bacteria > Planctomycetota > Planctomycetia > Gemmatales > Gemmataceae > JALHQU01. The sequence continues at coordinate 1,398 of JAYUFU010000161.1, read as the reverse complement.
GTACCGGCTGGCATCGGTGCCCAGCTCGCCCCGCGCATCGTAGAGCGGGAACACCACGGCCACCCGGTGCTCGCGGCCGACGACGTGGAAGTTGGTGACCACCAACCGCTTCTCTGCGTTGACGGCGAATCCACTCCCCATACCGTTTGGGCGAGCGATCAATACTGTGCAGCGGATCAGCCTCTGGTACGCCTGCTCCCCGGAAAGGGGCTGGTCGCTCGGCGCGAGCGTTGACGGCTTCGAGCCGTCGGTGCCGGCACCTTTCCGCACCACCGCGCGCGCGGCAAAGATGGCGACGACACCGAAGACGGTGAACGCACACAGCGCGAGAAGCAGTGGGGTTCGAGAACGGAGTGATCGACGACGGCGGGGGGGTCTGAAGTCCGCGTCCGGCTTCTTCTCTCGCGGGCGGGGTGTTCGTCGGGCCGGGCGGGGACCTCGACGCCGACGGCGCGGCGGACCTGGCGGTCGGGACCGGGCCGTGGGCCGCGGCGCGCGTGTGGGTGTTCAGCGGGACGACCGGCGCCGTTCTCCTCGAGTTGGTTCCGTTCGGCGCCGGGGCGACGGGCGGGTGCACAGTCACACCTGTTGCCCCGACGGAGTCGCGGTTCCCGGGCTTCAGGGGCGCGTCGGTTCGTGCGCCGTGCCTTCCTTCTCGACTGGCAGCGACCCGGCGAATCACGTTCGTGGCGAGCAAACGAGACCGGGCAAGCCGGTGCCTGCCCGGCACTGGACATCTCGGAGGTCTTCCGCCGCGCCGCGCCGGGCGGGTCAAGTTCTCCGCCCGGTTAGCACATCGACAACTCGGCCAACTTCACACACCGGGCGAACCGACCGAAGCGGCTGCCGGTGGTGATGACGCGTGACGAGGTGAAGCGGGTGCTGGGCCGCCTGGAGGGCGTGAACGGACTGATCGGTCGGTTCCTGTACGGGACCGGGATGCGGCTGCTCGAATGTTTGCGCGTGCGGGTAAAAGATGTTGACTTCGGGTTGAACCAGATTACGATTTGTGGAGGCAAGGGTGACAAGGACCGTCTGACGGTGCTGCCGGCCGCGGTGCAGTCGGCCCTCCACGAGCATCTGTCGGAGGTGCGGGCGTTGCACGCGGCGGACCTGGCGGCCGGGTTCGGGCGGGTGTACCTGCCGACGGCACTGGAGCGGAAGTATCCGGGTGCGGCAGCCGAGTGGGGTTGGCAGTACGTGTTCCCGTCGGCGAAGCGGTCGCTGGACCCGCGGAGCGGGGAGGAGCGGCGTCACCACTTGAACGATGGGGCAGTGAGTCGGACGGTGACGGTGGCGGTGCGGGCGGCGGGGCTTGCGAAGCACGCGACGGCGCACACGCTGCGGCACAGTTTCGCGACGCACCTAATCGAGGACGGTGTGGACATCCGCACGGTT
>JAYUFU010000160.1:0-6473 GCA_043738505.1 Fimbriiglobus sp. | reverse complement strand
CCGAGCAGCTTCGTCAGCTCGGCGACGGCGCGGAGGGCCACCTTCGGGTCCGGGTCGATCAGGTGTTGACGGAGGGCGGTGACGGCGACGGCCACGGTGGCGAGCATCTCGGCCCCGACGGCGGCGGATTCGGGGCAGGCGGGGCGGGCCATGCGGCACCTCGGCGGGGAGCCAGGGAAGTGAACACTTGAACCTTACACGTTCGCAGGTGCCGAAGTCAAGAGGCTGGGGCGGAAAAACGTGAATAATTGTCCAGAATCTTGGATATGTGCCGAGGCGTTCGCCCGTCGCGCGGGGAAGTAGAGTTCGGGAAACCCGCGACATTGCCAGATACCGACCCCTGACAGGGGCCGGATGATGAGGTCTTCAAACCCGACGGACACGTCGGGGAGAGGCGCAAGAACGGGTGTCACCGCGAGGGGGATTCAGACGACGGAACCACCGGCACCGGGTGCGTGCGGAAGTTCATGGCGCGGCGGGTTCGGCGGCCGAACTGCCGTCCGCCGCAAGCAGGTAGCACACCTCGGTTTGAATCTTGGCCGGGTCGGCGTTGCATTCGTCCGTCCAGTGACCGTAAATCTCCCAGTTGGGGCCGGCCGGCGTGCGGCCGTTGGTCGCGCACCACCGGCGGACGGCCTCGTGGGCCTCGTGCAGTCGGCCGTACGGCCCGTAGTGGGTCGTCGCGGCGACCGGCCCGGCGGGGGTGGTCGAGCCGACTACTTCGCCGAACCCGGCGAACGGGGCCGTCAGTTCGACACCGACTTCGAGGTTGATTTGACCGTCCAGGTAAACCGCCACGTGCCGACCGGCCCCCGGCACCTTCTCGGAGCGGATCACGGCCCACACCGTGCCACAGGCGTCGGGAACGACGCGGGCGAGTTCGTGCGGACTCGCCCGCCGGCGCACGACGGCAAGGGGCTGACCGATTTGGTGTTCGAGTCGGACGACGTGCGCCATTCGAGTTCCCTCCGCCGAACGATCCCGCTCGGATGCGGCGGGTCACCGGTGAAGTTGGAGTTCCAGAAACGAATCATGCTTCGCCGTCTGGTATACAGAGCAGTTGGATAAGTCGAAGGCGATTTCAGCCCGTGCCGCCCTTCAGTTCCTCCGGCAGCGCGTCCCAAGTGGCCATGTAGCTCTCTTCCAGCGGGCACGAGATGTAAATGCCCGGTTCGAGGAATAGCGGCATCTCCGGCAGCGGGTCGCCGACGGCCAGCGGTTCGACGTAGGCCAGGAACGGGTTGCCGGCGTCATAGCTGACGGCGCTCAGCGGCTTGTCGGCCGGCGGGTTATCGGGGATGTCGGTCCAGACCGCCCACACGGCCGAATGCAACCCGTGCTGGTCGTGATCGCCGGGCGGGAACAAGTCCACGAACAGGACGTGAACGCCCTTCCGCAGGAAGTCGCGCACCTTCCCGACGAACTGATTCACCGAATGCGGACGGTCTTTATTGCCCGGCGACACGATCTCGATGACGGCAACGACGTTCCCCTTCTTGTGCTTGATGACGATGCGGTTCGCGCGCCGCGCGTATGCCCCGGCTTCGGTCTCCGGCCGGGTAACTGTGCGAACCCTCGGCGCGCGCTCCAGCACCGCCGTGCCGGTCGGCCGGTTCGACGCGCCGGACGGCGTTGCGGTGTGAAGGCTGACGACATCCGGTTCCCACCCTTCCACCCGCTGGTCCGTCATGGCGAAGTGTCCCGGCGGCAGTCGTCCGCCGTTCAGCATGTCTCTGAGCCGGATCACCCAGCCTTGGTGGAAGTCGTGGAACGTGCCGGCGTCTTCGGCGGTCCAGTCACGGATCGGCATGGCGGTTCCTCCGGGATGGCCGCTATCTTAACAGCGACGGCCGGTCGCAACAACGCGGCGGCGCGCGGAACCCGACCCGCGACCGCCGGTGGCAGGATGCACGAGGGCTATGCCGTCGTATCATAACAGCGGCTCGCGCCGCGTCGTCGCCGGAGGGTTCCGCATGCCCGCACTTTTCGCCCCGCCGGTTCCGGGCCGCGCCGCCCGCGCGGTCGCCGCGCCGTCGCCCATCCGCTGGACGGTGGACGAGTTCCACGACCTGTTCGACGACAACCGCTTCGAGGGGCGGTGGGTGATCCTGATCGACGGGGAGATCATCGAAATGCCCAAGCCGAAGCCGCCGCACGACACGGGCATCACCCTGACGGACTATCTGCTGAAAGGGTTGTTCCAAGTCGGTCACTATGTGCGGTGCCAGTGCGGATTGCCGCTGGGGCTGGACACCGATCCGATTCCGGATGTCGCCGTCGTGATCGGCTCGCCCCGCGACCACGCCCGGCGACACCCGGCCACCGCGGTCCTCGTCGTCGAGGTGTCCGACACGACGCTGGCGTTCGACCGGGGGACGAAAGCGCACCTGTACGCCGCCGCCGGCATTCCGGAGTACTGGGTTCTCGACGTGACGGGCGGGGAGTTGATCGTCTTCCGCGACCCGAGGCCGGACGCGGCCGCCCCGCGCGGGTTCGAGTACGGAACCGTCCGAACGCTGACGGCCGCCGACACGGTCACTCCGCTCGCCGCCTCGTCCGCCGCGATTCGGGTCGCCGACCTGTTGCTGTGAGAGTCGATGCCACTCCCGCGCGGTCGCGGCTCGCAACACGTCACCCCTTGATGACGCCGATGGGCCGCATGCGCGAGACCGTCATCACGGCACCGGCGCGCCGGCGGCGACTGCGTTCGGGTCGAGGACGATCAGGCCGGGGTAGCGGGTGAAATCGGCGGTGTTCAGGGTCATGACGCGGACGACGCCGTGCGCGTTCATGGCCGCGACGATTCGGGCATCGTGTGCCGCCTTCCCCTTGCAGTCGTGGGCCACGACCAGCTTCCGCCACTCCGACAGCAGGCCCGGTTTGTCGTCGAGAAGAGGGAAGACGGCTTCCAGCGCCGAGATCAGCGCGTCGCATTCGGCGACCGACAACCCCAACCCGCGCGCCGTCGTCGGGCGCGTGGCGACCACCCAGAACTCGTACAGCGTTTGCGGAACGATGCGGAGCGCGAAGCCCACCGCCTGTAACGCCGTGAGCGCCTTCACGACGACCGGATGCGCGGCGTCGGTCGGGCTGGCGTAGTGGATGAGGATGTTGGAATCGAGGAGGACGATCATTCCCCGTCCCCCTCGTAGATCGATTCCCGGCTGCTCTCGACTTGGAACCCCGGCGGGTACAGGTGCGCCCGCGACTGGATGAGGGCGGTCAGGGCGTCGAACGCCTGCCGTCGCTCGTCCGATGGCGGCGGCGGCGCGAGGCCTTCGATGACCGGCGTGACGGCCTCCGCCACGGTCTGATTCCGTGCGGCGGCCCACCTCTGGAGCCGGGCGAACGTGTCGGTCGGCAACTCGATGCTGAGCGTCGGCATGGCGATCCTCCGCTGTCCATTGTAGCCGCCTTCACCCCTTGATGACGCCGATGGGGCGCATGCGGGCGACCTTCGTGGACAGCCCCGCCTCGTGGACGACATCGACCACGTCGTCCACCAGCTTGTACGCCTTCGGCTGCTCCTCCGCCAACCCCTGCCGGCTGGCGGACATGGCGATCACGCCGCGCGCTTCGAGTTCCTTGTCGATCCGCCGGCCGATGCCGTCCTTCAGCGCCGCGGTGCGGCTCATGGCGCGGCCGGCCCCGTGGCAGGTACTGCCGAACGTCCGCGCCATGCTGCCCGGTGCCCCGGCCAGGACCCAACTGGCGCGGCCCATGTCGCCGGGGATGATGACCGGCTGGCCCGTCTTCTGGAACTGCCGGGGCAGTTCCGGGTGCCCGGCCGGGAACGCCCGCGTCGCCCCCTTGCGGTGGACCCACACCATCTTCTTCTTGCCGTCCACGGTGTGTTCCTCGAGCTTGGCGATGTTGTGCGCCACGTCGTACAGCAGCTCCATGCCGAGGTCTTCCCAACTGCGGCCGAACACCTCGGCGAACACCTCGCGGGCCTGGTGCATGAGCAGTTGGCGGTTGCAGAAGCCGAAGTTGGCGGCGGCCCGCATGGCGGCGATGTACTTGCGGCCTTCGGGCGAATCGGCCGGCGCGCACGCCAGTTGGCGGTCGGGCAGCACGATGCCGTACTTCTTCGGCGCGTCGCGGAAGGCGGCCAGCGCGTCGTCGCACACCTGATAGCCGAGGCCGCGGCTGCCGCTGTGGATCATCACGCACACCTGGTTCAGTTCCAGCCCGAAGGCGGCGGCGACTTCGGCGTCGGCGATGTGCTCGACGACTTGCACTTCGAGGAAGTGGTTGCCGCTGCCGAGGGTGCCGCACTGCTGGCTGCCGCGCTTGACGGCGTGGTCGGTCACTTCGTCCGGGTCGCCGCCGTCGATGCGGCCGTTGGCTTCGATGTTGGCCAAGTCGCGGGGCACGCCGAGGTCGCGGCCGACGGCGAAGCTGGCCCCTTCGCCCATCAGCCGGCGGGTCTCCTTGGCGTCGAACTTGTACTTGCCGGTGCGGCCGACGCCGCTCGGCACCGTCTCGAACAGCGCCTTCACCAGCCCGCGGATGTGGTGCTTCACGTCGTCGAGAAACAAGTTGGTTTTGCACAGCCGGACGCCGCAATTCGACACCACGAACCCGTTGGCGATGAAGTTGTGGTCCGGGTGATCGACGGTGAAGTCGAAGACCTTGCCGGTGAAGTCGCGGACTTCGGAAATGCTCTCGACCGCTTCCCAGATCAGGTCACCGTCGGAGTGCTTCGCGCAGAACTCGGCGAACGTCGGGAACGTGTCCGGCAACCGCGCCGGCGCGGCGGACGGCTCGTACAGGGCGCGTTCAACGAACCGTCGGTTCACCCCGCGCGGGGCGTACTTCGCGGCCAGCTTCGTCGGCGACCGCTCGGCCCCGACCGCCGCGGCGATCTCGGCGGCGATGGCTTCGCGGTCGGCCCGCACCCGCTCGGCGTGCTTGACGTACTGCACCGCCAACCCGGCCAGCCGCGCCCGCTCGCGGTGGTACTCGAACCCGACGCGGCCCCACAGGTTCAGCAGGCTCGCGGCCTTCGACGACAGGATCAGCCGGAGGCGGATGGACCGCTCGCCGTCCTTGTTAAGCTGTTCGTCGCGCTGCGGGATGTCCTGCGTTTCGACGCCGAATTCCACCAGCCAGCGGGAGAGCGTTTGCAGGAATCGCCGGCCGCCCTCGACGTGCGCCGGCCGCTTGTTTAGGCTCAGCACCGCCGCCGGGAACACTTTCGGGTGCCCGGTCATCGTCGCCGGCTTGCTCAACTCCGCGCCGAACAGCGCGGCGAGGAAGCACCGCTTCATCCAGAGCGGCGCGGCGTCGAGCCAGGCCGGGGCGTCGTAGTCCTGCGACGGCTTCTTGCCGACCGGCACGCCGAGGCACGACAGCAGCGCGGCGAACGCGGTGCTAGACACTTTGAAGTGCGTTTCGTCCCGCTCGAACGTGTAAGTGTCGTAAGCGGTGGTGATCTCGTGTTCGCGGTGCCGGGTGTAGACCTGCGACGGGGTGACGCCGATGCCGGTCAGGTCCGCGCGGATCCGTTCCAGATCGTCCGCGTCTCCGTAGAAGCTGGCGATGCCCTTGCCCGCCGTCTCGAAGTGAACCGAGCCGTCGCCGTAGAGGAACCCGGCCACCTTGCACAGGACCGGCAGTGCCGAGGACGAATACCGCAGCGGCAGTAGCCCGCGTTCGCAGAGGAAGTCCACCGCCTGCCCGACCGCGTTGCCGCCGTTCGCCCGGCCGGAGTTCTCGAACCAGTCTCGCAAATCGCGTTCGGAGACGACGACCTCGTTCGACGGCTCCTCGAACGGCACGCCCCGGACGCCGGTCACGGCCACGCGGTCGCCGGCCTTCAACTGACCGAGCGGCTTCATCCCGTCGGGCGTCCAAAACGGGTGGTCGGCCGTGGCGCGAACGGTGTCGCCGGAGGTCGTCTTCAGTGCCAGAACCGGAGCCTTCGGAGCCTGGGCGAACCAGCGGTGCGCGCCGGTGCTGCTGCGCTTGCCCTCCGCCAAGCCGAAGCAACTCAATTCGGCCGTCTTCCAGGCGTCGGCCATGTCGCCGATCCGCCGCGAATAGCCGAAGCGGTGCAGCACCTCGGCCTCGGCAGGAAGGCAGTTGATGTCGTAACCAACGCCGCCGGGGGAGATGACGCCGCCCTCGGCCGGGTCGGTGGCGCACACGCCGCCGATGCAGAAGCCGTACCCCCAGTGGATGTCCGGCATGGCCAGACTCGCGCCCTGGATGCCGGGCAGCGTGGCCACGTTCGCCACCTGCTCCGGGGCCTGGTCGTTGCGGATGCTCTGGATGAGCTTGTCGTTGGCGAAGATGAGGCCGTCCACGCGCATGTCCGCGCGGAACGACTTGGGGATGCGGTAGCAGCAGGCATCGACCTGCTCCAGCGGCCCGGTGAAAACGCCCTTGCCCATGAAAGACTCCAGTGTGGCCCGCAGACGACGCGGAGAAGACGCTGACAAAGACAGGACCGGAAGGAAGATTAGTTT
>JAYUFU010000159.1:0-18433 GCA_043738505.1 Fimbriiglobus sp. | reverse complement strand
TTGCTCGCGCGGCGGGCTAACAAGACAGAGCAGCGGTTCGATTGGGACACCGCCCGACCGACCCACCGAATTGAGGACGGCCATGCGATTGGTGACTGTGCAGTTGGGCAACTTCCGGTCCATCGAGGACAGCGGGGCGGTTCCGGTCGATCCGCACGTCACCGTCCTGGTCGGCCAGAACGAGTCGGGTAAGACCGGCTTCCTGCAAGCCCTCCACTACTGTCGGTCGGTCGAGCCGAATGGCGGGTTCGACCTGGACCGCGACTACCCCCGCAAGACCGTCAACGAGTACCGTCCGCGGCACGACGCGACGCCGGCCACCGTCGCCACGCTGACCTACGAGGTCACGGCCGACGAACTGGACACCGTCAACCAGTACCTCGGCCTGCCGCTGTTGACCGAACTCCGGGTGTCCACCGCGCACCACTACAAGAACAGCTACGCCGTCGGCATCCACATCGACGAGACCGCGTACATCCGGCACCTCATCGAAGGGTCGTCGCTGGCGGCCGACGTGCGAGCCGAGTGCGTGGCGCTGCCGTCCCTCCGGGCGGTGCTGAAGCTGCTCGCCGAGAAGGATCTGAACGCCGACGGCCGTGAGTTCCTGGCCGCGCTGACGACCCGCTTCAAGCCGGAGGCGAACACCTGGGGCAACCTGCTCGAACACGAGGTCTGGACCAAGTTCCTCAAGGCCCGGCTGCCGAAGTTCTTCTACTTCGACGACTACTTCCTGCTGCCGGGCAAGGTGAATCTCAAGACGCTCTCGGATCGCGCGGCGACCCCGGCCCAGCAGAGCGAGGAGGACCGGACGGTCCTCAGTTTGCTGCGGCTGGCCGGGGTGAACCTGCAAGACCTGACCACGCCGCAGGGGTACGAGCAGATCAAGTCCCGGCTGGAAGGGCTGCAAAACTCGATCACGGATCGCATCTTCGACTACTGGACGCAGAACCGGGAGCTGGAGGTCGAGTTCGACATCCGCGACGACCCGCAGGACCGCCCGCCGTTCGACCAGGGGGCCAACCTGTACGTGCGGATCAAGAACCGCCGCCACCGGGTGACGGTGCCGTTCAGCCAGCGGAGCAAGGGGTTCATCTGGTTCTTCAGCTTCATCGTCCGGTTCGACACCATCCAGCGGCAGTTGGGCGCGGCCGACGAGTTGATTCTGCTGCTCGACGAACCCGGCCACAGCCTGCACGCGGTGGCCCAGAAGGACTTCCTCCGGTACATCGACGCGCTGTCGGCGAAGCACCAAATCCTCTACGCCACGCACTCGCCGTTCCTGGTGCCGACCGACCGGCTCGACCGCGTGCGAGTGGTGGAGGACCGGGCGGACGCGGGCACGGTGGTCGCGGCCGACTGGTCCGGCTCGGACGCCAAGACCGTTTTCCCCCTGCAAGCGGCACTCGGCTACGCGGCGGCGGAAAACCTCTTCCCAATGAAGCGCAACCTACTCGTCGATGGCCCGGCCGAGCTGGTCTACCTGACGATCTTCTCCGCCGCCATCGAGAAGGCCGGGCGGGGCGGATTGCGGGACGACATCAGTGTCGCTCCCGCCGGCGGCCTGGAGAAAGTCGCCACGTTCGTCGCCCTTCAGGGGGACGGCCCGCGCGAACTCGTCGTGATCCACGACTGGGCCGGCAAGCCCGACCCGCGGCTGGACACGCTGGCCGAGGGGAAGCTCATCCGGCCGAAGTTCGTGCTGAACTACGGCCTGTTCCGCGACGCGAAGGCCAAAGGAAAAGGACCGGCCGTCACGCCCCCGCCGACCGACATCGAGGACTTGTTCGCGGTTGCCTTTTACCTCAAACTGTTCAACGCCGCGTTCGCCGACAAGCTGCCAAGGGAGGTGAAGGAAGCCGACCTGCCGGCCGGCGACAGCATCGTCGAACGGCTCGCCGGGTATCTGGCGGACGGCGAAATCGCCCTGCGGCCGAAGGGCGGGTTCAACCGGTACGCGGTGGCCACCCACCTGGCCGCGAACCCGCCGAAGCCGCTCGACAAGGAGACCGTCGCGCGGTTCGAGGAGCTGTTCAAGAAGGTGAACGGTCTGTTCAGCGCCGCGAGCGACTGACATGCGGATGAGGGTAGGCAGTGCTGGTTACAGGGGTGTGAAGTGCGCCGACGCGATGTGTTAGCCCGCCGCGCACGCAAGGGCCGTGAAGTGCTGCGGTGCCACCGACCCGTCAGCCTGCCCAAGCCGGTTTGGCCCTTGCTTGCGCGGCGGGCTAACAAAGACTCGGCGCGCGGAGACGCACGCGAACCGGGAGGACCGGCCGCGTGCGCCGCGCCCACCCTCGGTCAGATGGCCGTGGTGGACGAGTAGGACGGGTCCGTCTTGCGGTCGTACCCGCCGTAGCGGGTGAAGACGGCGCGGGTGTCGTCCGCTCGGCCCTCGACGGTCACCAGGTGCTGGCCGGCCTGCACCCGCCCCTCGTAGTACTTCGCTTCGTCCTCGGCGATGCCCCAGCCGACCAGCGCCCCGGCGAGGGTGCCGGTGGCGGCCCCGGCCGCGGCCCCGGCGGCCCCGGCCGCGAGGATCGTGCCCAGGGTGCCCATGGCGATGAACGGCCCGATCACCGGGATCACGCCGGCGAGCATGCCGACGCCGACCGCCACGCCCGTGGCCACCCCGCCGGCCGCGCCCGCGGCGGCCCCGATGGCGGCCCCTTCGCCGGCGTTCGTGTCGGCCGCCCCCGACCCGTCCCGCTTCACCGCTTTGCCGCTCTCGTTCTTCGAGATCAGCCCGATTTGGTCGTCCCGATACCCGGCTTTCTTCAGGTCCGCGACCGCCCGGTCGGCGGCTTCGCGGGTGGCGAACACGCCGACGGTCGTGTTGACGCCGCTATTCTTCCTGCTCATAAGTCACCTTGGTAGGAGGGCCGACCGCGAAATCCGGCCGGTGCTGACAGATATCGCACGTCGTGTGCCAGATCGGCTTCGGCGGACGAAGTTTGGCAACGGGCGGTCGCCCCGTCCCCGCGTAGACTGATGTCGAGGTGGGTGATCGCCGCACGGCAAACGACGGACGCGCACGGGGCCGCCGTCGATGTTCCCCTCCGAGGTTCCCATGCGATTCCTCCTCCTCTTGCTGTTCGCTCTGCCGGCGTTCGCCGAGGAGCCGCTGCGGCTGACGCCCGTGGCCACCCTCGGCAAGGCGAAACTCATCGGCGGCGACACCGCGAAGGTGGTCGCGCCCGACGGGTCCGCCTTCGTCGGCGAGGCCGACCAGTGGTACGACGGCCGCACCTTCGACCCCATCGACCCGCCGTTCCCGCTGCCGAAGAAAGGCACCTGGTTCGCCGTCACCACCGGCGGCGCGGTGGCGGTGAAGACGAAGAACGAGCTGCTGCTCTACCCGAAGGGCGCGACGGCTCCGGCGCACGCGCTGACGGTGCGGGGACGCTACGTCGTCCTGTCCGCCGACGGCCGCACGGCGGTGGCGTTCGACGGCAACGACGGCGAGTTGGAGATCGCCACGCGGATCAACGGCGAGAAGGAATGGAAGTGGGAGACGCACTTCGACGACCTGCCGGCGGCCCCGGTCAACTCGTCGGTGTCGCCGATGCAGGTGAGCGGCGACGGCCGAATGCTGATCTGGTCCGAGGGCCGCGAGCCGCACGAGGTGTTCGCGTACGACATCGCCGCGCGGAAGAAGCGGCGGCTGGAGCTGGACCCGAAGGCCCGCAACAACAACGGCTACGTCGCCGGGTTCTCCCGCGACGGCACGCGGGTGGCGCTCACCTGCTGTCCCGAAAGCACATGCCACCTTCAAGTGTTCGACACGGCCACGGGCAAGCGGACGGTGGCGGTCGAGGGCGCGTTCGGCGGGCTGCACGGCTTTTCCCCCGACGGCCGCCGGGTGTGGCTGTCGCACGGGAACGGGACGCTTCAGGCCTTCGACACGACCGCGGCGAAACTCGAACCGCGACTCGATTTCGCGTCCGACTTCTGGAACCTGCATTTCCTCGCGGACGGCCAGCAGGCCCTCACCTTCGCCGCCGGCGTGCCCCGCCGGCACGACCTCCGCACCGGCAAGCGGCTGGAAACGCACGCCGCTTACGACGCCTTCGAGGGCGTCCTCGGTGTCGGCCCGACGACGGCGGTCAGTTGGACCGAGCGGGGCCGGGTGGTGACGTGGGACACCGCGACCGGCAAGGTGCTGGCCGAGGCGAACGTCCCATCCGACAAGCCCGGACAGCGGTTCAAACAGGTGTCCGTGTCGCCGGACGGCCGCCGGCTGGTGGCCGACACCGACACCGGCGTCGTCGTCCTGGACACCCGCACCGGCAAGAAACTCGCCGCCGGGGCCGGGTCGTCCGCCGTCTTCCTGGGCGACGGCCGGGCGATCGGCATCGACTGGAAATCCAAGTCCGACGACGAATCGGACCTCACCCTCCGCGACCTGTTGGCGGATCGGGCGTGGCGGCGGCTGACGTACCCCAGCCGGTACTGGCGGCTGGACGACTGGACGCTGTCGCCCGACGGCCGGGTCGCGGTGCAGATGCACGGCGACAAACTGGCCGCCGTCGAGGTGGCGTCGGGGGTCGTGCGGTGGGAGGTGGACTTGAGCGCGGAGTCGGTGCGGGAGGATTTCGTCCAGTCGCTCCGCGTGTCGGCCGACGGGCGGACGGCGGTGCTGGTCCGCAGCCACGACGTGTTCACGTTCGACCTGCTGACCGGCCACCGCTGGGGGCACATGCGGCCGCACGGGTTCGACGCCTTCCGCCCCGGACTGTCGCCGGACGGCCGCTGGCTCGGCACGATCACCGACGACTGGTTGGTGCTGTACGACCTGAGCATGGGCTCGACCGAGGGGCACCGCTTCCGCGCGCCGTTCCCGTTCGGCACCGGCGTCGCTTTCACTGCGGACGCCCGCACCTTGCTCACGTCGCACCGCACCGGCCTGTGCCAGTCGTGGGACATCTCGAAGTGGACCGCGACCGAACCGCCAGCCCGCGACCCGCCGAAGATTCCCGGCGAGCCGGCGGCCGACCCGTGGGCGGCGCTGGCCGACGCGGACGCCAAACTGGCCGGCCGCGAAATCGCCCGGCTGGTGCAAGACCCGGACGGCACTGTGAAGCTTCTCGGCGACAAGTTGGAACCGGTTCGCGCCCTGGACGACAAGCTCATCCGCCGCTGGATCGGCGACCTCGGCGACCCCGACTTCAAGACCCGCGACACCGCCAGCAAAGCGCTGGCGACCGTCCCCGATCAGGCCGCGGCGCAACTCCGCGCGGCCGCGAAATCGCCCGCCAGCGCCGAAGCCGCGCGGCGGATCGCGGCACTCCTGACGATCGACCCGGACGCCGCGCCGGACACCCTCCGCGCACTCCGCGCGCTGGAAGTGCTGGAACACGTCGGCACGTCCGCCGCACGCAAGGTGGTGGCGAAGCTGGCCGGCGGCGCGGCGACCGCGACGATCACCCGCCACGCCGCCGAGACGCTGGCGCGGATGAAAGCCCCGGCGAAGTGACGCCCCGTCAGTCGGCGTCGAACGGGGTGACGCGGGTGGCGACGCCGAACGCCTGGTGGCAGCGGTTGCAGGCGTTCGCCACCGACGCCAGGGCGGCGCGGGCGGTGGCGTACTCCTTCTCGCCGGCGGCCTTGGCCAGCTTCGCGGCGGCCGTCCGCATCTCGGCGGCATTCGCCATCCAGGCGTCCTGCGCCGCCCGCGTCTTCGGCGGCCGCATCATCAGCAGGTTTCCCGACTCGGCCAGCAGCAGCGCCTGCCCCCGCGCGAACGTCCACCCGGCGGCGTCGGCCGGCTTCTCCTTCAGCAGCTTGCCGAGGGCGTCGAAGTTCGGCTTGGTCAGCCCTTCCATGAGCAGCTTGGCCTCGGCCACCGGCTCCAGCTTGGGCGGGGGCGGCTTCTCGTTCGACGGGATGAGCGGCCGGGGTTGCTGGCCGTGCGCGGCGACGACCAGCAGCAGGGCGAGGAGGACGGTGCGAATCATGACGGGGTCTCCGGGCGGGCGGAATCGGCGGCGTGCAGTTGGTCCCGCCAGGAGTCGGGGCGGGCGCGGATGTCGGCGAGCAGCCGCAGGGCCGCGCCGGCAGGGGCTTTGGTGCCCTCCTCCCACGCCTCCACCAGGGATTCCGGCACGTTCAGGAAGGCCGCGAACCACTCCTGACTGACGTTCGGCCCCAGCGCGCGCCGGACGGCGTACACGTCGGCCGGGGCGAGCGGGCAGACCGCCAGCCGTGCCCGCCGCGCCGCCTGCTTCGCCCGCAACTTCTTCTCCGCCGCGCGGCGGGCCGTCCGAACCTGAGTGAGGGTCGCGTTCGGCGGGAGAGTGTAACTCAGAACGTCCGTGTCCTGGCCGCGGACGTGCGCGAGCACCTCGTCCATGCCCTCGATCAGTCGCTGGCCGAGGGTGGGGCCGGACGGCGTTGGCGTCGGTTTGGGCCGCCGCTTGGCTTTCAGTTGTGGCTTCTTCGTGGCCAGCGTCGGCATGGGTCATTCCTCCGAGGATTGCGGGGTTGCCGCGTCTGCCGCCCGGACCTCTGCTTCGACGGCCGCCGCGCGTGCGACAAGGGCGGCCAGTTCGTTGGCAGACAAGTCTTCCTTGTCGCTCTTCGAGTAGCCGTCCAGCAAGACCAGCAGCGTGGAGTCAATCAACAGAGTGTACACCACCCGGAACCCGCCGCGCTTGCCGCGTCCCGCCCCAGCCATCCGCACTTTACGAAGGCTACCGTAGCCGGGGATGACATTGCCCAACATCGGGTTGCCCTGCAATTCCGCCGTGAGCCGTTCGACGGCGGTTGTCACGCGCGCCTTCCGCACCCATTTGGCGAACCGTGGGGCGTCGAGAATTTGGACCGGTTTCTTTTCGTTGCTCATGTCACGCCACCGGGTTCGACAGCGTGCCGAGGCCGGTGATGCTGATGTCCACTTCGTCGCCGGGCGACAGCGTGAACTCGTCCGGCGGGACGATGCCGGTGCCCGTCAGAAGCAGCACGCCGTGCGGGAAGGCGTTCTCGGTGCCCAGCCACTTCACCAGGTCTTCGGGCGTGCGGGCCATCTGCGACACGGCCGTGCTGCCGTCGAATGCCACCGCCCCGCCCCGGCGGATGGTCAGGCGAATTTCCGCCTCGGCGATCTTCGGCGCGTGCGCCGCCAGCGTCACCCACGGGCCGATGGCACAGGAACCGGTGTAAATCTTCGCCTGCGGCAGGTACAGCGGGTTCTCGCCCTCGATGTCCCGGCTGCTCACGTCGTTCCCCACCGTGTAGCCGACGATCCGCAGGTCGGGCGACACCACCAGCGTCAGCTCCGGCTCCGGCACGCTCCACTTGCTGTCGCGGCGGACGCGGACCGGCCCGCCGGGGTGGCTCAGCCGTTCGGGGGTGGCCTTCAGGAACAGCTCCGGGCGGGCGGCACTGTACACCTTGTCGTAGAACTGGGCCGCGCCGGCCGATTCCTCCTCGCGGGCGATCTTGCTCCGCTTGTACGTCACCCCGGCGGCCCACACCTCCTGGCGGTCCACCGGGGCCAGCAGGGTGACGGACGCCAGCGGCAGCGCGGCCAGGGCCGGAGCGGACGCCCGCAGCGCCTTCACGGTCGCCACCGGGTCGGCGGCGTGCAGAATGTCGGCCAGGCACCTCACCGCGCCGGTCAGCGGTAGCGGGAACAGGTGGTCGCCGTCCACGACGCCGACGCCGACTTCGCCGAGCGCGTACTTCACTTTGGCCAACTGCATGACCGACCCTCGCGTGTGTGTGCGGGGAATCTTACGCCGGATGGGGCGCGGGGGCGTCGGGGGCGACCGGTTTCGGCGGCCAGTTCGGCCAGCCGGGCGGGACGCCGGGCCAGAACCCCTGCCACTTCCGGTAGGCGTTGTACTCGTCGTCCGTCATCGTGTTGATGGGCGCGTCGAGCGGGTACTGGACGTGCCGGTAGCGGCCGTGCGGCGCGGGCGGTTGTGGTGGCGAAGACCCCACCCGTTCCGGAGAGGGGGTGTTCAAAACGCCATCGTCGCTCTGTCGTAGCCCGACTCTCCGAGTCGGTGCGGGCGTTTCCGACTCGGAGAGTCGGGCGACTTCCCCAACCACCTCGTCCTCCACCCTCTCCGGGACGGAGAGGGTCGCCGGCGCAGCCGGCGGGGTGAGGTCTTCCGTCTTCGCTTCCTCCTTCTTCAGCGCGAACTCGCGGTCGCTCTCGACGTTGTACACCGGCAGCGGCTCCAGCCCGTCGGCCCAGCGACCGCCACCCGTTTCCGTACCGGCAACCGGGGCCTTGTGGCGGAGGCGCGTCTTCTCCAAGTCCACGATCATTTGCAGGGCCGGGAAGGACTTCTCGTCGCGCGTGCTGGCCAGTCGGCGGCGCAGCTCGGCCACCGCCTCGGCAACGGTGTCTTCCCAGAACTGCTTGCGGCCGGCCGCGTCGCGCGGCGGGTCGGGCACCTCCGACTCGCACCGGAAGCGGTCGGCCAATTCGGTGGTGGGCGTAGCGGTGGCGGTGTTCACGGCGGCTCTCCGGAACTGGAAGTGTACACCAGTACTAATGCGCTCCGTTTTCGGGTTTGTCAAATCAAAATGGAAAGATTGTCAGAAATATTTTGTCCAGGTCGCCGGGCGCGGGTACCGCCGAGTGTTTTCCGGCCCCTCTCTATTCCTGAAGAGGGGCCGGGGGTGGGATCTTCCCGTTGCCCGTAGCCAGGGGTGAAACCCCTGGTACCCATGCGGAAAAGGTGTTCCGCCCCGGTGGGACGGCGGACGGGCGTTCCGGCACCCCGCCGGGGTGCGTTTCGATTTGCCGACGATTTCCAGGGGTTTCACCCCTGGCTACAGTCCGACACCGCTCCGCGGTGAAGAGTGCGGCAGCGGATCACGTCAGCGTGAACGCGACGCGAAAGCCAAAACCCGAACCGCGCATGCCTCGCCAACACCAGTCGCGTGGGCGGGGTCGGTTCCGTGGCAATGGGGGGAAGTGGCAACCACCCAACACCTCTCCCCCGCGATGCGGGGGAGAGGTCGGAACGGCGCAGACGTTCCGGGTGAGGGGGTCTTGCTCGGCACGGCCCTTCCCGAACCGTCCTCACTTCAACTGGCGGGGCGGCGGGAGCAGGTCCGTCTGGCGGGGGAACGGCAGCGTCTTGCTGTCCTCGGTGCGCGGCAGCGGGGTCGGCGGGGTCGGCTGCGGCGGGCGGGCGGAGGTGTTGCCGAACGGGATGAGCGGCTCGATGGCCACGTCGTCGAAGTAGGCGATGCCGATGCCCGTCAGCGCGAACGTGACGCTGATCTTGCCGGACGCCGGCACCTGCCGGTACAGGTGGTACTGCTTCCACCGGCCGGGCTGCGTCAGCCGCACCGCCAGCGGTTCGCCGCCGACCGAATCGTACACCAGCGCGCCGTCGGCCGACGCCGCGACGGGCGTGGCCAGCTTCGCCCAGAAGCGGACGACGACCCAGGTGCCGGGCGGGAACTCGGCCGGCGGGCTGTCCACCGCCAGGAACGACCGCTCCAGCGCCTGCGGCCGCTCGCCCGGCTTGGCGTCCGGGTCGGGCTTCGGCACGATGGAGAATTGCAGGACGTGGTTGCCGAGGGTCGGCTTCGGCTTGGCGCGGACGGCGTCCTGGGCGGTCGGCACCGCGCGGCCGGGCGCGTATCGGCTGGTGCCCGGTGGGGCGTGGCCCGGATCGGGGTCGGCGACGAGCTTGCCGTCGCTGTTCACGATGGCCGCCGTGCCGAGGACGGCGTCGAGGATCGTCTTCCGCATCACCCAGCCGGGCAAACTCGACACCGCCGCGCCGCCGTCCGGGGCCTTCTCCTTCAGCTCGAAGCCGCCGTGCGCCAGGCCGTTCCCGCCCGGCCGGCAGGTCTGGAGGTACTTCACCAGCTCGTAGTGCTTGGGCAGCGAGTAGACGCTGACGGCGAACGGGCTGGCGGTCGGTACGTCGAGCGGTTCGACCGCCTTGTCCCAGTCCGCCCGCATCAGCACCCGGAGCGGACGCAGGGCGCGGCGGGCCTCGCGGTACGCCAGGTCGGGCTGGCCGTTGTCGGTGTACAGGGACGCCCGCCGCATCGCCTCCTTGGCCTGGGCGAACAGGTTCGCCGCCTCCGGGATGGATGGGCCGCCGGCCGCCGCGATCTTCTCGTGCATGGCCAGCGCCTTCACGAACTGGACGTGGGCCTGCTGGCGGGCGTACTGGGCGGCGGTGCGGGCCAGCTTGTTCCGCGTCAGGTCTTGCCACTTCACCACCTTGCCGTCGAGCGCCAGGTCGGCGGTGAACACGATGGCGGCGGCGGTGTCGAACTCGGCGAGGGTGATCTTGGTGCCGGCCGGCACCTGCTCGACGGACTTGATCTGGCTGACGCCGGCGGCCGTGACGACCCACGGCTGCGCGCCGTCCGGCACCCCCGGCACCACCATCGTCACCGCCGGCACCGTCGCCTGGTCCGGGCAGAACTGGTCGCCCTCGCCGAGCCACACCGGCAGCACGACGAGTTCCTTCGGCCCGCGGATGACGGCGGCGGACACCGACGGGTGGTCGGTGGTGATCCACTTGGCCGGCTCGATGGCCTTCATCAGGACGGGTTCGAGCAGCTCCATCTCGGCGTTCAGCAGGAAGATCTCCAGCAGCCGGTCCTGCCCGTGGTGGCTCTCGGCGAGGAACTGGTCGGACCAGAAGCCGAGGCCGCGGTAGCCGGCGGCGACGGCCAAGTAGGTGAGCGTGCGGATCTGCTCCGGGTGCGGGCCGATGGGGTCGGGGTAGTGGTCGCACTCGGCGCGGCCGGTGTTCAGCTTGACGTACCAGTCGGGCAGGTGCGTCTGCACCCACGTCCACGACAGCTTGCCGGGGCCGGTGAGGGCGCGGCGCTGGGCCAGCCAGTCGCGGAACAGCGGGAAGCTGAGGCTGGTGAACAGCGGCCAGCGGTGCGCGCCGACGGCGTCCACGTAGTTCGAGTACGCCTGATGGCCGTCCCACAGGTCCACGGCGCGGGGCCGCTTGGGGTCGTAAGTCTTGACGATGTTGGCGAGCTGCCCGACCCGCCGCACCTGCTCGCTGGTCCGCCCGTACCCCAGGTCCCACATCAGCACGGCGTCGCCGGACAGGAACTTCCGCAGGTGCTTGGTCACCAGCTCGGCGTCCTTCGCCAGCACCGCCGGGTCGGCCTGCCCCGGCCGCGCGGCGTCCCAGTCGGCGGACGGCAGCGGCAGGCTGGGGACGATGAAGAACTTCGCGCCGATGGCCTCCTCGTACACCGCCGGGTCCACCTCGCCGGGGAACCAGATGGTGTTGAAGCGGGCGATCTCCAGGGCTTTCAGCGGGGTGTTCGTGTGGCGGATGGCCCGCATGAAGAACGGCTTGCCGTCCACCAGGATGTCGCCGTTGGAGAACTCGACGGCCGGCGCTTTCGCCTTCGCGCGGGCGGTCGGGGTGCCGGCCCCGCGCGGGCCGACGCCCTCCGGCTTCCGCTCCACCGGGCCGATCTCCAGGTCGTCCACCCACACCTCGGACACGCCGGCCCCGGTGTACACGTTCAGCACCAGTTGGTCGATGTACGCGCCGGTCGTGTCCACCGTGCGGCCGAGGCGGGCGGTCAGCACCGGCAGCGTCTTCCGCAGCGAGTCGCCGGCGTCGCCCAGGCTGAGTTGCTGCCAGGTGTGCGTGCGGCTGTAGGTGTCGCCGGCGATCAGCAGCGTCAGCGCCGAATCCGGGTTCTTCGGGTCGCGCTCCTTCGGCAGCACCACGCGGGCCTTCAACTGCACGCCGCCGCGATACCCCTTCACCCACAGGCGGGCGCGGGTGTCGGCGGTGATCGGGGCCGGCGGCGTCTCGTAGTAGTAGTGGACGAATTCGGCGTCGGTGCCGGGGGCCGGGTTGGCCTCGATCTTGATGTACTCGCTGGTGCCGGCGTTGCGGGCGTGCCGGTCGTCGATGGCGTGCGCCTTCTCCTCGGCCTGGATGTTGGCGTCGCCGCGGACGAAGAACGGCGTCTTGCCGGCGAACCCGTTGCGGTGGCCGTCGGCGGCGGAGCCGGGGGCGACGGCGACGAGGACGGCGGCCAGGGCGACGGCGGCGGCGGGCGGAAGCGCGCGGAACAGCATGGCGGTCGGTCCCCGGAACGGCGCGGAAGCGACCGTGCTATACCGGAGCCGGCCCGCCGGCGGAAGGGGAACCGGGCCGGGGGAGTGCCAAGAACCGCCGGAATCCGTTGCCGCACCCCGGTTGCCCTTTACCGCTTTCGCCGCGACTGGTATTCCTGGGCGACGGACGGTCACGTCGTCGGTCCCGGCTTGGAGGTCACCGCTCATGGGCAAGACGGTTCGCGCGGCGGCCTGGGCCGTGCTGCTGCTGGGTTCGGCGGTCGCGGTCGGCCAACAACTTCCGGAACCGGGCAAAATCCCGCCCGTTAGCGGGTTGCCACTGCCGCCGCTCCCCGGCGGCGACCCGGCTTCGCCGTTCGTCGATTCCAATGTGGACCGCGCGCAGCAACTCCAGCCGCCGGTCGCGGCACCCGGTGGCGTGCAGCCGACGATCCCCGATTCGCCGCGCGGGAGCGTCCCGGCCGGGGTGGTGACGACGCCCGCGCTGACCTCGCCGACGCCGTCCGAACCGCCGCCGCCGACCGTCCGCATTCAGGTGCAGACGCCGGCCCACGTCGCGCCCGGCAAGCCGATCCCGTACAAGGTGGTCGTCAGCAACCCGTCGGCCGCCACCGCCTACCGCGTGCGGGTGCGGGTGCCGGCCCCGGACGGGGCGGCCGCGCTGACCAAGGCCGAGCCGAAGCCGGACAACGTCAAGGATTTCAAGGTGCCGGCCGCACTCGCCGGCGAAATGACCTGGGAATTCAAGTCCCTGAATCGCGGCGAGCAGAAGGTGATCGAACTGGAGTTCGCGCCGCAGCCAGGGGCAAAGGACGTGCGGGCGCGGGCTTACGTCAGCTTCGAACACGGGCAGGAAGTGGTCACGCAGATCGAGAAGCCGAAGCTGGCGGTGAAGAAGGTGGCCAGCAAGGACGCGGCCCGCGGCGAGCCGGTGACGGTGCGGGTGGAGGTGACGAACGCCGGCCCGATGCCGATCCACAAGGTCCGCCTCGTCGAGGTGGCGACGCCGGGCTTCGACTTCAAAGTCTCGGCCGACGCCGTCCAGACGCTGAAGACGAACGAGCGGGCGTGGGAACTCGGCACCCTGGGGCGGGGGCAGTCGAAGATCGTGACGTACCAACTGACCGGCGGCAAACAGCAGGGCGGCGAGCTGCTCACCACGTCGCACGCCACCAGCGAGGACGGCGGCATCGCCGACACGGCCGAATCGAAGACGCGCATCCTGGTGCCGGAACTCGGCTTCACGCTGACCGGCCCGGCGTCGGTCGAGTCGAAGAAGCCGGCCGAGTACGAGGCCGTCGCCCGCAACAACGGCACCCTGCCGCTGGCGAACGTCGTGGTCAGCATCCCCATCCCCGAGGACTGCGTGCGGACGCGGGTGACGAAGGACGGCCAGCTGTACAAGGACCGCGTGAGCTGGACGATCCCGAAGCTGGCCCCCGGCGAGGCGCAGAAGTTCCGCCTGACGGTGACGGCGAACTCGTCCGGCAAGCGGGTGGTGCGGGCCACCGCCCGCGACAAGGCCGGGGCCGTGGACGCCGAGCGGGAGGTGGCCACGGCGTTCCTCGGCCGCGCCGACCTGCGCTGGTCGCCGAACGTCCCCGCGATTTTGGCCCTCGACAAGCAGGGGCAGATCGTCATCAGCGTGCGGAACGACGGCGAGGAGGCGGACGCGGGCGTGTCGCCGCGGGTGCGGCTACCCGACGGGCTGAAAGTCATCGAGATGACGCCGAGCAAGGCGACCGTGACGAAGGAGGGCGAGGAGATCGTGTTCAACGCCGTGGAGATCAAGCCGGGCAAAACCGAGGTGTTCACCGTCACCGTGCAGCGGACCCAGCCGGGGCAAAAGCGTGTCGGCCTGCAACTGAACGCCACCTCCCTCGGCGACCGGCCGCTGCTGAAGACGCAGACCATCGAGTAGAGGGGCTGACGCCGGCACCAAACGGCAAGAGTCTATCGTTTATCGTTCATGACCAACTTGCCACACCCCTCGCTCCAGAAGGCGCGGCCCACCACCGCGCCAATGTGATCAGGCATCGGATGCTGGACCACCCGCTGTGTCCGGTGTAAAGTGATAGGTAACGATTTTCTGTCTTAGCCTGCGCCGCGACGGGTGGCTTTCCAACTGTTTCGAGACTTGTCTCCGCTCGTGTTGCAAACCCATGAAAAGCGTTGAACTGTTCGCCGGGATCGGGGGGTTCCGCGTCGCGGCGGATCGCCTCGGGTGGGAGACGGATTGGGCAAACGACAACTGCCCGAAGGCTTGCGCCGTGTATCGTGACCGGTTCGGTTCGACGGGTTTTCACGAAGGCGACTTCGCCAAACTGACCAACTCAGTGCCGGACCACGACGTTCTGACCGGCGGATTCCCGTGCCAACCGTTCAGTAGTGCCGGGAAAAAGAAGGGGACGCGCGACGTGAGAGGGACGCTGTTTCAACTGGTCGTTGACGTGTTGAAGGTCCGACGCCCGAAGTACTTCATCCTGGAGAACGTCAAGCGGTTGCTGACGATGGAATCCGGCAACCACTTTGCCACGATCCTGGGCGCGCTGGCAGAACTGGAGTACGCCATCGAATGGCGGTTGCTGAACGCAACCCACTTCGGATTGCCTCAGAACCGCGAGCGGGTAGTGATTGTCGGCGAGCGGGTGCCGTCCCCAACGCCGCGATTGGCGCACGTCCGCTTGGCGGAATGTGCCGACGTGGCGATGCGCGACCGATCGGGAAGTCATCCGTCGTGCTGGCAGGACATTTCGGGCAACCGCCGGGCGTTCCCCACCTGGGGCGTTGCCACTTGCGGGCAATTCTTCGGCGCGGACCTCGGAACCTTCGCTGCGAGGCAAGCGCCCGTCACACTGAGTGCGGTGCTTGAGCCACGAGTCCCCCCCGCGTTCGATTTCACCGAAGCGACGCGGAAGTGGGTCGGCGACAACGCCCCGGTGAACCGATTCGTTCACGGCGTCGAAATCCTGAGCAATCAGCGCGGCGGAGCCCGAATGGGGTACACGATTTTCGGCACCCGGGGGGTTGCCCCGACGCTGACTTCGACGACGAGCCGGCACTACGAGCGGTACAAGATCGGCGAGCGGTATCGGCGGCTCACCAACGTCGAGTACGCCAGGATCCAAGGGTTTCCGGACGACCACTGCCGCGCCGTCTCGGTCTACGATCAGTACGCCCTGTACGGCAACGCCGTCCCTCCCCCGCTCGCCGAATGGGTCCTGCGCCAGTTGACGGCGGACGGGATCGATTGGCGAGACGTGCCAATCGCCCCCGATCCTCCAACCCTCTTCGACGATGTCCACTAAAGAAGAACTCCGGCTGACGGTGCGGAACGACTTGGCCGCGACCGTCGCGCGAGTCAACACCGCGCTGTCCGGGAAGAAACTCAAGGCACTCGAACCGGTCCTGAAACGGCTCGGCCGCGGCGGGCAACTCCCGCACTGGTTCGGCCAACTCAAGAGCGACGGAACGTTACCCAACCTGGATGGGAAGACCATCGGCAGCGTCGTCGAAATGCTGCTCGTCGCGGTGCTGGAGACGACCACCTTGGCGGGTCTGAACCTGCCGCCACTCAAGATGAACCCCGCGCGGGGAGTCGATTTGCCCGACTTGGACTTGGGCGTGAAATCCCCTTCCAAGAACTACTGCACGAGCGAACCGTACTTCTCCGCCTACGAGCGGCTGCTGGGCACGCAACACGATGTCCTCGTCCTGATCACCGACTACCAAGTCACCAAGAAGAAGCCACCCCTCCGCCTACAGCTCACCAAGTGTGAGTACCTCACCAAGACCCAAGTCGCGGACGAGTCGTTGTGCCGTCTCGCAAGGGAACAACGGGGTTGGCTCGTTGCGTGCAACGAGTCGTGGGCCAAGAAGGCGTTCCGGTTCCTGGCGTTCGTGAACCAGAGCGACTGGCGTGCGAAGTGGCTGATGCAACTCCTTTCCCGCATCCAAGACGATGATCTCATTCGATCCGCGATCGCCGGAGTGGAGGCCGATTTCGCTCGCAGAAACGCAGACCTGGCGAAGAAGGATAAACCTCTCCTGCCCGACAGTGACCTGGAAGCGGTGACGCGGGTTCTGTCGATCACCCCTCTGCACCTCGGCGTGATCGGCGCCGCCGACAACTGGGTTGTCGAAGTACAGAAGGACATGGGACGCCTCCCGAACGACAACGAGTGGCAGCGCCTCCTGGCGAGCCCGCTCGACGGCCGGATCGGCATCAGTCCGGCACTCCAGTGGCGGTACAACTTCGGCAAAGTGTTCGGCGTGAAGATCGACGATGATGCCGAAGACTGACACTTGAGGATCGCACCCCACGCAACTCCGAGAGACTGCCCATGTTCCTCATCGTCGGCGGGGATGGCACGCTGGGCACGGCGCTTCAGTCCGCCCCCACGCGGCCGGCGGACGTGGCGGCCACGTCGCGGCGGGAGCAACTCTTCAGCTACCGCGTCGATCTCGCCGACGCGCCCGACACCTGGCAACTGCCGGACGACATCGCCGGGACGGTGCTATGCGCCGCCGTCACGTCCATCGACACCTGCCAGCGCGACCCGGCCGGCACGCGGGCCATCAACGTCGTCGCCACCGTGGAGCTGGCCCGCCGCATTCGGGCGCGCGGCGGCCACTGCGTCTTCCTCTCCACCAACCAGGTGTTCGACGGCAGCCGGCCGTTCCGCCGCGAGGACGAACCGCCCTGCCCCCTCACCGAGTACGGCCGGCAGAAGGCGGAAGCGGAGGCGGAACTGCTGGCGGCGGGGCATGGGGTGTTGCGGCTGACCAAGGTGTTCGCGGCGGTTCCGAAGCTGTTTCGGGGGTGGAAGGCGGAACTTCTGTCAAGTCGGGCGATCCGTCCGCTCGAAGATATGGTGTTCGCACCGGTTGGGGTAAAAAACGCGGCGGCGTCGATCTGGGAGCTTGCGGTAGATAGGGTAAGCGGGGTGGTCCACTTGTCCGCCGACGCGGACCTGGCCTACAGCACCGTGGCCCGCCGCCTCGCCGCCCGGCTGGGGGTGCCCGCCGACCTCGTGCAGCCCACGACCGTCGCCGCCGCCGGCCTGACCGTCGCCGCCGTGCCCCGGCACACCACCCTGGCCATGACCCGCTGGCCGCCGCCCTCCGCCCTGGAGGTGGCGGACGCCCTCATCGAGGACACTTGCAATGGCTGACACCCAGCTGTCACCGACCGCGTGCCACGCCTGCCACCGCGAGGGCCTGACTGTCCTGGACGGGTTCGAGGTGCTGACCCGCGTCACGTCGGACTGCAAGCCGTGGCCGGCCGGCGGGCAACTGGCCATCTGCCGCGGGTGCGGGACGGTGCAGAAGCCGCTCACGGCCGAATGGCAGGCCGAGTGCGACGCGATCTACAAGGGGTACACGATCTACCAGATTTGGGGCGGGCAGGAGCAGCCGGTGTTCGCCGGTACGGAGGGGGTGTCGGCGTCGCGGTCGAGCCGGCTCGTCGAGAAACTGGCCGACGCCGGATACCTGTCGGACACCGGGCGAATGCTGGACGTGGGGTGCGGCAGCGGCACGCTGTTTCACTCGTTCCGCGCGGCCCGGCCGCAGTGGGTGATGGCGGGTTCCGAACTCGGCGACCAGACGAAGGCGGTCGTCGAGGCCATCCCCGGCGTGGAGAAGTTGTACGTCGGGCCGCTGACCGACATCCCCGGCAAGTTCGACGTGATCACGTTGCTGCATTGCCTCGAACACGTCCCCGATCCGGCGGCCTTCCTGCGGACGCTGAGCGGGATGCTGACGCCGACCGGAGTCATCGTGGTGGTGGTGCCGAACCACGCCCGAAACCCCTACGACTTGCTCATCGCCGACCACTGCTCGCACTTCACCCGCGACACGCTGTCGGACGCGGCCGCGGCCGGCGGGCTGGACTTGCAAGCCTGCGCGGAAGACTGGATCGCCAAGGAGTTGGTGATGGTCGGGCGGGCCGGCGGCGCGGGGCTGACCGAGCGGCGGGCCGACCCGGTGGTGGCGGAGGAGAAGGCGCGGGCGCAGATGACCGCGCTCGCCCGGCTGACGACGGTGGCGAAGGAGATGGCGTCGCGCGGGCCGCTCGGCGTGTTCGGCACGTCCATCGCCGGCACCTGGCTGAGCCGCGAGCTGGGCGACTCGGTCCAGTTCTTCGTGGACGAAGACCCCGGCCGGCACGGGCGGACGCTGGCCGGCAAGCCGATCCTCGCGCCGTCGGCCGCGCCGGACGGCGCGCAGGTGCTGATCGGCCTGGCCCCCGAAGTGGCGCAGCTCATCAAGCCCCGCGTGGACGGGTACGCCCAGGCGACGTGGCACCTGCCCCCGGCGTGAGGGGGTGGTTTTCGTGGCCGCTCGCTCCGCGAGCGAGTGGGACAGCTCGCGCTCGCG
>JAYUFU010000158.1:0-6483 GCA_043738505.1 Fimbriiglobus sp. | reverse complement strand
CGACAAGGTGACGCGCGAACTCCTCACGGCCAACGGTAGCAGCTTCGCCAACCCCCCGGCCAACTACTACCGCATCGCCCGCGATTCGCAAAGCCTCGCCGAGACGACGGCCCAACTGTTCTTCGGCATCCGGATGCAGTGCGCCAAGTGTCACAATCACCCCTTCGAGCGATGGACGCAGGACGACTACTACAGCATGGCGGCGTGGTTCGCCCAGGTGCGGCAGAAGCCCGACCGGCGCGAGCCGGGCCTGGCGACCGCGACCATCGCTGAGGTGATCTACTCCGACCGCAGCGCCGGCGAGGTCGTCCAGCCGCGCACCCAGAAGGCGATGGCACCGAAGTTCCTCGGTGGTGCCGTCCCGGTGATCCCGAC
This sequence comes from Fimbriiglobus sp., assembly GCA_043738505.1. Lineage (GTDB taxonomy): Bacteria > Planctomycetota > Planctomycetia > Gemmatales > Gemmataceae > JALHQU01. The sequence goes on along the minus strand of JAYUFU010000158.1, from coordinate 6,108 downwards.
CCGCCAGGACCGCCGCATCGTCCTCGGCGAGTGGCTGACCTCCGGGGCCAACCCGTTCTTCGCGAAGAACACCGTCAACCGCGTCTGGTATCACCTCATGGGCAAGGGCGTCGTCGATCCGGTCGATGACTTCCGCGACAGTAACCCGTCGGCCAACGACGAACTGCTCGACTCGCTGGCGAAGGACTTCGTCGCCAACGGCTTTAGTCTCAAGGCGACGATCCGCTCCATCATGAAGTCGCGGACGTACCAACTCAGCGCCCAGACGAATGCTTTCAACCGCGACGACACCAAGTACTTCTCGCACGCCTACACCAAGCTCATTAGCGCCGAGCCGCTGCTCGACGCCATCTGCCAGGCGACCGACGTTCCCGAGAAGTTCACCGGAATGCCCCTCGGCACGCGAGCCGTCCAACTGCCCGACGGCGACGCCAACCACCCCTTCCTCAAGACGTTCGGCCAACCGGCCCGCGAACTGGCCTGCGAGTGCGAACGGGAGAGTGACGGCAACCTGGCCCAGGCGTTGCAACTGATCAACGGCCCGACGGTGAACGAGAAGGTGAAGAACCCCGGCAACCGCCTCGCCGGGCTGCTGGCCGCGACCCCGAAGAAGGGCGAGTCGGAAATCCTCAACGACCTGTACATGGTCGCGCTGTCGCGGCTGCCGGACGCCGAGGAGTCGAAGGCCGCGCTCGGCCACGTCGCCAAGGGCACCGACAAGCGGAAGGCGTGGGAGGACGTGGTGTGGGCCATCCTGAACACCCGCGAGTTCCTCTTCCGGCACTGATGATGGTGTGGTGGGATGAGGGAGCCCGGCCTTCGGCCGGCGACGATGGGCCAATTACCCCGTCGTCGCCGGCCGAAAGCCGGGCGCTTCGGAAGGTCGGTTGGTTCAGCGGAAGCAAGTTGACCGCCGTTCCCAACCGCTTGTATTGTCCCAATGCGTTGTGGTGTTTATCCCAATCCACGCATTGGAATTTGTCTCTGTTCGACGGCGAGCCTGTGCCCTCAAACAGCGTCTGTGCTTGACACTCCTTTCGCGTTGAGTATCAATATATCGGCCTTGTTCGTTACTCCGTTACGTCTGGCGGACTGCCGAAGGGCCTAACATCCACGACCGAGGCAACGACTGATGAAAGAGCAACTTGAGATGTACGTCAAGCAGGTTAAAGAATGGCATGACGACTGTCGCGGCAACGAACAGGCTACAAAGGCGAGTCTGATCGCCCCTCTGTTCGTCATCCTCGGCTACAACATGCAAGACCCTCGTGAGTGCAAGCCGGAATACCGGACGGATTTCGGTAAGGGAGAGAAGGCCGCGACACCCGTAGATTGGGCCTTCCTCATCAACGGCGGCTTCGCCTTCTTCGTGGAAGCAAAGGAAGTCGGAGCAAAGATCACGAGGTACGCCGAACAACTCGGCATGTACTTCGCGAAGGAGCCAGAGGTCAAACTGGGCATCCTCACGAATGGGACACACTGGCGGTTCTTCACCGATCTCGTTCACGAGAACGTGATGGACACGGAACCATTCTTCACCTGGGATGTCCTGAAGGACGACCCGGCGCTTCCGGTGGATCTGCTGACGATTCTCCAGAAGTCTCAGTTCAAGGCTCAACTCATCAGGACGTTTGCCGAGAGAAAGCACCACCAAAACCTCCTGGTCGGGGAACTAAACCGGCTTCTGGAACCCTCGCCCGAGTTCATCAGACTCGCCGTCCAGAACATCGAAACCAGATCGCTGACGGAAAAACGTGTCGAAGAATGGAAGCCAATTCTGGCAAATGCCATTCACGAGTGGGCGAAGCAACAGGCGTTGACGATGGCGCTTCAACGACCTGCTTTATCGCCAGCGGCTGAGTCGATCCAACCGAAGAGGAAGGTGGGGAAAACGTGTCCGTCCTGTCAGTTGATAGTCGGCCCGCGAACCAAGCAATGCAAATGCGGGCATACCTTCATCAGCAAAGCGGATGAGGCAGAACAGGACGAAAAAGAGGAAGACACGCTTCCCATTACGCCACCGATTTCCTGAGCGATCTTCGAGACGTGGAGCTTCTCGTGCCCGAATACGGGTTGGGCACGACACCTCGTCTCACGGACTCGGCGAGTGCTGATCACCTCACCGGATGAACTAGCCGATTCGCTCCACGCCGGCCACCGCCAGCACTACCAGTGCTTGTCCCGGCTGCTGACCACCTAGGCCGCGAGCGACTGGCCGGAGTTGAAGGCCGAGGCCGCCGTCGCCCGGAAGCGGCTGAAATAGCGCGGTCACTTCCGGTACAATTCCCTCATGGCCGCGACAGTCCTCATCATCGACGACGAAGAAGCCGTGGCGTGGGCGCTGCGGAAAGCGTGCGAACGCCAGGGTTACCGCGCGGTGGTGTGCGCCACCGCCGAGGACGGCCTGGCGGCCGCCGCCGCCCACCCGCCGGACGCCGTGTTCCTCGACATCCGCCTGCCCGGCATGGACGGCCTCACCGCGCTCGGCCAGCTTCGCGCGTGCGCGCCGAACGCCGGCGTCATCGTCATCACCGCGCACGGCAACTTGAGTACGGCGGTGAAAGCCGTGGCCGGCGGCGCGTTCGACTACCTGGCCAAGCCGTTCGACCTGGATCAGGCCATCGACGCGGTGAAGCGGGCGCTGGGTCGGAACACGGCGGCAACCCCGGCCGTCGCCGAGAGCGGCGAGGACGAGTTGATCGGCGGCAGCGCGGCCATGCAAACGGTGTTCAAGCGGATCGCGCTGGTGGCCCCGACGACGGCGTGCGTCCTGATCACCGGCGAGAGCGGCACCGGCAAGGAGCTGGTCGCCCGCGCCGTCCACGCCCACAGCGACCGGAAGGCCAAGGTGTTTCTGCCCGTCCACGTCGCCGCGCTGAACCCGAACCTGGTCGAGAGCGAGCTGTTCGGCCATGTGAAGGGGGCGTTCACCGGGGCCGACCGCACCCGGCCGGGGCTGCTCGCGCTGGCCGACGGCGGCACCGTGTTCCTGGACGAACTCGGCGACATCCCGCTGACCGTGCAGGCGAAGCTGCTCCGCGTCCTGGAGCGCCAGGAGGTGCTGCCGGTCGGCGGCGTCGAGGCGCACAAGGTGAACGTGCGGATCGTCTCGGCGACCAACGCCGACCTGGCCGAGGAAGTGACGGCCGGGCGGTTCCGGCACGACCTGTTCTTCCGCCTGAACGTGTATGCGATCCACCTGCCGGCGCTGCGGGACCGCACCGACGACATCCCCCATTTGGCCGCGCACTTCCTGCGGACGTTCGCGCCGAACTCGCCCGGCCCGCTGCCGCCGGAGACGGTCGCCGCGCTGCGCCTGCGGGCGTGGCCGGGGAACATCCGCGAGCTGAAGAACGCGATGGAGTATGCGGCCATCGTCGCGCGGGGCGGGCCGATCCGCCCGGAACACCTGCCGGAGCCGTCGGCCGTCAGCGGCGGGGCGACGGTGGCCGAGAAGTTGGCCGGCGTCGTCCGCGAGTGGGCGCGGGAGCAGGTGCGGCTGGCCGCCGGCACCGAACCGGCCGACCTGCACCCGAAGCTGCTGGCCGAGGTCGAACCGGCACTGCTGCGGGAGGTGCTGGAGCAGTTGTCGGGCAACCGGCTGGTGGCCGGCCGGTGGCTGGGGCTGGCCCGCGCCACCGTCCGCAAGCTGATCCGCAAGTACCACCTGGAACCGGACGCCGCCGACGACGCCGACGAAGACGCCGGCTGATCCTATCATACTTCGGCCCGCCAACGTCCCCGCCGCCGAGGTTCCGCCAGATGCCCCGTCCGAACGTTTGGGCCTTGTCCACTCTGCCGAAGGATTTGACCGCCGGCGTCGTCGTCTTCCTCGTCGCCCTGCCGCTGTGCATGGGCGTGGCGGTGGCGTCGAAGGCGGACCCGATTGCCGGCCTCATCGCCGGCGTCGTCGGCGGCATCGTGGTCGGCCTGCTGAGCGGCTCGCACACCAGCGTCAGCGGCCCGGCGGCCGGCCTGACGGCGGTGGTGGCCGTGCAGATCACGACGCTGGGCTTCCCCGGCTTCCTGACGGCGCTGGTGCTGGCCGGCGGCTTCCAGGTCGGGTTCGGCCTGCTGCGGCTCGGCTTCATTGCCCAGTACTTCCCCGGCGCGGTCATCAAGGGGCTGCTGGCGGCCATCGGCCTGATCCTCATCCTGAAGCAGATCCCGCACGTCCTGGGCAAGGACGACAATCCGGAGGGGGACGACAACTTCTTCCAGGCGGACGACAAGAACACCCTGTCCGAGATCGTCGAGACGTTCCAGGATCTGTTCGCCGGATCGGCGGTGGAGGGGGCCATCCTCGTCGGCCTGGTGTCGATGGCGCTCCTGGCCGTGTGGGACCGCGTCAAGGTGCTGAAGAAGTCGGCGGTGCCGGTCCCGCTGCTGGTGGTGCTGCTCGGCATCGCGCTGAAGTTCCTCCTCGACCGCGTCGGCGGGTATTGGGTGATCGGGCCGACGCACCTCGTCACCGTGCCGGTGGCCGACACGGTGGCCGACATCGGCGGCTTCTTCCGCTTCCCCGACTTCGCCGCGCTGCGGACATCCCCGGTCTGGTTCGCCGCCGTCACCCTGGCGCTGGTGGCGTCGCTGGAAACGCTGCTGAACCTGGAGGCGGTGGACAAGCTGGACCCGAAGAAGCGGGTGTCGCCGACGAACCGCGAGCTGGTGGCGCAGGGGGTCGGCAACCTGACCGCCGGGCTGCTCGGCGGGCTGCCGGTCACGTCGGTCATCGTCCGCAGCTCGGTGAACCTGAACGCCGGGGCCGAGACGAAGCGGTCGGCGGTCGTCCACGGCCTGCTGCTGGCCGGCTGCGTGGTGCTGCTGCCGCACGTGCTGAACACCATCCCCATCGCCAGCCTGGCGGCCATCCTGCTGATGACCGGGCTGAAGCTGATCAACCGCAAGATCGTCCGCGAGATGTGGCGGGAGGGGCCGAACCAGTTCCTGCCGTTCGCCGTCACCGTCCTGGCCATCGTGTTCACCGACCTGCTCGTCGGCGTGCTGGTCGGCCTCGGCGTCAGCGTCGTCTTCATCCTGGCCAGCAACGTCCGCCGGCCGCTGCGGCGGGTGGTCGAGAAGCACGTCGGCGGGGAGGTGCTGCGGATCGTCCTGCCGAACCAGGTGAGCTTCCTGAACCGGGCCAAGCTGGTCGGCGTGCTGGACGAGATTCCGCGCGGGTCGAAGGTGCTGCTGGACGCCCGCGACACCGACTACATCGACCCGGACATCCTCGACCTGCTGCACGAGTACGACACGGAAATCGCCCCGGCCCGCGGGGTGGAGGTGGACCTGCTCGGCTTCCGCGAGAAGTACCAGATCCAGGACCGCATCACCTACGTGGACTACTCGACGCGGGAAGTGCAGGCGAGCTTCACCCCGGCGGCCGTGCTGCGGGTGCTGACCGACGGGAACGAGCGGTTCCGCACCGGCCAGCCGCTGCCCCGCGACCTGTCCCGGCAGTTGGGCCGCGCCGCCGCCGGCCAGCACCCGCTGGCCGTCGTCCTGTCGTGCATCGACTCGCGGACGCCGACCGAGATCATCTTCGACCTCGGCCTGGGCGACATCTTCACCGTCCGCATCGCCGGCAACGTGGCCAAGGAGAAGGTGCTGGGCAGCATGGAGTACGCCTGCGCCGTCGCCGGGGCCAAGCTGATCCTGGTGCTGGGGCACAAGCAGTGCGGGGCGGTGAAGGCGGCGGTGGACCTGTTCGCCGCCGGCACCACCGCCCTGGCCGCCACCGGGTGCGGCAACCTGGACGTGCTGGTGACGGAGATCCAGAAGTCCATCGGGCTGCCCGACCCGGCGCGGGTGCAGGCGATGGCCGAGGAGGAGCGGCAGGAGTTCGTCCAACTGGTGGCGAACCGGAACGTCCTCCGCACCCTCGGCCACATCCGCCAGCACAGCGACATCCTGCGGCAACTGGAGGCCGACGGGAAGATCGCCGTCGTCGGCGCGATGTACGACATCGGCACCGGCGAGGTCGAGTTCCTCACCCAGCCGCCGACCGGGGGGTGAGTGTGAATGTGTTGTTAGCCCGCCGCGCCAGCAAGGGGCAGACCACATGAGGGGCCGACAGTGATTCGTCTCGCAACGCGACACGCCCCT
>JAYUFU010000157.1:0-18487 GCA_043738505.1 Fimbriiglobus sp. | reverse complement strand
TTCACCGGCGTGGCCGAATTGAAGCGGGAGTCGAAACCGAACTCCCTCGGGGTCGCGGAGGCGGTCTCCACGCCTTCACCGGCGTGGCCGAATTGAAGCGCGGTGGCTCATTGGGCACCGCCTTCGACGCCGATGGCGTGTCTCCACGCCTTCACCGGCGTGGCCGAATTGAAGCGTAGAAGAGTCCGCTGCGTTCACCGGATAAACCCCTGGTCTCCACGCCTTCACCGGCGTGGCCGAATTGAAGCGACGACGACCGCCAGCCGATCCTGTGGGGAGGCGAGCATGTCTCCACGCCTTCACCGGCGTGGCCGAATTGAAGCCTGGGCGGCAGTCACGGGAACACGGGGGTGAAGTCGGGTCTCCACGCCTTCACCGGCGTGGCCGAATTGAAGCGGGGAGGCGGTGGACATCGCGTGCGGGGCGCGGGTGGTGGTCTCCACGCCTTCACCGGCGTGGCCGAATTGAAGCCGCACCGCGAAAAAGGGGAAGCGGCGTGCTGAGCAACCCGAGTCTCCACGCCTTCACCGGCGTGGCCGAATTGAAGCGCGAGCAACGGACGGCGAATGCGGCCGAACCTCTGCGTCTCCACGCCTTCACCGGCGTGGCCGAATTTAAGCCCAATGTCAACCTTGCCCGCAAGGTGTACTCTGCCCTGTCTCCACGCCTTCACCGGCGTGGCCGAATTGTAGCCTGGTGGTAGCGGAGGGCTTGCTCCGCCGTGTAGCCGAGTCTCCACGCCTTCACCGGCGTGGCCGAATTGAAGCCCCCCGCACGGAGAACATGGGTTTTGCGGGGCGGGTTTGGTCTCCACGCCTTCACCGGCGTGGCCGAATTGAAGCCTCGACATCGGCAGCGTCGCGCTGAAGAACAAAATCGTCTCCACGCCTTCACCGGCGTGGCCGAATTGAAGCCATCGACCCCATCCGGCCGGTCATGTCGTCCATGAACTTGTCTCCACGCCTTCACCGGCGTGGCCGAATTGAAGCGCCGGCGGTGTGGGTGCCGGCGCGACGGGAGCCGGCGCGTCTCCACGCCTTCACCGGCGTGGCCGAATTGAAGCTATGGCTACGCGGGCTAAGGCCGATCCCGTCGCACCGGTCTCCACGCCTTCACCGGCGTGGCCGAATTGAAGCGTCCTGGGCGGAATGACGGCGGGGTGCCGCCGGGTCGTCGAAGTCTCCACGCCTTCACCGGCGTGGCCGAATTGAAGCAGCACCCCCACCAACTCGCGGAACTGCGGCACCGCCTCGTCTCCACGCCTTCACCGGCGTGGCCGAATTGAAGCACGCATACCGCAGGCTCCGTCTGGGCATGTTCGAACCGTCTCCACGCCTTCACCGGCGTGGCCGAATTGAAGCCACCTCGTCCAGCAGCCCGTCGAGGTAGAGCCGTTGCCCGTCTCCACGCCTTCACCGGCGTGGCCGAATTGAAGCCGCTTGGTCGCTCCCTTCGTGGATCGCCACCGCCCGCCCGTCTCCACGCCTTCACCGGCGTGGCCGAATTGAAGCCAGATCAGCGGGATGACGCCGATGCCCTGGATATCGAGGTCTCCACGCCTTCACCGGCGTGGCCGAATTGAAGCGGACTCCACTTGTTCGGCGCGGCCGCCGGCCCGTCGAAGTCTCCACGCCTTCACCGGCGTGGCCGAATTGAAGCGCCGCGACCGGCTGGCCGCTCGGGGAATCGAAGGGCATGTGTCTCCACGCCTTCACCGGCGTGGCCGAATTGAAGCCGCTTCGCCGCCTTCGCCGAATTGCTCCCGCCCGCGTTGTGTCTCCACGCCTTCACCGGCGTGGCCGAATTGAAGCCACCCGCTGGACTATCCCGGCGGGGTATCCGACTGGGGGAGTCTCCACGCCTTCACCGGCGTGGCCGAATTGAAGCGACGGGCGGACCAGGATCGGTGAACGGCGGGATCGTCTCCACGCCTTCACCGGCGTGGCCGAATTGAAGCCGGAAGATGGCGAGATTGAATTCGCCGGCCGCCTGTTGAGTCTCCACGCCTTCACCGGCGTGGCCGAATTGAAGCCCTTTGTCCACGCCGGTGCTGATGCGGGGCGCGCCGGTCGTCTCCACGCCTTCACCGGCGTGGCCGAATAGAAGCCACGCGGTGGCGACCGCCACCGCGTCGTCCAGATGATGTCTCCACGCCTTCACCGGCGTGGCCGAATTGAAGCCAACACGGGCATCCCATCGGCTTCGGCGGACACAAAGGTCTCCACGCCTTCACCGGCGTGGCCGAATTGAAGCAACGGCCGTCCGGGCGCGTAGTGCCACACCTCGCACGTCTCCACGCCTTCACCGGCGTGGCCGAATTGAAGCATCGCCGTCGGCTCCACCTCGGAGTCCGAGGTGTACCAGGTCTCCACGCCTTCACCGGCGTGGCCGAATTGAAGCGCCGCCCACGGGTGGTTGCCGTTGGCGCGGGTCAGAGTCTCCACGCCTTCACCGGCGTGGCCGAATTGAAGCGGTCAAGACCGCGCCGCCGATCGCGATCACCGCCGAGGCGTCTCCACGCCTTCACCGGCGTGGCCGAATTGAAGCCCTGTTGGGCACGACCGGTTCGACCGCGCTGACCATGTCTCCACGCCTTCACCGGCGTGGCCGAATTGAAGGACCGTCCGGGACGTCATCGCGGCCGGCTACCTGGACGTCTCCACGCCTTCACCGGCGTGGCCGAATTGAAGGAATACATCGACAAGCGGAAATCGGAACTCGCACGCGGAGTCTCCACGCCTTCACCGGCGTGGCCGAATTGAAGCAGCATACGTCATACTGTCCGTCGGCCCGTGTTCGGCGTCGATCAGTTCTCCCCATTAGCGACAACTAGAATTCCCTTCGGCGGTCATTCCTTGGGGGCGGCGGCGTCCTTGGGCGGCCGCGCCGACTGGGCGGTTTCCAGGCGGTAGCTGGCGACGTTCAACTCGACGATGACGCTGTGGTGGACGAGTCGGTCGATGGCCGCGGCGGTGGTCATCGGGTCCTTGAAGATCTGCGTCCACTGCGAGAACGGCAGGTTGCTCGTCAGCAGCACGCTGCCCCGCTCGTACCGCTCGGCCAGCAGGGTGAACAGCACCTCCATCTCCTCCCGCGTCTGCTGCACGTACCCCAGGTCGTCGATCACCAGCGCCTCGAACCCGCCCAGCCGGCGGATGAACCGCTCCAGCTTCAGGTCCCGCTTGGCGGCGAGCAGCTCCTGCACCAGCAGGCTGCACGAGGCGAAGTACACCGACCGGCCCCGCCGCACCAACTGCTCGCCCAACGCGCACAAGGCGTGCGTCTTCCCCGAACCCGGTTTGCCGAACACGAGCACGTTCTCCCGCCGGTCGAGGAACGCCCCATCCCGCAGCCCCTGCATCTGCTGGGCGACCGCCTTCGGCACCCGCGACCACTGGAACGTGTCCCACGACTTCCCTGTCGGGAGTCGTGATGCCTTCGCCAGGCGCAGGATCCGCCCCTGGGCCCGCCTCCTCTTCGCGGGTCGTCAGCGCCTCCAGGTACTGCGGGTACGTCCACCCGTCCGTCGCCGCCGTCTCGGCCAGACGCGGGTAATGGTCCCGCACCGCCGGCAACCGCAGCTCCCGCAGGTGCTCCGCCAGCCGCGTCGCCGGGGCCAGCGGGATCTCCGCCCGCGCCGCCTCCGTTCGCGCTTTCGCCATGATCGTCCTCCGTGACGTGCAACAGGGAATCGAATGCCGTCAGGTCCGGCGGCTCGACGACGACCTCGGTCGCCGCCGGCAACGCCGACGCCTTCTCCGCCAGAGCGATCACCGCCGCGGCGGTCAGCGGGGTGTCACTTGCGAGTAGCACCCGCAGGGCGTCGTCCACGGCCGCCTCGCCGTGGGTGGCCGCGTGGTGCAGCACCGCCAGGTACTCCTTCGCCTGCCGCCGCTCGTCGTGCCGCTCGCCGAACCGGTCGTAGGCGAGGCGGAAGCGGGTGGTCGGGAACAGGTCGTCGCGGTCCGCGTACCGGGCGAACGCCCCCGGCTTGCGGACCAGCGAGTCGATGACGTGCCGGCAATGCACCGCGTGCCGGTCCCGGCCGACCAGCCGCGGCCGCGTGTCCACCAACGCGTCCGCGTACCAGATCTCGACGCGGTCGGCGTGCAGGCGGGCCTCAACCCATTCGCCGATCAGTCGGCTGTGCACCGAGTACGTACACCGGCGGATGTGAATCAGGCTGCCCGAATCGACCCGGCACCGCTCCACCGACCAACCGGCCAGTCGCGTGTCGGGTAGCGGTTTCAACGCCGCCACCTCCTCGGCGAAGCGGTCCCGCCGCCCGCGATTCCGCGTGGCCACCAGGTCGCGGAGGAACGTCGCGTATTCGTCGCGGCTGGCGAACTCGCGGCTCCCGCGGAGGAGCAACGCCTGATCGACGACCGTCTTGAAGTGGCCGTGGGACGACTCGGCGTCGCCGTTCTCGTGCGCCTGGCGGACGTTGATCCGCTGGCCGGCCAACCGGTAGTGGTCGAGCAGGTCGCGGTAGCGGGTTTGGAATTCCCGCGCCGCCGACAGGTTGTTAACGGCCGCCGTCAGGCTGTCGCTGCGGTGCTTGCGGGGCACCCCGCCGAGTTCCCACAGGGCGTTCTGGAGGCCGTCGGCGAGCGCCTCGAACGACTCCGAGGGGCACACCGTCACCGACTCCCAGTTCGAGTACGTCAGGACGAAGTGGTACACCAGATGGTCGAAGGGTCGGCGGGCGATGGTGACGCCGAGGCCGTTCATGCAGGTGAAGTCGGACGCGGCCAGGTCGCCGGCCGCATGCACCTGGCGGAAGATGGCGAGCTTGGCCGGCCCGACGGTGGCCCGCCACTGCCGCACGCGCCGCTCGAACGTGCGGCGGTGCGAGTCGAGGAACTGGCCGGGGTGCTGCCGGCGGAGCCAGTCGAACAGGGTCTTGGCGGTCAGCCGCGGCTCGGCCCGCAGTCGCTCCTCGACCTCGGCCCAGACGGCGGCGAACGGGTCGGGCCGGGTGCGGTAGGTACGCGGCGACTTGGGGCGGGCACTGGGCAGTGGGGCATCGTCGCGGTAGCGACGGGCGGTCTTGTCGGACATCCCTGTCCTCCGGGCCGCGTGGGCCAACGGGATTCCCTGGTCGAGAAAGTGCCGCAGCTTGCGGACTTGGCCGTCCGCGACCATCGCAGCCCTCCCAGTTCGCGGAGGCTGCCTATGGCCACACCCGGCTCGGACGGGAACTCGAATTGTCGGTGGAAGGGAAAACTGGTTGACGCTCTACAGTCGGGGCGAAGGCGCGGAAGGGGTTCGGCTCGTTCGCCGACCAGCCGGGCGGGGTGAACCCGATCGGGCTGAAGGCGGAGGCGGGCGGGGTTCCGCACCGCCTTCGGGATACCCCCGACCAAGTTCAGCCTCTGCCTCGCCGAGTCGCCGAGCTTGGAGCAGCTGCTGACGATCCCGGACGTGCCGTCGGGCGGCGCGAACCCGTGGCTGGCGCTCGACCAACTGGCCGCGTCGGCCCAGCAGTTCGCCAAGAAGTACAAGCACCGGGCGGAGAAGAAGGCCCTCGGCCTGCCCCGGCGGATCGGCACGCCCGTCAGCGGGCCGTTCCGCGCCGGACCGCACATCTCGCGCGACAAGGAGCGACACGCTTCCCCCGGTCTCTACCACTTCGCGCGGGCGGCCGACGGCAACCTCGTCGCGCGGGTCGTGGCGTTCCCCGCCGCCGAACTGCCGAATCTGGCCGACAGCACGACGTTCCTGAAGGAGCTGCTGGACCACATCGGCTGCGACCTGCCGGCGCGGTTCGGGCAGTATGTGGCCGGGAGTAAGGGCCTCGCCGCGCCGTCGGCCACGCGCGGGCCGCGGGCCCGCCCCGGCCGGTCGGTCCGGCGCTCGCGCCGAATCAGCGGGTGAAGGCGAAGATCGTGGACGACCCGAAGGGCAAGGGGCGGCCGTTCGCCGAGGTGCAGGGGTGGTAATCGGCGCGCAATCCAGGTCCACTTCGGCACCCAATTCTGGTCCACGGTACAACGGTCCCCTCCGCGGCACGGACGCCGCTCCTCCGGGGGACAAGGATGCGTACCGTGGACGACTTCGCACGAATCCGGCAACTGCACCGCGACGGGGTGAGTGCCCGTCGGATCGCCAAGCAACTCGGCATCGGCCGCGACACCATTCGCAAGGCTCTGGCCCACGCCGAGCCGACTCCCTACACCCGCACCGCGCCCCACGCCGCCCCGGTGTTCGGCCCGTTCGCGGCCCTCGTCGATGCCATCCTGGAGGCCGACCGCACGGCCCCACGGAAGCAGCGACACACCGCCTCCCAGATCTTCCGCCGGCTGTCGAAGGACCACGACTACACCGGCGGGTACGACCAGGTGCGGCGACACCTGAAGAGCCGGCGACAGGCCGCCCGCGACACGTTCGTTCCCCTCGACCACCCGCCCGGCCACCGCTGCGAGGCCGACTTCGGTCACATCCACGTCGACTTCCCCGACGGCCGCCGCCTGGTGCCGGTGCTGGTGATGACGTGGAGCTACTCGAACGCCCCGTTCGCCGTCGCCCTGCCGACCGAGCGAACCGAGGCCATCCTGCACGGCATGAGTGAGGCGTTCGCGTTCTTCGGGCGCGTGCCCCACGAGGTGTGGTGGGACAACCCGACGACGGTGGCCGTCCACATCCATCGCGGCCGCGAGCGGACCCTCCATTCCCGCTATGCCGCCCTGGCCAGCCACTTCCTGTTCGCGGCCAAGTTCTGCCTGCCGCGAACGCCGCGGGAGAAGCCGCGCGTCGAGAACCGGGTGAAGGACCTGGAGCGGATGTGGGCCACCCCGGTGCCGGTCGTCGCCGACCTCGCCGCCCTCAACGCTCACCTGCGACAGTGTTGTGTCGCCGCCCGCGAGCGGACCAGTGGCGGGAACGCCGAGACGGTCGGCATCCGCTTCGACCGCGACCGCGCCGCCGCTCTCCCGTTACCCCGTCATCCGTTCGACGCCTGCGTGATCGACACGGGGGCGGTGGACAAGTACCAGACGGTGGCGTTCGACGGCAACCGGTACAGCGTGCCGCGGCGGTGGGCGTTCCGGGCGGTGACGGTGAAGGGGTTCATCGACCGTATCGACCTGGTGGCCGACGGCCGCGTCGTCGCCTCCCACGCCCGCTGTTACGGGCGACACGAGCGGGTGCTCGATCCGCTGCACTTCCTGGCCATTTTGCAGGAGAAGCCGGCCACCCTGGACCACGCCCCGGTGTACCGCGACTGGGCCCTGCCACCCGTGTTCGCCCAGTTACGCACCCGCCTCGAGGCCGATCAGGGAGTCCGCGCCGGCGTCCGCCAGCACATCCGCGTGCTGCAACTGCTGGCCCGCTTCCCGCTCGCCGTCGTCGAGGCCGCCGTCACCGCCGCCCTGGGCCGCGACCGCCCGACCGCCGCCGCCATCACCACCGCCGTCGGGCGGCTGGCGACCGCCACGACCACCCCGACGGACACCGCGCTGTCCCCCATCCCCGTGCCGCGGCCGGACCTGTCCCGGTTCGACCGCCTGCTGTCCCGGACCCCCGAAGGAGACGCCGATGACCGACCCGAGCACCCTGTTACTGAACGCCAACCTGAAGCAGTTGAAGCTGCCGACGATGCTGGCCGAGCACGAGAAGCTGGCCCGTGAGGCGGCCACCCGCGACGAGCCGTACCCGGCGTACCTGCTGCGGCTGACCGAGCTGGAGGTGGCCGCCCGCACGGCCAACGCCATCGCCGCCCGCATCCGCGCCGCCGGGTTCCCGGTGCACGAGGAGTTCGACACGTTCGACTTCACCGCGTTGCCGTCGCTGTCGAAGCAGAAGGTGCTCGAGTTGACCCGCCGCGAGTGGGTCGATCAGCACTTCAACGCCTGCCTGATCGGGGGTTCCGGGACCGGGAAGACGCACGCCTCGACGGCCGCCGGCTTGGCCCTGTGTCGGCTCGGCGTGCGAGTGCGGTTCGTCACCGCGGCGAACCTGGTGACCGAGTTAGAGACGGCCCAGCAGGAGCACCGGCTGGACCGGCTGCTCGCCCAGTTGGACCGGGTGGACCTGCTCATCGTGGACGAGTTGGGGTACCTGTCGTTCAGCCGGGTGGGGGCCGAGCTGCTGTTCCAGGTGTTCGCCGAGCGGTACGAGCGGCGGAGCCTGCTGGTCACCAGCAACCTGCCGTTCAGCGAGTGGGGGAGCGTGTTCCAGGGGGAACGGATGACGGCGGCGCTGCTCGACCGGCTGACCCACCGGTGCCACCTGTTCGACATGAACGGCGAAAGTGACCGCTTCCGCGAGTCGATGAAAGCGAAGGACGACCGCCCGGCGAAAGCCACCCCGAAGGCCAAGAAGTGACCCCGCTATGACCCCTCACCGTGGACCAGAATTGGAAGCCGAAGTGGACCTGTATTAGATGCCGATCACCACACCCGTATTCGGGGTGACCAGCCGATCACTCCCAATACTCCTGGTAGCGGGTAAAGGCCATCTGTCCGCCGAAGCGGATGTTGTCAACCACGTCGATGACGAGACATTGTTCCGTTCCGCCGAAGCGAGGTCCTCGCATACCGCGCCCGATCATCTGTTCGTAGAGGACCGGGCTTGCCGTGGGGCGAGAGATAACCAGAGCACGCACCTTCGGGGCGTCGAAACCTGTGGTCAACACACCGTAGTTACACAGCGTGCTGATCCGCCCGGCCCGGAACTCCTCGATGAGTGCTCTGCGGGTCGCGGCGCGTGTGTTCCCGGTAACCGTCGCTGCAGTTCGGCCCTTTCTGCGCAGCAGGACGGCCATCGCGGTCGCGTGTTCGACCGAGCAGCCGAAGAAGAGTACCGGCCACTCGGCGGGCATCAGGCAAAGCCGATCAAGAATCTGCTTGTTTCGCCCACTCTCCTCTCCCAGCGCCCCAAGAAGGTCCGGGTGGAAATCATTGAACCTTTCAAAGTAGTCCCTGTATTGCGGATTCGCATCCAGGCTGATCGGTCCGCCTCCGGCCTGCAAAACCTCGTGCACGGGGCGGGAAAGCACCCCTTTGGTCCGTAAGTCCGCGACAGGGTCTTGCGACAGAGAAAGCGGTCGAATGAGTTTGCCGTTGAACTTGTTCACGAGGGACTGCGTTTCGGCATCGGCACCGCGAAACGGCGTCGCGGTCAGGCCGAGGAGGGGAAGCTCCGAGGTCTTCCCCCGCGCCACGTTGATACCGATGAAGCCAAGGACTTCGGTGTAGCTCGGGGCCGGTATCCGGTGCGCCTCGTCGACGACAACCAGACAGAGATCGTTGGCGAGTTCGGCCAGCTCATCATGCCTGGGATCATCTTCCTCGGAAACGATCGCGTAGAGCATCTGAATGCTGGCCACGACGATGTTCGCCTGCTCCGGGATCTTCTTGTTTGCACCCCACAGGCGGTGCAACTGGAGTGACTCGCGGACGTTCGAGTCGCGATGGCCGAAATCTATCCACACTTCGCGGAAGGCCTGCACCGCTTGTTCACAGAGCTCTTCGCTCTGTGCGATCCACAGCACCGTGCCCCGTTCAGGCGTCTGGAGATACCAGTTGAAGATCGCTTCGACCGTCGTGCGGGTCTTGCCTGCGCCTGTGGGGAGGGTCAGAATTGCCCGGTTGCTGCCCGCGCGAGATGAAAACACCTCCCAAATCGGTTTCAGCAGTTCGACCTGGAAGGCTTCAAGTTCTGGCAGCGGACGGAATGGCTGGATCTCAATCGAGTCGGGTTCGCTCGGAGATCCCGAAAACCCGGCAAACGATGCCGGAAAGCCCAGCGTCTTTGTGAAGTGCTTGGCCCATGACTTTCCAGGATGCCACTTGCGCTCCGCCACCGCGCGAGCGACGCTCTCCGCCCCTCCACGCCCGCGAGTGGCCGATTTGAAATCATGCAGCTCGTCGCGTTCCGGGGCGGTGGCGCAACGAGCAAGTTTCTTCCGGAGTTCCCGGTTCGAGAGCAGATCGACCCCGGCAAAGTCAATCAGGAACGGCACAAGTTGGTCGTCCGGCAACCGGCTTCGGAGTCTTCCGCTGCTTTTGCCACCGCTGTTCTCGGCCTCAGAGACGATCCATTCGACAGACCGCCCCTGTGAGCGGCTCCCCGTTAGCGCATGAAAAAAACGCGCGCACGTCATCGCTGGTCAGTCGCCTCTTGATGACGGCAATCGCCGCTTCTCGATCTCCCGTGCTGAGAAGCCCCACGTTCGCGGCCATGCTTCTCTCCTGACAGACGGATTGCTGTACCAATCCTAGTAGCGTTCGGACCGGCCAAGACAGAGCATTTCGAGATCGCGTCTGTCACGTCCGGAAGGCACGTATCCTACCTTGCTGTTCCGCCGGACGGAATGCCTTGGCGGGCCGCGCTGGAGTTATCCTCAATTCGACTGATGCCGATTTTCCGCCAGCCGAACCTTCTGATTTCGAAGGGAAGGCGACTCGCAGCAAGAATTATTCGACACCCATACTCGTTGACCGGGGCTGCCGAACGAGCCAACTCACTGGTAATCGCAAGGAATTCAACTCGTTGGCCTCTCGACATCGGCGTCAGTCAAACTACACGCCTACCTCCTCGTCCTGGAGGTGCGTTTGGCGGATGTTCTCCCCGGCGGTCTGGCTCAACTCCTCGAAGAATTGGCGGACCGGGGTGCCGGGCCGCGCCCTCCCGGCCGCCTCGTCGGCACTGTCGCGAAGTTGCTCATCCTGCGGGAACGCGCCGGCACCCTGCCGGCTGCGGACGTGTTCGACGGCGGAGGCGCGGAGGTGAGAGGCCACGGCCCGGTGGCACACATCCCCGAGGGAATGCGCCTTGGTGAGAGCATTGGCCACGAAATCGAACTGGTCGAACACGAACGACGCTGGGGCCTCGCGCAGCAGCGACGCGGCGGCCTCGACCATGACCGCGTCGCCCGAGTCGATCCACTCGCCGAGGACCGCCAAGCTCCGCCCCCGTACCCGGACGACACCTCCGCGAACAGCCTGGTGATCCAGTACCGGCGGCCGCGGTTCCGCGTCGAGGCGCGGTCGCGGATCCGGACCAGAAGCGATCCGTACTCGGGGCCATGCGTCAATCCAGTCAACCGGTGGTGGAACCCCAACCTCGGCAGCGGCTCGAAATCGCCGTCGTACCGCTCGTCCCCGCGATCGACCCGGGCGAACAGCAGGTCCGCGACTTCACGCGGGCAGCGCGCCGTGACGGCCGCCAGGAACTCCTGGACACGGGAGGCCAGGCGGGTCACGCCGTCGAGCTTCGCAAGAAGCGTCACGATGTCGTCGTCCGACAGCGAGGCGGGCGGGATGCCGTGGTCCGCGTGGAATAGCCCGCACATCTCATCGGCCAAGACGGCGTCCGCCCCCACCTCCAGGCTCCGGGCGAGCGTGACGGCGACCGCCGGATTCACGTGACCCAGCCGCCGCAGTGCCCCCACGGTCGTCGCCCGCGTCGCCACGTCGGCGTGGCCGAGGAGTCGGCCCAGGACCGCGAGGTCGTCGGCGCTCGGCTCGTCCGGCCAGGCGATCCCGTGCCCGTACTCGCCCGCCACGCTGCGGCAAAGGACGGCGCTCCCGCCGTCCAGGACCCGATTGGCCAGGGAAACGGCGGCACCGACATCCGTCCCCCGGACGCGAGTCAGGAAGACGCCGAAGAACTCCGCGAGGAGGCCGTCCGGATCCCGAAGGACGCGCTCGCAACACTTGGCGGCACGATCCGGTCGCGCCCGGAGGAGGGCGTCGAGGAACGGCCCCGGCTGGGCCGCCACCCCACCGTCCGGAGATCCCGCAATCGAGAGGATAAGTCCGAGAGGCACGTGTCGGCCTCCGGGAACCGCTCCCAGCAGTCGGCGGCAACCCGGTGACGACGCTCGGCCTGGCGGGCCAGGTGTTGGTGGACATCCCCGGGCGTACCCCCGTCGTCGGCGGGGAGGTCGGTCGAGAAGTGCCCACGGACCAGCTCGCGGGTGAGCCGCAGGTCGAACGTGTCCGGGATGGCGACGACCGCGGCGGCGGCCGCCCGCCTCACATCCGCCGCACCGTACCGGGCGTACCAGGACAGGACGTCCGAAACTCTCCAGTGGACGGCGGCACTGGCGGAGTTTCGCACCACTTCGGCGAACACGTCGATGACGGCCAATTGCTCGGGCACCCACCCCGCGTGATCCTCGTTCGTGACGACCAAGTTGTGGATCGGCACGGGGGGCCGGAGTGCCCGCTCGAGACTGGCCACGGCCCTGAGGACGACGTCCGCACGGGGGGAGGCCGCGCACGCGCGCACGAGGCCCAGGGCGGTCCCGCGGAGGTCGGCGACCGCGTCCCGGTTCACCTGGAACGACTGGATCCGGATCCGATATCCCACCGAGTAGGTCGTCTCCCCCGTCTTGGCGAACACCGGGTCAAGGACGTCGAGCGGCGACAGCCGGTGGTCGTGGGCGTCCGGCTCCCGGAGCCACCGGCCCACGGCGTCCACCACGTCGCGGTTCATGGTGATCGGCTTCCCGACCCGGTAGCTTGCCAGATCAAGCAGGACGCTCGCGGCGGACTCGCCGCCGCGTCCAGTCGGGTCATCGTCGCGACCCAGTTCCCAGAGCAGGTCGGCGCAGGCGGGGACGTACTCCGGCGTGTACGCGATCCGCTTCAGCAACTCGGGCAGGTGGTGCTCGACGTCCGCGTGGGTGAGGGGAAGGAAGGAGGTGTGGAGTTCGCCGTCGGGGGCGGTCGCCGGGTTCCGCAGGGCGTACTGCACCAGCGCGATCATCCGCCCCGGCTGAAAGTAGGCGACATCCCGGAGGCCATCGAGAACCCGACAGCGGCCCGCGTGTGGGGCCGCCCGGAACGCCTCCTCGATTCGCACCCAGATTTCGGTGATGAGATCCGTTTGCTCGTCGGTGGTGAGGCGAACCCGCCAGTCGAGTTCGGCCAGGTTTCCGAGGACCTGGGGCAGGTAGGCGGCCGCGAACGCCTCGTACACGCGCGGCGCGAACCCGGTCGGCTCGCCCCGCGTCGAGAAGCAGGCGGCATGAAGGACGTGGTCGGCGAGGACGTCGGGCGTGAGGCGGAGCGAGTAGCCGCGGCGGAGGAGGACGCCGTGCCGCTCGAGGGTGTCGATCGCTTCGGCTACGTCCTGGGGACTGACGCCCAAGAAGGTGGCGGCAGTCCGGTGGAACAGTTCGTCCGCCGGCCGGATCGGCGCGACCGCGGCCAGCACCGCGAGCAGTCGCCGGCACAACCTCGGCTCGACGAGGCGGCCCACCTCGCCGATCACCACGTCGTGGAACGCCGCCAGGACGGCCTGCCGGAAGTCGTCCTGCCGCTCAAGCAGCAGCGGGTCCACGCCCCGCCGGGCGAGGAGTTGGCCGCCAACGACGGTGACCAGCGGGCAATCCCTTGTCGCCTCGGCCAGGCGGTCCGCCAACCCGGCGTGTTCCTCGCCGAGAGCCTGGCGGGCGAGTGCGGTCGCGTCCTCGCGGCTCAAGTCCCCGACCGTTCCCAGCCGGGCGATTCGCCGGGCGTCAATCCCCGCGCGGTGGAGCAGGGTGTCGAGGTGGTCGCCTCCTTGCGGGCGGGCCACCAGCACGACCTTCAAGGGGTGCGTTCGCTGTTGAAGGAGCGCGAGCAGGGCGGCCACGTCGTCGCTCCGGCGGTGGGCGTCGTCCACGACGACGACGGACGGGGCGGCGGGCAGATCGTCGAGGCTCTCCGGGGTGACCGCGAGCCCCTCTGCCAGGAAGAACAGCCGCCATTCGGGGTGACGGGCCTCGAAACCCTGGGAGAAGGCGTGGAGCAACTTCGTCTTGCCGATCCCGCCCCGCCCGAGCACCACGGCGGCGCACGGGCCGCCCGCATCGACGAAGGCGTGAAGCCGATCGACGAAAGCGCCCCGTCCGATCAGTGCCCAGGTGTGGCGGAACAGGTTGGCCGGGTCGAGCAGGGGTCGGAAGTAGGCGTCTGCGGTGGGAAAGGTACTGGCCGCGGTGAGGCCGAGGAACGCCCGCCGCCACGGCGGACCGAAATGCGCGTCGAGCAGTCGGCGGGCGTCGTCGAGAGGCAGTTGGCGAACTCTCTGGGAGATATCCCGAACATCCCACAGGTACCACTTCCTCCGCCTCCGCATGAGCGTGCGGACGGCAGCGGTCGCCTCGATGCTGAGCAGGATGACGAACTTCTTCGCCTTATAAGTCGTGGCCATGATCGCCTTCTGGGCGTCGGCTTTCCCAAATCGCTTCTCCTTCTTGCACTGGAACCCCCAGTGTTCGCTGCTCCTCATGTCGGCGAAAAGGTCTATCCCGCCCTGCGGATCCCCTTGTTTCCCGAAGTGGTGGTTCCGGCCGGCTCGATCCGTGATCGGAATGAGCGAGACCAACTCCAGGCAGAAGGCCTGAAACCCCTCCCACGACCAGTTCGGATCGGACAGGGGCAACTGTTCCGGACGCGGTGCAACGGGCGGCGAGAAGGCGTATGGGGTCGCCGCGAGACCGGTCGCCGAGGTGGGCTTGCGAGCTGACGGCGTTCGCTTGACGGGCTTCTTGGCCGCGGACTTTGATCGTGTTCGCGCTGCCCCCGTCCCACTCGTCCGCGTCGGCTGCTTGGCCACCTTCTTCGCGCCTTTGCCGGTCTTCTTCGCAGGCCCCTTGCCGGCCGCCCCGCTGCCCCCCACCCCCCGATTGGGTTTCGCCGGCTGGTTCGCCATGTGTCGGCCCTTCCCCGATTCGAAACAGGTGGCAGCGGATGACTCTCCACAATGTACGACGATGTTCTCACGGGGACCGGACTTTGCTTGTGTCGCTCTCGCCGCCGCACTCGGTCGCGCGCCCGCACGCCGTCTCGTGGGGCCCTGCATGGGCCATTCGTCGGGTTACTGATGCCAGATCGCGCCGCATCGTATTCACCTCGGCGGGGTGCGTGTCCGGGTTGTCCTTCGTCGCGTCCGGCCGGTAGAAGCGGTTCGGCTGGTGGATGGCGGACACGTTCGCGAAAAGGAACACCTACCGCCCGACCGGCACCGTCGCCGCCCGCGCGAGCGCAAAATCGACCTGGTGTTCAGCCGAGCGCGGGTCGGTGACGCCCAACTCCGGCGACCAGTGGCTCTCGTCGAACAGGTTCGGCAGCACCGACGCGATCAGCTACTGCTTGCTGAAGAAGCCGACCCCGCCGACGCAGATCGTACGGTACCCCGCAAGGCGGAAGCCGGTGACGAGGTCGGGCGCGTCGAACACGGCGGTGTCGTCCGTGGCGGTCTCGCTGCCCGGGAAGGCGAGGGCGAACAGGCGCGGGTGGCGGCCGGGGCGGGCGGGGGTCGGCAGGAAGCCGGCGAAGAAGGCGGCGTGCGCGGCGTAGGTGAAACTGCCCGGCGTGTGCCGCTTCTCCCACCCAGTCGGCCCGATCACCGCCGCCAAGTTTGGCGTGCGCTCGGCCGCCAGGGACTCGACGGCCACGTCGTACCGCAGCGTGTCCAGGGTGACGAGCAGCACGTCGTGGGTGCCGATCAGCCGGCGGGCGGGGAGCATCGCGCGATCCGGGTGGTGACGGCCGCCGGAACTCGATCCGGTCGCCGACGCTTTCCTTACCGGGTTCCCGGCCCGAGAGCCAGTGGGGAGGCCGTCACAGGCGGGGGTCGACGGGCTCGCTCTCCAGGGCGAGGACGGCGAACGCGCACTCGTGGACGCGCCGCAGCGGCTCCCGGCGGACGAACCGCTCCAGCCCTTCGATTCCCAGGGCGAACTCGCCCAGAGCCAGCGACCGCTTGCCGGCCAGCCCGCGGCTCCGCAGTCGGGTCAAGTTGGCTTCGGTGTCGTAGTCCGGGCCGTAGATGAGCCGCAGGTACTCCGGCCCCGGCACTTCACCGCCGGCTGGATCAGCCCCTTCTTGCCCCCCGCGACGAAATCGAGCGGCTTCACCACCATCCCCTCGCCACCACGGTTGGTCAAGTCGGTCCACCACGCCACGCCGTCCGCCACGCTCGCCGGGTCGGTCACGTCCACCAGTTGGTTGCCCGTCGCCAGCAGGAGTTCCGGGTCGGCACGGCAGAGAGTCGCCAGCGTTTCCAGGTGCCAGTTGTGCGGCTTGTCGGCGTGGACATGATCTTCGGACGCCAGCAGGTGAAACGGGGCCAACTTCAGGTCGGCGAGTGCGTTCACTGGCCAGCAGTATTGCCGATACGCCGCGATGAACCGCGCGACGTGGTCTTCCTTGCTCCGCGTCTCGGCCAGCAGCCGTTCCGCCTTCTCCCGCTCGTCCCCGGTCAGCCGCTCCGTCGCCTTGGCCAGCGCGGCCACCGCCGTGGGCAACGCCGACCGGCCGGCCGCGCCGACGGCCGCGTACTGCGTCTTCAACAGTTCCTGCGCCTTCGCCGACCACGGCATCAGTTCGCAGTCGAGGCAGAGCCAGTCGGGTTCCAACGATTCCCACAGGCCGGAGGCGGTGACCGCCGCCCGCACCCGGTCGAGGAAGGCCGCTTCCAAGGCCGCGTCACTGAAGAACCGGCGGCCGGTGCGGGTGACGACGATGCCGGCCTCGCCTTCGAGAACGCCGAACCGCTGCCTCGCGGCGTCCGCGTCCCGGCAGACGGTGACAACGGCCCGCGACCCCATGTGCTTCTCCTCGCACACCACCTGCTCCACGCCCTGATTGCGGAAGTAGGTGAACGCCTCGGCCGGGTGTTCGAGCAGGCCCGGCTCCGCGCTCGTCTCGCACGGCGACATGGTCGGCGGCAGGTAGATCAGCCACTTCGGGTTCGCGGCGAACCGGCTCATCACCTCCAGTGCGGCGGTGGCGTTCGCTTCGCGGATCGTCACGTTCCCCCGCAGCCGGGTGGCGACCACCCGCTTGCCGGTCACGTCGGCCGCGTCCAGCACCTCGTCGTCGGCCTGCTGCGCGGCGAGCGCGGCGACGGGTGGAAGAAGGAACGGCCGGGTCGGTTCGCAGTACGTCCGCGCCGCGGGCACCGAGACCAGTTCCCGCTCCGGATACCGCAGCGAGGTGAGCTTGCCGCCGTACACGCAGCCGGTGTCCAGGCAGATTGTCCGGTTCAGCCACTCCGGTTCGGGCGTCGGCGTGTGGCCGTAGGCGACCATTGCAGTCCCCCGGTATTCCTTCGCCCAATCGAACCGCACCGGCAGGCCGAACTCGTCCGTCTCCCCGGTCGTCTCGCCGTACAGGGCGAAGTCCCGCACCTGGCGCGACGCCCGCCCCTGCTTCTCCGCCTTCATCCCGGCGTGCGCGACCACCAACTTGCCGCCGTCGAGGACGAAGTGGCTGACCAGACCGTCGAGGAATGCCGTCAGCGACGACGTGAACGCCGGCCGCACGTCGTCCGGCAGGGCGTCGATCTCGGCCAGCGTTTCGGCCAGCCCGTGCGTCACTTTGACATCCCGGCCCTGAAGCTTCTTCAGCAGCTTGGCGTCGTGGTTACCGGGCACGCACAGGGCCGACCCTTCCACCACCATGTTGCGGACGATGGAAAGGGTGTCGAGGACGCGCGGCCCGCGGTCCACGAGGTCGCCCAGGAACACGGCTTTCCGCCCGGCCGGGTGTCGGAAGGAAACGACACCCCAGCCCGGTTCGGGCGCATTGACGGCAAACGGCTCGTAGCCGAGGAGTGTGAGCAATTGTTCCAGTTCGTCGGCGCAGCCGTGGATGTCGCCGATGAGGTCGAACGGGCCGGTCTCGTGCGAGCGGTCGGTCCACAGCGGCACCCGCTCGACGGTGGCGGCTTCGATCTCTTCCGGCGTGTGGAGTTCGACGATTTGGCGGAAGCCCTCCTTCTTCAGGTGCCGGAGCGACCGCCGCAGTTGCGAGTGCTGGTTGCGGACGACGTGCGGGCCGAACGCGCGGTCCGGCCGCTCGCGGTTCCGCTCGTGGCAGACGGCTTCAGGCAGGTTCAACACCACGGCGATGGGCAGGACGTGGAACGTCCGGGCCAGGGCGACCAGCGGCGCGCGGGCCTCCGGCTGCACGTTGGTGGCGTCCACGACGACGAGCTTGCCGAGGGCCAGCCGCTTCGCCGCGACGTGGTGCAACAGGGCGAACGCCTCGGCCGTGATCGCCTGGTCGTTCTCGTCGTCGCACAGCATCGCCCGGCAGGCGTCGGAGGAGAGAACCTCCGTCGGCCGGAAGTGCCGCCGCGCGAACGTACTCTTGCCCGACCCGCTCGGGCCGACCAGCACGACCAGCGACAGCTTCGGGATGGTGACGGTCATGACTTGGTGAACACCCCCATCTGGGTGGGCGAGCCGAGGTCCACATGTTCCTCGCCAACACCGACGAACCGCACGGCGTAGCCGAACCGCCCGGCGACACTGGTCGCCCAGGTTTGGAACTCCGCGCGCGTCCACTCGAAGCGGTGGTCGGCGTGGCGGAATTCGCCGGCCGGGAGCGACTCCCACGTCTCGTTGTACTCCCGGTTGGGAGTGGTCAGCACCACGGTGGCGGGCCGGGCGAACTCGAACAGCACCCGCTCGAAGGCGGTCAGCCGGGGCGGGTCGAGGTGTTCGACCACTTCGACCACGGCCGCCGCGTCGAACCCGGCC
>JAYUFU010000156.1:0-6504 GCA_043738505.1 Fimbriiglobus sp. | reverse complement strand
CCGGCGCCGATGTGACGCTGACGCTGACCGCGAAGGACGAATCCGGCAATGAGGGCAAGAGCGAGCCGTTCAACACCCGGCTGCCGGAACGGCTGTTCACCAAGCCGCTGCCGCGCGCGCTGATCGAGCAGCGGCGGATTCTCGCGCTCGACGCTACCCAGAACAGCCAGGTCGCCTTCGCGCTGGAGGCGCTGATGATCGCGCCGGAGGCGTTCACGCCGGAAGCCGGCCAGTATCTCGGCCTGCGCAGCGTCGCCACCCAGCTCGATCGCGCCCGTACCGACGCCGCGCTGCGCGAGGTCGTTGCCTCGCTGTGGTCGCTGGCGGTGACCATCCGTTCGAGATCCCCCATGACCCGCTACAAACTCGGCCTCGTCGCGGAAAGCACCGGCCTGCCCGTCCGCCAGGCGCTGCACGAGGCGGCCAAGCTGGGCGTGCAGGGCATCCAGTTCGACGCCGCCGGGCCGCTCGCGCCGGACGCCCTCGGCGACACCGCCCGCCGCGAACTCCGCACGCTGCTGAAGTCGTTCAGCCTCGACCTCGCGGCCGTCCACTGCCCCATCCGCGAAGGGCTGGACGCCTTCGACCGCCAGCACCAGCGGATCGAGTTCGTCCAGAAGACGATGGCGTTCGCGCGCGACCTCGGCTGCCGCAAGCTGATCGTGCCGATGCCGGCGATCCCGCCCGAACCCGCTGCCTCCGCCGAACCGAAAGTCGCGTTCACCTTCGGCACCCCGCCGGAGCGGTCGGTCACGCTCCGCGAGTCGCTCACCGCCCTGGCCAGCTTCGGCGACCGAATCGGCGTCGCGCTTTGCCTCGACGCCGGCCTCGATGCCGCCGAGAAGACCCGCGACTACCTGGTCGCGTTCGACACCGGCAGCCTGGCGGTGAACTTCGACCCGGCCAACTTCGTCGTCAACGGCCACGACCCGCTGACGAGCCTGTCCGCGCTGGCGAAGCAGCTCGGCCACGTCCACGCCCGCGACGCCCGCCGGGTGAGCGCGAGCAGCGGCCCGCAAGAGGTGGCGCTGGGGGCCGGCGACGTGGACTGGATGACCTTCTGCGTGTCGCTGGACGTGCTGGAGTTCGGCGGCTTCGTCTGCGTCGAGCGCACGGCCGGCGACGACCGCCTCGGCGACCTGGCCGCCGCCGTGCGTCTGCTGCGGCGCTTCGTGCCGCTGCCTGTCGGGTAGGCGGGCAGACCGTTCAACAAGAGGAACACGGATGACACGGATCCAAGCCGGGATGAAGAGGATCCATCATCAGGAGACAGGGAACAGAAGTCAGGAGGCGGGCAGAAGAAGACACCGCATTGCCTCCCTGATTCCTGTCTCCCGGCCCCTGAATTCCGATCCTCCTCATCCCGGCTTTGATCCGTGTCATCCGTGTTCCCTCTTCGATTGAATTCTCTCCGTCATCGCGTGAACGTCATGCCCGACAACCCGTTCCGCAACTTGCCGCCGGTGTCGCGGGTACTGGCGCATCCGGCGGTGGTCGCCGTGCGGGACGGCCACGCCCCGGACGACATCACGGCGGCGGTGCGGGCCGAACTGGACGCCGCCCGCGCGCGGCTGACGGCCGGTGACACCGACGTGTCACTGGACGCCGTCGCCGCCGCCGTCGTCGCGCGGCTGGACGCCGACGGGCAACCCTTCCTGCGGCCCGTCGTCAACGCCACCGGCATCGTGCTGCACACCAACCTCGGCCGGTCGCCGGTCCACGAGTCGGCCGCGCTCGCCGGGTATCGGGCGGCGCGCGGCTACCTGAACCTGGAAATGAGCCTGGACACCGGCAAGCGGTCGAGCCGGCAAGACCCCATCCGCGACGGCGTGACGCGCATCACCGGCGCGGAGGCGGCCACCGTCGTCAACAACTGCGCGGCGGCCACCGTCATCACGCTGCGGGCGCTGGCGATGGGGAAGGAGGTGATCGTCTCGCGCGGGCAGCTCATCGAGATCGGCGGCAGCTTCCGCATCCCGGACATCATGGCCGTGAGCGGGGCCACCCTCCGCGAAGTGGGCACGACGAACATCACCCGCGCGGCGGACTACGAGGCGGCGATCACGCCGAACACCGGCCTGCTGATGCGGATTCACACCAGCAACTACCGCATCCGCGGGTTCACCGAGACGCCCGGCATCGAGGAGCTGGCCGCCCTCGGCGCGAAGCACGGCATCCCCGTGGTGGACGACGCCGGCAGCGGGGCGACGGTGGACCTGACGCCGTTCGGGTTGCCCGGCGAGCCGCTCGTCCGCGCCGGCATCCGCGCCGGGGCCGATCTGGTGCTGTTCAGCGGCGACAAGCTGCTCGGCGGCCCGCAGGCCGGCATCATCGCCGGGAAAGCGGCCCTCATCCGGAAGATCGAGCGCGACCCGCTGATGCGCGCCTTCCGGCTGGACAAGGTGACTCTGGCGGCGCTGGAGGCGACGCTGCGGCTGTACCGCGACCCGGCGAAGGCGCTCCGCGAAATCCCGACGCTGCGGATGCTGACGACCTCGCTGGCGGAGTTGCGGGAGCGGTGCCGGGCCTTCGCCGCGCGGCTGCTGGAACTGCCCGAACTGGCGTCGGTGGAAGTGCGGGACGATGTGGCTTACGTCGGCGGCGGGTCGCTGCCGGACGAGGCCGTGCCGACGGCGGTGATCGCCGTGACCGTCGTCGGGATGAGCGAGGACACGTTCGCGGCACGGTTGCGGAGTGGCACGCCCGCTGTCGTCGGCCGCATCCACGACGGCCGCTTCCTGCTCGACCTCCGCACCGTGTTCGCCGCGCAGGAGGACGACCTGTTCGCCGCCGTGGCCGCGGCCGCGCGCGGGGTTTCGGGGTGAGTCGCAGACACGCGACTGCCCATTTCCCGCCGCGCGGCCGGCTCCTATCCTCACCCGCGACGGTATAATCCGTCATTCTCTCGGAGTCGCGCGCCATGGAAATCGCCGTCCTCGTCGAACCGTTCGCGTCCCACTTCCGCGCGACCACACTGTCCCCGTGCCCGCTGTCCGCCGACGGCCCGACGGAGGACGCGGCCGTCGAGGCGCTGGGCACGTTGCTCGGCGACCGCCTCCGCGCCGGCGGCAAACTCCGCACGCTCACGGTGCCCGACCTCGATGGCCTCGCGGCGGCCGGCGAACGGATCCGCGCGAACCCGATGTTCGACCGCTATCTCGACGCCATCGACGAGTACCGCCGCACCCGCAACGCCGTGCCGGACGACGAGTGATGGCACTTTTCCTTCTCGACACGACCACGATCACCCACCTTCAGCGGAATCACCCGAAGGTGACGGCGGCACTCGCGGCCCATGCCACCGAGGTCGTGGCGATCTGTTCGGTGAACGTCGAGGAATCACTCGGCGGCTGGTTCCACCTGCTCCGTCAGGCCCGAGCGCCCGAGGAACAGGCCCACATCGCCCGGCTGCTGACGGATGGCGTGGCGTACCTGGCGCGATTTCCCCTCGTGCCCATTTCCGAGCCGGCGATCCACCGGTACGCCTCGCTCAAGAAACTGAAGCTCAACGTCGGCTCCGACGACCTGCGCCTCGGTGCGATGGCCCTGGAATCGGCCGCGACCGTCGTCACGAACAACGCCCGCGATTTCGGCCGCATCCCCGGACTGGCCTGGGTCGATTGGACTGCCTGACGGGCGCGGAGCGAACGGCGACAAACTGAGACACGCCCCTCCCGCCACCGACCTTGCCTCACGGCCGACGATGCCGGAAGATGTCGGGGCTGCCCTCCTTCCCACGGAGTCCCCCCATGCGATCCTGTCTGGTCCTGCTCCTGGCGCTACCCGGCCTCGCCGACGCCGACCCGCCCGGCGTGGCGGACGCGCTGAAGGCCCTCCGCGCCGTGAAGAAGGAAGGCGACGGCAACGCCGAAGCCGCCAAGGCGTGGACCGTCGTCGTGGCCGCCGGCGCGGACGCGCTGGTGCCGACGCTGGCCGCGTTCGACGGCGGCACCCCGACCGCCGCCAACTGGCTCCGCACCGCCGCCGACGCCATCGCCGAGGGCGAGTTGGCCGCCGGGCGGAAACTCGACGAGGCGGCGCTGACGGCGTTCGTCACCGACGCCAAGCGACACCCGGAGGCCCGCGAGATCGCCTTCGCCTGGCTGGGCAAACAGAACGCCGCCGCCGCCGCCGCCCTGCTGCCGAAGTTCGTCACCGACCCCAGTCTCGTCCTCCGCCGCAGCGCCATCGACACCCTGTTCGTGCGGCAGACGACGCGGAGCAGCCTGCCCGATGTGGCCGTGCTGAAAGACCTGTTCGCCGCCGCCCGCGACAAGGATCAGGTCGAGCAGATCGCCAAAGAGCTGAAGAACCAGAAGGCCGAGCCGGACATCACCAAGCACTTCGGATACGTCACCGAGTGGCACGCCGTCGGGCCGTTCGACAACAAGGCCGGGGCCGGCTACGCCGTCGCGCACCCGCCGGAGAAGGCCGTGGATTTGGCCGCCAAATACGGCGACGCCAAGCTCGGCTGGGTCCACACGCAGTCCGACCAGAACTACGGCACCATCAACCTGAACGAGGCCCTCGGCAAGCACATGGACGCCGTGGGGTACGCCTACGCCGAGATCGTGGCCGACGCCGACACGCCGGCGCAGCTGCGGGTGGCCAGCCAGAACGCCGTCAAGTTCGTCGTCAACGGCAAGGAGCTGCTGGCCCGCGAGGAGTACCACCACGGCCAGTCGATGGACCAGCACATCGCCGTCTTCACGTTGAAGAAAGGCGCGAACACGATCCTGCTGAAGGTGTGCCAGAACAACCAGAAGGACAGTTGGGCGCAGGCGTGGGGGTTCAGCGCCCGCCTGTGCGACGCCACCGGCGGCAAGCTGGCCGTCCGGCAGCGGCTGGTGAAGGACGGCAAGGAAGCCGTCGCCGAACTGGGCGCACGCAAGCCGGCCGCCAAGAAGGAGGGCAAGGAATGAAAGCGCTTCTGATGACGCTGGTGTGCGCCGCGCCCGCCGTCGCCGACTGGCCGCAGTTCCGCGGGCCGAACGGGTCGGGCGTGTCGGGCGACAAGAACCTGCCGGAGAAGTTCGACGCGACCACGCAGAAGTGGGCCGCCGACCTGCCCGGTCGGAGCGTCGCGTCGCCCATCGCGTTCGGCGGCAAGGTGTACGTCGCGTGCAGCAGCGGCGAGCGGCAGGACCGGCTGCACGTCGTCGCCTTCGACGCCGCCACCGGCAAGAGGCTGTGGCACCGCCAACTCGCCGCCACCGGTAGCACCGCCTGCCACCCGAAATCGGCGATGGCCGCGATGACCCCCGTGGCCGACGAGAAGGGCGTGTACACGCTGTTCGCCACCGGCGACCTGGTCGCGTTCGACCACGCCGGCAAGCTGCTCTGGTACCGCTCCTTGGTGGGCGACTACCCGACCATCTCGAACCAGCTCGGCCTGGCGTCGTCGCCGGCCCTCGTGAAGGGCAAGTTGATCGTGCCGATGGACAGCGCCGGCGAGTCGTTCATCGCCGCACTGGACACCGGCACCGGCAAGAACCTGTGGAAGACCGAGCGGCCGCGCGACATCAACTGGGCCACGCCCGTCGTCCGCGAACTGACCAGTTCGGACGCCGAGGTGCTGCAACAGGGGCCGAAGGACGTGACCGCCTACGACCTGTCCACCGGCAAGAAGAAGTGGAGCCACAAGGCGGCCGGCGGCGGGGCGACGACGCCGACGCTCGCCGAGGGCCTGCTGGTGGTGCCGACCGGCGGGGTGAGCGTGTTCAAGCCGGGCGACGGCAAGCTGGAGGAAGTCTGGACCTCGCCGAAGTACCGCAGCGGGTACGCCTCGCCGCTGTACTTCGACGGGCGGGTGTACGCCGTCGCCGCCGGCCGGGTGTTCAGCGCCGACGCCAAGACGGGCAAGGAAGTCTGGGCGTACACGCTGAAGGGCAAGCAGGGGACGATGTACGCCTCGCCGGTGGCCGGCGACGGCAAGGTGTACGTGCTGGGCGACGCCGGCGTGCTGACCGTGCTGAAGGCCGGCGGGGACAGCGAAGAGGAGTTGAGCGTGACCGAGTTGAAGGCCGAGTGCATGGGCACCCCGGCCATCAGCGGCGGGGCCGTGTTCGTCCAGACGGCCAAGCAGCTGCTGTGCTTCGCGGCGAAGAAATAGGAAGCAGGAGCTAACCACAGAGACACAGGGACACAGAGAAGGCAAGAAAGAATCTTCCAAATACAGAATTCTTCTCGTCTTCTCTGTGTCCCTGTGTCTCTGTGGTGAGTTCTTCTTTGCTCGGTTCACTTCTTCCCGACCGCCTTCTTGAGCGCCTCCTCGACGGCCTTCGCGTCGGTGCCGTTCACGCTCTCGTAGGCGAACGCCTTGGCCACCGTGCCGTCGGCCGACACCACCACCACCGTCAGGTGCGCGTCCGGGTTGACGCCCCACCCCTTCGGCCCGGACGTGTCGCCCAGCACCGCCAGCGCGGTGTTCTCGTACTTCACCGACATCTGCACCTTCGGCAGGAACTCCTTGCTCTTGTCGGCGTCGGCCGTCAGCCACACGGC
>JAYUFU010000155.1:0-6514 GCA_043738505.1 Fimbriiglobus sp. | reverse complement strand
GGCCGCTTGATCTCGGTCTTCGGCTGCTTCTTCAGCGCCTCCAGCGCCAGCTCGATGGCCTTCTCCAATTGCGCATCCTTCCCGGCGATCACATCCTTCGGCCACATCTCCACATCGTAGTCCGGGGCGACGCCTTCGTTCTCGACGACGAACCCCTCCTCCGGCGTCCAGATGGCGAAGCTCGGCGCGGTGACGGTGCCGCCGTCCATCAGCACCGGGTAGCCGCTGACGCCGACGAGGCCGCCCCACGTCCGCTTGCCGACCACCGGCCCGACCTTGAACTTCTTGAACATGTACGGCAGCATGTCGCCGCCGCTGCCGGCGCTCTCGTCGGCGATCATCACCTTCGGCCCGAACACGGCCGCGCTCGGCGACCGCCACTCGGCCCCGTACCGGGGTGCCCAGTAGCTGGCGAACGGCCGGGTGAGGGCCTCGATGTAGTAGTCGGCGATCTGCCCGCCGCTGTTGAACCGCTCGTCGATGACGAGCGCGTCCTTGTCCACCTGCGGGTAGAAGTACCGCTTGAAGTACGCCACGCCCTGGGCGGCGGTGTCCGGTACATAGACGTAGCCGACCTTGCCGCCGGTCGCCTTCTCCACCTTGCGGAGGTTGCCTTCCACCCACTCGCGGTTGCGCAGAGCCAGTTCATTGGCCAGCGGCTCGACGGTCACGACGCGGCTGTTCTTGCCGTCCGGGGTCGGCCCGACGGTCAGTTCGACCGTCTTCCCGGCGGTGTTCTCGAACAGGCTGAACACTTCCGTCGGCACCTTCAATTCGACGCCGCGGACGGCCAGCAGGTACTCGCCCTCCTTCACGTCCACGCCCGGCGCGGTGAGCGGCGACCGCAGTTCGACGGTGTAGTTCAGCCCGCTGTAGATCTTCTTGAACCGGTAGCGGCCGTCGGCGATTTCGTAGTCGGCCCCGAGCAGCCCGCCGCCGACGGTCTTCTTCTCGACCGCCCGCTCACCGAGGGTGTACCGGCTGTGGCCGACGGCCAACTCGCTCAGCATCCAGCCCATCACCTTGTACAAGTCGCCGCCGTTGTGGACGTGTTCCAGGAACGGCTCGTACTTCTTCTTCACCGCCGGCCAGTCGGCCCCGTGCATGGTCGGGTCGTAGAAGTAGTCGCGGTTGATCCGCCACGCCTCGTGCAGGATTTGCTTCCACTCGGCGCGGGGATCGACGCGGACCTCGATGGCGTCGAGGTTCAGTTTGCCGGTGCCGCCGCCGGACGGAGCCGGGGCCGTTTCGGGGGCCGCGCCGCCGGGCCGCCGACCGCCGCCACCCGTGGCAACAGGTAGACCCGCCGGGGCACCGCCACCGCCGGCCGAGCTGCCGATGAACCAGTCACCGCCCTGCGAGTACAGCATCTTGCGGCCGTCCGGCGTCAGCTCGTAGGTGCCGATCCCGCTTTGCACGGTCGTCACCTTGCGGCCGTCCACGTCGAACCGCAGCAGGGTCGCGCCGCCCGGTGCGCCCGGCCCGCGCCCGCCGCCGCCGGCCTCCGGGCGGGACAGCATGAAGACTTGGTTGGCCGCGCCCGCTTGCAGATTGCCGTAGTTGCCGGTCGGAACCGGCAGCGCGATGATCCGCTGGTCGATGCCGTCCAGGTCGATGGTGAACTTCGGTCCATCCTTCTTCGGCGGGGGGTCTTTCTTGTTGATGTCATCCTTCTTCGGCTCGTCGCCTTTCTTCGGCTCGTCCCCCTTCTTGTCGTCGATCTTCGGCTCATCCTTCTTCGGCTCGTCCTGTTTCGGCCGAGGAAACGGGCTGGTCTGCGGCCCCTTTTCCTCGTCGCTCTCCTTCAGGAACGGCGACGGCGTGCCCTTCGTTAGGACGGCCATGTAGACGCCGTACCGCGGCGGGCGGGCGTCGGACGCCGACTGGCTGAACCCGTGCTTGCTCAGGCCAGTGCTGTCGGACGAAACGAAGTACAGGTACTTGCCGCCGGCGTCGAACGCCGGCTCGGTGGCCTCGCTCTTGCCGTCGGTGATCGGGAACGACTTGTTCTGCTCCAGCGAGTAGACGAACACCTGCGAGATGTGCGCGGGCGTCTCGGCGGTGTACGTCACCCACTTGTTGTC
This sequence comes from Fimbriiglobus sp., assembly GCA_043738505.1. Taxonomy (GTDB): domain Bacteria; phylum Planctomycetota; class Planctomycetia; order Gemmatales; family Gemmataceae; genus JALHQU01. The sequence continues at coordinate 4,430 of JAYUFU010000155.1, read as the reverse complement.
CGGCGACCACGACGAGCCTTTCGCGCCGACGTACCGGCCGTACTGGTCGGTGACGATCTTCGTCGCCTTGCCGCTCTCCACGTCCAGCCAGTACAGGCCGTGCGCGTTGTCGTTGTACAGCAGCTTCTTGGAGTCGCGGGACCAGACCGCGTTGTAGTAGAAGCCGCCGCCGGTCAGCTTGACCGTCCGTTTCTCGCCCTTGCCCGTCTGCGGGGCGAGGACGAGTTGGTACTCGCCGCCCTCGTCCGAGAAGTAGGCGATGGTCTTGCCGTCCGGCGACCAACTGGGGCTGCGCTCGTGGGCACCGGGGGTGTTGGTCAGGTTGCGGGGGTCGCCCTTCTCGGCCGGGACGGTGAGAATCTCGCCACGGAACTCGACCACGGCCCGCGCCCCGCTCGGCGAAATGGCCGCGTCGCGGACGTACTTGGACCCCTTGGCAAACCGCGCGCGGGCTTCCGGCGAGTCGGTGCTAATGGCCACCTTCAGACGGGTCGGCGTCTGGCCGAGTTTCATCGTGTGCAGCCATCCGGCCTGCTCGAGGACGAGCGTGTCCTTGCCGTCGTTGGCGATGTCCAGGACCGGGAAGTCCTTGAACGTCGTCACCGGCGTCACCTTCTCGAGGTCGATGGCCTTGCCCGTCGGCTTGACGGCGAACACGTTGTACTCGCCGGCCCGGTCGGAGCGGAAGTACAGGGTGTCGCCGACCCAGTTCGGGTCGGAGTCGTTGCACCGCGTCTTCGGCTGCGGCAGCTCCACCACGTCGTGCGTCTTCACGTCGTAGATCCAGATGCGGCTGTGTGTGCCGCCCCGGTAGTTCTTCCAGATGGCCGAGGCGTCGCGGACGGGGGTGTAGGCGATGAACTTGCCGTCCGGCGAGTAGCACGCCTCGAAGCCCCACGGGATTGGCAGTTGCGTGGGCATCCCGCCGGCCAGCGGGACGGTGAACAGTTGCGCGTGGCGGTTGCTGTAAACGTTCCGGTTGCTCATGAACAGGACCGACTTGCCGTCCGGGGTGAAGCCGCGCACGACGTCCGCCGACGGGTGCGAGGTGAGGCGGGTGGGGCTGCCGCCGTCGGCCGGAATGGTGTACACGTCGGTGTTGCCGTCGTACTGCGCGCTGAACGCGACGACCGACCCGTCCGGGCTGAACACGGGGTTCGATTCGACGCCGATGTCGGTGGTCAGCCGCTTGGCGTTCTTGCCGTCGCGGTCGGCGGTCCACAGATCCTCGCCGTACACGAACGCGATCTTCTTCGCGCCGATGGCGGGCATGGACAGCAAACGAGTGTCGTCGCCGGCACTCGTCGGGACGGTGCTACCGGCCGCGACGAACGCGGCGAGCAGCAGGGGCAGCGGGCTTCTCATCGGTGGCAGCTCCGAGTGGAATCCGGGAAGATGGGCGAACGGGGATGATGATAGGAAAAGAGCGGCGGTGAGTGCGATGTCAGTAGCGGCGCGCGAAAAAACCCGCGCGTGTGGCACGGGTTTCTCGGTGTCAGTCGGTCGTCGGCTTACACGGCCGGGGCGGCTTCCGGGATGCGGACGTTCACCTTGCGGCCGTTGGCGCTGAAGTAGACGGTGCCGTCGGCCATGGCGAACAGGCTGTCGTCGTTGGCCCGCTTGACGTTGGCACCGGGGTGCCACTTGGTGCCGCACTGGCGGATGATGATGCTGCCAGTGGTGACGAACTGCCCGTCGGCGGCTTTGATGCCCCGCCGCTTCGAGTTCGAGTCCCGCCCGTTGCGAACCGACCCCTGCCCTTTCTTGTGTGCCATGACGAACCGCTCCGAAGGCGCGTGGAATCCCGGAAAGAGCTAGAATATTAGCGGCCGACCGCCGGCGGGCAACGGCAAATCGCGGACGGAATGCCGGGGAATCGGACGAATCGCGTCCACTCCGCCCGCTACCGACATTGTGACCGTCGGGCGGCCGTGGGTAAACTTCCCCACATGAACACCCACCCCGAACCCACCGTCGCTCACGCTTCCGGCTCCCCTGCCCCGCTGTTCGCGGACGTGGTCTTCGACCGCCCGCTGGATCACGCCTACAGCTACGCCGTGCCGGAGGAGCTGCGCGCCCGCGTCGGCGTCGGCAAGCGGGTCGAGTGTTCGTTCGGCCGGGGCGATAAGGGCACCGTCGGGTACGTCATCCGCGTGACCGATAGCGCCCCGCACCGCGAAGTGAAACCCATCTCGAAGGTGATCGACGACGACGCCCTGCTGGACGATGAACTGCTGAAGCTCACCCGCTGGATGGCGGACTACTACCTGTGCGGCTGGGGCCAAGTGCTGAGCGCCGTGTTGCCGGCCGGGGTGCGGGACAAGGCCGGGACGAAGGAAGTCGTGTTCGTCGAGCCGATGCCGAAGGAGCAGTTGCCGAAGCTGTTCCCGACCGTCACGCCCAAGCAGAAGCAAGTCCTCGACCGCCTGAAACGCGCCACCGAACCGATGGAGCAGGCGGCGCTGGCGCGGGCCGCCGGCGTCAGCGTCGGCATCGTGTCCGGGCTGGTGGGCAAGGGGCTGCTGCGGAAGTTCACCGAACGGGTGGAGCGGCTGCCGGCGGGGATGGTGGATTTGGAAGGGGTTCCAGGCGAACCCGGCCCGCAAGGGCCGCGGGTGGAGTCACCCACCGGCCTTGCGGCCGGGGTTCGCCAGGAGGACGCCACTTTCTCGATGAACGCCGACCAACTCCGGGCGTGGGAGCCGATCCGCGCGGCGGTGGAAGCCGGCGGCTTCAAGCCGTTCCTGCTGTACGGCGTCACCGGCAGCGGCAAGACGGAACTGTACCTGCAAGCCATCGAGCGGGTGGTGGCGCAGGGGAAAGAGGCCATCGTTTTGGTGCCGGAAATCTCGCTCACGCCGCAGACCATCGAGCGGTTCCGGGGGCGGTGCGGGCGGGTGGCGGTGCTGCACTCGAACCTGACCGACGCCGAACGCGCCACCTACTGGCGGCAGATCGCGGCCGGCAAGGTGCAGGTGGTGGTGGGTGCCCGGAGCGCCGTCTTCGCGCCCACCCGCAAGCTCGGCCTGATCGTCATCGACGAGGAACACGAGACCAGTTTCAAACAGGAAGCCACGCCCCGCTACCACGCCCGCGACGTGGCGGTCATGCGGGCGCGGCTGGCCAACGTGCCGATCCTCCTCGGCTCGGCGACGCCGTCGCTGGAGAGCTGGCAGGCGGCGGCGGACACGTCGTACACGATCCTGAACCTGCCCAGCCGCGTCGAGAACCGGCCGATGCCGAAGGTGCAACTCGTGGACCTGAAGCACGAGCCGAAGACGCCGGGCAAGTTCTGGGCCATCGGCGCGACGCTCGACCACGGCATCCGCGAGGCGGTGAAGGCCGGCGGGCAAGTTATCCTGCTGCTGAACCGGCGCGGATACAGCACGCACGTCCACTGCCCCGCGTGTGGGCACGTCGCGCAGTGCATCCACTGCGACCTCGGCCTGACCTTCCACCGCACCAAGGCGGCGCTGGTCTGCCACTACTGCGGGTGGGACACGCCGCCGATCACGAAGTGCCCGAAGTGCGGCGACTCGGCCGTGCGGTATCAGGGGTTCGGCACGGAGAAGCTCCAGGCGGAACTCGAAGAGAAGTTCCCGGCCCAGGTCATTCAACGAATGGACTCGGACACCACGTCGAAGGCCGGCAGCCACCGGCGGATTCTGGACGCCTTCAAGGACGGCCTCATCCACATCCTCCTCGGCACGCAGATGATCGCCAAGGGGCTGGACTTCCCGAACGTCACCCTCGTCGGCGTGGTGAATGCGGACGTGGGCCTGCACATGCCGGACTTCCGCGCGGCCGAGCGGACGTTCCAGATTCTGGCGCAAGTGGCCGGCCGAGCCGGGCGCGGCGAGAAGGGCGGCAAGGTGATGGTGCAGACCTACACGCCCGAACACCCGTGCATCGCGCTGGCCGCCAAGCACGACTATGCCAGCTTCGCCAAGATGGAACTGGCGTTCCGTCGGGAACACCAATACCCGCCGTACCAGCGGCTGGCCCGCGTCATCGTGCGGAGCGAGAAGGAGACGGCGGCCAACGACTTCGCCGAGACGCTGGCCGGCGGCTTCAAGCAGGCGGTGGCGCGGCAGACGAAACCCGGCGACGCGCCGGCCGTGCGGGTGCTGGGGCCGGCGGAATGCCCGGTGTTCAAGTTGCAGGACTACTACCGGTTCCACTTCCAGTTGCAGGCCGAGAACAGCGGGGTGCTGCACGCCGTGTTGCGCGAGGTGCTGACCATCGCCAAGCCGCCCGGCGGCGTCGAGTTCCAAGTCGATGTGGACCCGTACAGCATGATGTGATCGCAAGCCACCGACGGAGCGACGGCACGAGAAAGAGGTCGCGGACGGCTCGGGCATCGCTTGCCGTGTCTTTGAACCCGGCCCGCCGCTCACCGCCGGGTCCGCCAGCACCGTCAGTCCATTTCG
>JAYUFU010000154.1:0-18546 GCA_043738505.1 Fimbriiglobus sp. | reverse complement strand
GCTTGGCGCGGAAGAAGTCGCGGTCGAGGTCGGCCTTCTCGTCCCACGAGTACAGGCGGATCTGGATCTTGCTCTGGTTGTTGAACAGGCCGCGGCCGACGAAGTTGCCGACGTGCGAGCGGACGTCGACGACCGCGCCGTCGGCCGGATCGCCTTCGATGCGGTCGACCGCGCCGGCGAACACCCACGGGTGGCGGGCGTAGAACGGGGCGGCCCGCTTCGGCTTGAGGAACACTTGACCCGACACGGCGGACGAAACGGTCACGGCGGCACTCGTTAGTACGAATGGGGGAAACCGGTTATCATAACGAGGCGGGGCCGCGCGGGGCCTGAGTTCGGAAAAGAAACGCCACTGGACACCGGGAGGACCGTCGATGCCCCCTCGCCTGACTTCGCAGCGCGCGACCGTGATCGTCGGCCTGCTGATCGGCGTCATCGCCGTCGCGCTCGCGCTCGTCGGGATCGCCCGGATGCGCGAATCGGCCGCCGCCATGCGTTGCCAGAACAACCTCCGGCAACTCGGTCTTGCGCTCCACTGTTACCAGGACGCCAACGGCAAGTTGCCGCCGCTCCTGGATCAGGGCGTGGGGGCCGTCACCGGGCGCGGGTTGCAGTCGGTCTTCGCACTACTAACGCCGTACACCGAATCGATGACGTTGACCTTTCGAGAAGGGCTACCGGCCGAGCGTTATCACGGGCATTCCTCGGTCGGCTTCCCCATCCGGGACAAGATGGGCGAAACGTACACCCAGCACGGCGGCAAGGCGAACCACCCACTCGGCTTCTTCCTCTGCCCGGCAGACACCACGGCGAACGGACTCCGGGACATCCCGATGACGCTGCCGGACGGGACCGTTGGCTACTACGCGACGGGCAATTACGCGGCGAACCGTGCCCTGCCGTGGGGGGCGAAGCTGCCCGAATCGGCGCTGCCCGAATCGGCCAACTTGGTCGTGTTCGGCGAACGTCCGCAGGTCTGCCGGACGGCGGGCGGGGAAGAAGTGTTCAACCTGTGGGGTCTCGGGTTCGAGAGTCCGCACGCACCCGTGTTCACCGCCACCGCCTTTCAATGGGTCCGCCCCGGCGTTCCGTGCGACCCGCGCGTACCGGGCACGCCCCACCGCGGCGGAATGCAGGCGGCGATGGCCGACGCCAGCGTGCGGGTGTTTTCGCACGACACCGACCCGGCGGTGTTTTGGGCCGCGTGCCGACCGGGGACGGCGACCGACCGACCCTGACGGCGACCAGCCCGCCGCGCCGAATTGTCGCTACCATACCCACCACTCGCCGGCGTTCGACCCGGCCCGGAGGCACCGCGAATGGTCCGCATCGGCATCGCCGGCATCGGCTTCATGGGTTACATCCACTACCTCGCCGGACAGCGGCTGACCGGGGCGACCGTCGCGGCCATTTGCAGCCGCGACAAGGCCAAACTCGCCGGCGACTGGCGGGGCATCCGCGGCAACTTCGGCCCGCCGGGCGCGATGATGGACTTGAGTGCAGTCAAGAAGTACGAGACGTTCGACGACATGCTGGCCGACCCGAACCTGGACCTCATCGACATCTGTACGGTGACGGACCAGCACGCGCCGATGGCCATTGCCGCGCTGAAGGCCGGAAAGAACGTCCTCGTCGAGAAGGCCATCGCCCTGACGCCGGCGGACGCGGACGCCATGCTGACGGCGGCGAAAACCGCCGGCAAGCTGCTCATGGTGGCGCACGTCCTGCCGTTCTTCCCGGAGTTCGCGTTCGCGGCCGACGCGGTGCGGAGCGGGCGGTTCGGCAAACTGCTCGGCGGGCACTTCACCCGCGTCATCGCCAAGCCGGACTGGAGTGCGACCATCGCCGACGCCGACGCCACCGGCGGGCCGGCGGTGGACTTGCACATCCACGACACGCACTTCATCGGCCTCATCGCCGGCGTGCCGCAGGCGGTGTTCTCCACCGGTCGGGTGGAGGGCAACGCCGTGACGTACCTGACGACGAGTTACCTGTACGGCCCCGGCGGTCCCGCGATCACGTGCAGCAGCGGGGCGGTGGCGATGAGCGGCCGGCCGTTCGCGCACGGGTTCGAGATTTACCTGGAGAAGGCCACGCTCTCGTTCACGAACGGCCCGCTGACCGTGTTCACGCCGGACGGCAAGGCCGAGCAACCCGCGCTGGCCGGCGGCGGCGATCCCATCACCGCGTTCGCGGCGGAACTGCAAGCGGCGGTGGACGGCGTGACATCCGGGAAGGAGCCGGACCTGCTCGGCGGCCAGCTCGCCCGCGACGCACTGGTGCTGTGCCACAAGGAGATCGAGTCGGTGACGACCGGCGCGGCGGTGCGGGTGCGGTGACGGTCACTTCTCCACCGGCTGCGGCGGGAACGGGATGAGCGAGCCGGTGCCGTTCCCCAGGCGCGGGAAGAGCAGGGCAGGCGGTTGCGGGGCGACCCGCGCGGCCCCGCCCACGTCGCGGCGGACCAGGTCCGTGCCGACCCGCAGGAACGACCCCTCGCCCGGCTCCAGCCCCGGCGGGGTGGTGCGGAACGCGGTGCCGCAGCCGACCTGCCGGACGCCCTCGCCGAACAGGCGGGCCATCTCCGCCGGGTCGAAGTCGGTGCTGGACGTGGTCGCCGGGAACTCGGCCGGGATCGACGCCACGTTGTAGTTCATGCCCGTCAGCACGCACGCCGTGTACAGTTTCAGCAGGTCGCCGCGCGTCTGCGAGTAGATTAAAGTCGAGATGCTATTCGCCGCGATGGTGAGCGCCCGCCGCGAGACCTCGGACGAGTCGGCGTACATCTTGCCGGCCACCAGTGCATAGACGTTCGTTCCGTACAGCGCCGCCTTGACGGACGTGGCACAGCGGCAATCCACGTCGGGCGGCGGCACCGGCGGGCGGAAGAACAGCGAGTTCGACACCCCGCCGTCCACGTGCCGCTCCTCCAGGTGCTTGCCGTCCACCGTCACGGGGATGCGCACCGGCGGGAAGAGGCCGGGGATGGCGGCGGACGCCAGCAGCACCTTGCGGAACAGGGCCAAGTCCGCCGGCGTGCCCCGCGCGGCGATCTCGCCCAAATCCCAGATGACGGCCCGGCGGGATTCCAACTCGGTGGTGCCGACGTACAGCCGCCGGCCGCGGCGGTGTTCGGCGGCGACGGCGGCCAAGAGCGTCGGCGTCACCATCTCCTCGATCTTGTTCGCCAGCGGGCCGCTGTCGGCCAGCGACTCGGACAGCAGCGACCGCAGGGTCTTCTTGAGGCGGAACACGTCCTTGTTCTTCAGCGTCGTGTAGACCTGCTGCAACTCGTCGTCGTAGTCCGAGCCGAGGAACGCCAGCGGGGCGATGAGCGCGCCGGTGCTGATGCCCGTCACCACGTCGAACGTCGGTCGGGTGCCGGCCGTCGTCCAGCCGACCAGGACGCCGGCGCAGTACGACCCGTACACGCCGCCGCCGGACAGCATCAGCACGTTCTTCGGGGGCGGCACCACCGCCGGCCGCCGCTCCCGGCGGACGCGCTCGGCCAGCGCGAAGAAGTCCTTCATGTCCACGTTGTGTTCGGCGATGGCCGCGCCGGCCGGGTCGATCAGTTCGGCCGGGTTGTACCCGGCCTTCACCGGCGACGGCGGGGCCGTCATGCGGCCGCCGCAGCCGGCCGGAGCCAGTGCGAGCGAGACCGCGACCAGCAGCACCCCGCGCCGAAGCATGTCGATCCCCCCGGAAGAGCCTGGGCAGATACCGCCTCCGCCGGGCCGGGACAATCCCAGGCGGCCGGGGCCGTCCGGCGCGAATACCGGAATGCCCCTGGACTCGCCGGTTTGCCCCGCCCGTTTCATCTGCTACCATCCCACCACCCGCCCCACCTTCGAGACCCCACCCGATGCGCGCCTCCCTGACGGCCTTGCTGGCCGTCGCCGTCGCCCCGGCGGTCGCCCCCGCCGCCGTCGTCTGCATTCAGAACCGCACCGCCGCCGACATCGCGTTCGCCGTCACGCACGCGCCGGACAAGCGGCGGGACTTCACCCTCGCCGCCGGCGACACGGCGGCCATCCCGGTCGGCCGCGAACCCACGCTGATCGTCACCCGGTCGAACAAGAACGAGCGGTTCAAACTGGACCCGTACACGCCGTACCTGTTCGTGCCGAGCGGCGACTCGTTCGACTTCCAGGGGGCGAAGCTGGCCGGCGAACTGCCCAAGCCGGACGACGTGCCCGCCCTGCCGGACGCGCGAAAACCGGTCCGCGTGCCCGTGTCGCTGCTGGTGGACGACCGCGACGGGCGGGTGCGGGCGGCGTGGGAGAAAGTTCTCCGCGAGCGGTTCGCCGCCGCCGCCGGGGTGTTCGAGACGCAAGTCGGGGTGACGTTCGCGGTCGAGGTGACGGCCGAGTGGAAGACGACCGCCGAGGTCGGCTGGGACTTCGCGCTGGAACACTTCAGGACGACCGTCGAGACGAAGCCCGGCGGGCTGGCGGTCGGCTACTTGGCGCGGTCGCCGACGAAGGACGAAGGCGACAAGTTCAGCGCCACCGGCCGGCCGTGGAAGGCGCACGTCCTGCTCCGCGACAACTGGCCGAAGACGGAAGCCGAGCGGGTGGACGCCCTCACGCACGCCCTCGGCCGGCACCTCGGCGCGGTGAAGACGGCCGACCCGGCGTCGGTCATGCGGGAGAAGTTCGCCGACGGCGGGGCGACGAAGCCGGGCTACCGTCCCCGCTTCGATCCGCTGAACTTGCTGGTCATGCACGTCTGGGCCGAAGAGAAGGCCGGCGGTCACGGGCTGACGTGGGAGACGCTGCGGCCCAAGGCCCGCGCCCGGCTGCTGGTGCTGTACAAGACGCTGGCCGAGTTGCAGTCGAAAGACCCGCTGGCGACGGAGTACGTCGAGGCGCTGGCGGACGGGAAGGAAAGTGGTCCGGCACCGGCGGCCGACCCGCCCCGCAAGCTGTCCGACCGCGACGCGGCCGTGTCCGCCGTGGTGAAGGCCGTCAGCGACACGGCGAAGAAATTGGCCGCCGACCCGAAGCGGCCGAAGAACGACGCGCTGACGGTCGAGTACATCCGGGCAGCGGCGGCCGCCGCCGAGAGCCAGCACGAGGACCACCGCGCGGCGGCGTTCCTCATCGGCCTGGGGATCGCGCTGGACGACTCGACGATCCTGCGGTCGAACCCGCTCACCAAGCGGATGTGCGAGCGGGTGGAGACCGACGCCGAACGGAAGGACCGGCTGGCGGCCCTCGGCGTGCCGACCGTGCGCGGCCGGCGGGACTTGTGCCAGCACTTCGTCGTGTCGGTGGCGCTGGTGCAGCTGGTCGGGGCGGAGGCGGCCGAGTTCGCCGGGCTGTCGAAGGAGCTGGCCGACATGAAGGGGGCGAGCGGGTTCAGCTTCGTCGATCTGTCGGCCGACTACGCCGGGGTGGCGTTCGCCAAGGAGGTCGCCGCCGACCCGCCGCGACTGGCGAAGCTCAAGGACAAGTTCGAGGTCGCGGACTGGGTGCCGGCGTTCGACGGCCTCCGCGAAGGGCTGCCGGAGGAGAAGTTCAAAGCCGACTTCGGAAGCACCGAGGACAAGCGGTTCAAGGCCGTCGTGGAGGACATCCGCAAGCGCGTCGCCGCCCTGCCGGCGCACCGGCGGTAGTGGTCAGTGTTCGGTGGCCAGTGATCAGAGAAGACAAGAAGGTCAGGGAACGGCTCTCTTTCTCTTCTTGCTTTGTCTGGCCACTAGCCACCGAACACCGGCCACTGCTAATCGAAGTGCTCGTCGCTCGCATCGAAGGCGGGTATCGCCATCACGAGGGTGGTGACTTCCTGGCCGTCGTCGCCGACCAGCCGGTGGCGGGTGCCGGCGTCGATCCGGATCACGGTTTCCGGCCGCACGTCGAACCACTCGCCGTTCAACTCCATCTTGCCGGTGCCGCTCAGGATGTAGTACACCTCGGTGGTGGTCGCGTGGTAGTGCCGCACCGAGTCGCGGATGCGGGTGACGTGGACCGAACACGGCCCGCCGTCGGCGGCGGTGACGATGCGGGTGCTGAACCCGCACGGGCACGGCACCGTCGGGGCGTCCGACCGGTGCCGCACGACGAACCCGTTCATGACTTTTTCCCCGAGGCCGCGTGACACGCACTCTCTTCACGGCGATTCTATCACTCGTCGCCGTCGGGTGCGGCCGGGAGTACCGCGACGACACGCCGACACCCCCGCCGCCGACCGCCTACCGCGCACCAGCTCCGGCACCGCTGCCGACGGCGACGGTGTCCGGCCGCGTGACGTGGCCCGGCGACATCCCGACGGTGCCGGCCATCAACGGCCTCGTCCGCACCCGCGACGGGTCGAAGTGGGGCAACGTGCCGAACCACTTCGCGCCGAAGATCGATGCGAACTCGCGGGCCGTCGCCGGGGCGGTGGTGTGGCTGACCGGCATCGACCCGGCGAACGCCAAGCCGTGGCCGTACCCGCCGCTGACGGTCGAGGTGCGGGACTTCGCGGTGACGGCGAAGCAGGGCGAGACGACGACCCGCGTGGGGTTCGTCCGCGTCGGCGACGCGGTGACGCTGTCGTCGGCCGACGCCGAGTACCAGATGATCCGCGCCCGCGGCGCGACCACGTTCACGCTGGCCTTCCCGACGCCGAGCCGGCCGGCGAAACGGAAGCTGGACCGCGCCGGGCACGTCGAGTTCACCAGCGGGACGGGCTACTTCTGGAGTACCGCCGACGTGTTCGCCTGCGAACACCCGTACTTCGCCGTCGCCGACGCCGCCGGCCGCTTCCGCTTCGACCACGTCCCGCCCGGCGACTACGAGGCGGTGGCGTGGCTGCGGAACTGGCGCGTCGCGGGTGCCGACCGCGACCCGGAGACCGGCCGCACCATGCGGCTGACGTTCGATGAGCCGTTCACCACACGCGTGAAGGTGGCCGCGAAGGATGGTACAATGGCAGAGGTGGAACTGGCCTTCCCGGCCGAACCGAGGGCAAAGTGATGACCATCGACCTGCTGCCCGAATTCGCCACCGCCGCGACTCGCCGGGCGAGCGAACTCGGGCGAACGGACGTGCGCGAGTACGTCCAATTCCTGATCGCCAGCGACGCGCGACTTCCCGACGACGTGGCCCTCCTCCGCGAGCGAATGGCGGAGGTGGAGGCGGGCCGCTGTCGTCCGATCCGCGACGCGATCCGCGACCTGGTCCGTTCCGAGGACGCCGTGGAGAAATGACCCGTGGCCGATGTCATCATTAGCGCAGGGGCCGAGGACGACCTCGCCGAGGCGTACCGCTACAACAGCCGCGCCGCCCCCCGCTCGGTGGACGCCTGGCTCGCGCGGATCAACGCTTCCGTCCAGACGCTGGAAACGTCACCGGAGCGGTGCGCGGTCGTCGAGAACACCGCCGCGTATGGGTTCGAGGTCCGCGAACTCCTCTTTGGGAAGCATCGCGGGACGTACCGCATCCGCTTCCGAATCCGCGACTCGACGGTGATCGTTCTGAGCATCCGGCGAGCGACGAGAGACGGGTGAGCGAATCCGTCCGGCCTCGACATTCGCCAATGCCCGCCTGCCAAACCCGGAGCGAAAATGACGGACGACCGGCCGGCCGAGCTTGTGGACGACTTCGAGGAACTGCCCGAGGAGACCGACGAGGAAATCCTCGCCGGACTTGCCGAGAGCGAGGACGACATCCGCGCCGGCCGCGTCCGTCCCGCGCGGGAGGCGATCTTGGAAATCGCCGCGCGGTACGGCCTTGAAGCGGATGATACCGGCGGATCGGACGCCGCGTTGGAGTGGGCGGAACAAGTAGCCAAACTCCGCCGCAGCATGGCCGACTTCGAAGCCGGTCGGTATCGGCCGGCGAAGGACGTGATGCGGGAGATCGCCGCCGAACACGGATTCGCGCCCGAAGGTTGACCCCTGTCGCCGCCGGGGTGCCGGACTCCACGCCGGGTTTCTTCCCCCACCCGCTTGCAACGCGCCGGCCGGCGGCGCACAATGGCACCCACTCGAGGAACCCGTCCGCCATGCTCATCTACCCGGCCATCGACCTGCTGAACGGCCGGTGCGTGCGGCTCCGCCAGGGCGACTACGCCCAGGAAACGGTCTTCTCCGACGACCCGGTGGCGGTGGCGGCCGAGTGGGTGCGGCAGGGGGCCGACCGGCTGCACCTCGTCGATCTCGACGGGGCCAAGGCCGGGCAGCCGGTGAACGGCGACGTGATCCGCCGTATCGTGGCGGCGGTGGACGTGCCGGTGCAGCTCGGCGGCGGCATCCGCACCGACGACGACCTCGCGGCCGTCTTCGACTGGGGCGTCCGCTGGGCGGTGCTGGGGACGAAGGCCCTGCAAGACCCGGCGTTCGTCCGCGACGCCGCCACCCGGCACCCGCAGCGGATCGTGCTGGGGCTGGACGCCCGCGACGGGTTCGTCGCCGCGCACGGCTGGCTCACCACCAGCACCGTGACGGCGGTGGACCTGGCCCAGTCGGTGGAGGCGTTCCCGCTGTTCGCGGTGGTGTTCACCGACATCGCCAAGGACGGCATGATGGCCGGGCCGAACCACGAGCGTTCGGCCGACCTGAAACAGTCCACCCGGCTGCCGGTCATCGCGTCCGGCGGGGTCAGTTCCTTGGCGCACGCCCGCCGGCTGGCCGACGCCGGCACGTTCGGCTGCATCGTCGGCCGCGCGCTGTACGAAGGGCAGGTGTCCCTGCCCGACCTGTTGGCCCTCGCCACGGTTCCAAGTTCCCGGTTCCAGGTTCCAAGTTGACGACCGAACGGAAACGCATTCCGCACGTCCGCCTCTCGACTTGAAACCTGAAACTCCCATCTCTCCTGGGGGTAGCACGTCATGCGTCACACGGTGGACAGCGTCCGCGACATCGCCCTCGTCGGGCATCGCGCCAGCGGCAAGACCAGCCTCGCCGACGCCCTGCTCTTCGAGGCGCACGCGGTGGACCGGCTCGGCCGGGTGGACGACGGCACGTCCGCCGCCGACACCGACGAGGACGAGAAGCGGCACCACTTCAGCATCGACGCCCACGTCCTGCACGCCGAATACGCCGGCAAGAACCTGCACATCCTGGACGCGCCCGGCTCGCCCGACTTCATCGGCGCGGCCCTCGAAGCGCTGAGCGCGGTGGAGACGGCCGTGGTGGTCGTGTGCGGCGTCCACGGCGTCGAGGCGCACACCCGCAAGATGTTCGCCACCGCCGGCGAGCGGGGCCTCAGCCGCGTCATCGTGGTGAACAAGCTGGACGACGAGAAGGCCGACTTCCCGGCCGTCGTCGCCGCCATCCAGGAGGCGTTCGGCCGCCAGTGCGTGCCGTTCAACGTGCCCGACGCCGCCGGCGCGGCGTTCTCGGCGGTGCTGTGCGCCCTCGATCCGCCGCCCGTCGGCCACCACTGCCCGCTGCCGCCGGAGGACGTGCGCCAGCAGCTCATCGACGCCGTCATCGAAGCCGACGAGACCCTCACCGAGAAGTTCCTGACCGACGGCGCGGTGTCGGCCGAGGAGTTGGAAGCGGCCATCCCCGGCGCGCTCGCCGCCGGCACGCTGGTGCCCATCTTCTGCACGTCGGCCACGAAGGACATCGGCGTCCGCGAACTGCTCGACTCGCTCAGCCGCCACGGCCTGTCGCCGAGTTACACCAAGCGGGTGCTGGCCGGCATGACGGTCGGGGTGAACGGGCAGGCGCGGCCGGTCACGCCGACCGACGACTCGGAGTTCCTCGGCCTGGTGTTCAAGGTGGTGAACGACCGGTACGTCGGGCACCTCAGCTTCATCCGCGTGCTGGCCGGCACGCTCACGCCCAACCACGGCATCGTGGACGTGACCACCGGCAAGGCCATGCGGGTCGGCCAACTGCTGCTGGTGCAGGGCAAGGACCACGTGTCCGTGAGCGAGGCCGGGCCGGGCGACATCATCGCCGTGTCGAAGGTGGACGGCCTGCACGTCGGCGACACGGTGGCCTTCCGCGCCGACGCGCCGGAGGTGTCGCACCCGGCGTTCCCGCAGCCGATGTTCGGCCTGGCCGTCGAGGCGCGGGTGCGGGGCGACGAGCAGAAGATCGCCAACGGCCTGCACAAGATCGCCGAGGAAGACCCGACGGTGCGGGTGACGCACGACCCGCAGACGCACGAGACGGTCATCTCCGGCGTCAGCCAGCTGCACCTGGACGTGGTGCAGGAGCGGCTGAAGCACCGGTACGACGTGGACGTGGTGACGAAGGAGCCGAAGATCCCGTACCGCGAGACGATCCACAACCCCGGCGTCGGCGAGCACAAGCACAAGAAGCAGACCGGCGGGCGGGGGCAGTTCGCCGAGGTGCACCTGCGGGTCTACCCGCTATCGCGGGACATCACCACCCTGGAGCAACTGGAGGCGCAGTTCGCCAACCGGTCGCGGTTCGAGAAGATGCGGTCGGCCCACTACGACCCGGCGCACAACTTCGCCTTCATCGACCACGTCGTCGGCGGCACCATCCCGAACAACTTCCTCCCGGCCATCGAGAAGGGGTGCAAGGAAATCCTGGCGCAGGGGGTGCTGGCGGGCTACCGCGTCCAGGACGTGGCCGTCGAGGTCCACTTCGGCAAGTACCACGACGTGGACTCGTCCGACGCGGCCTTCGCCACCGCCGCCCGGCACGCCTTCCGCAAGGCGTTCCGCGCCGCCCGCCCGGTGCTGCTGGAGCCGGTGGTGAAGCTGGACGTGACGGTGCCCATGCGGTACGTCGGGGCGGTGCTGAGCGACATCCCGCCGAAGCGCGGGCAGGTGATGAACCAGGACACCCTGCCGGGCGACGTGGCCGTCGTCACGGCGCTGGTGCCGCTGGCCGAAGTGACGCGGTACGCCGCGGCGCTGGGCGGCATGACGCAGGGCCAGGGGTCGTACACGATGGAACTGAGCCACTACGACGAGGTGCCGATGATGGTGCAACAGCAGGTGGTGTCGAAGGCGAAGCTGCACCACGAGGAGGAGTGAGTGCGGATTGCGCCGGTCGCAGGCTCCCGGCGACGACAGCGTGACGCCGTCGCCGGGAGCCTGCGACCGGCAATCCCAAGGATGCCCCGACTCGTCTCATTTGCGTCCCCGTCTGGCAACGGTGCTTGCCTTCGGCCGGCCGCCGCGCGAGAATAGGGATTCCGAGTCACCGCCCGCGTTCGCCGGGCCGAGGGACGGTCATGACCGCAATCGCATCCCGTCTCGGAGTCGCCGCGCTCCTGCTGCTGGCCGTCACCCCGTTCGCGGCGGCGCAGGACGGGGCCGGCTCCTCCGTCCCCCTGCCGCTCCTTCCCGGCGGAACCGCGACGGACGCGGACATCCTCCGCCGCCTCACGGCCCAACTCGGCGGCGGCGGCGCGCCGAACCTGTCGGAGTTGGCGAAACTGCTCGAACAATTCGGCAAAGGCGGGAAGATCGACGAGAAGGGACTGACGGAGCAGTTGAAGAAGCTCAGCCAGGGGGACCAGAAGAAACTCCTCGACGACCTGCTGAAGCCGTTCGGCGGCCAACTGCCACCGGGAATGAAGCTGCCCGACGGCATCAAGTTGCCCGACGGCCTGAAGCCGCCGGAGCTGCCCCAACCCGGCCAGCCCGACCCGAACGTCGGCCCGCAGCCTCGGCCGGGCGACTATAACCCGAACGACGCCATCCCGCCGATCCCAGCTGGTCCCCTTCCGGGGTTTCCAAGTGGGCAGCCGGGGACGCAGATGCCTGGGGGCGGCCTGCCGAACAGCGGGAGCGCGAAGGACGCCATCGAGTTCTGGGAGAAGAACGTCGGCTCGCTCAACCAGATGCCGGCCGTCCGCGACGCCCTCATCGCGCTGGCCACCTCCGGCATGGACGGGTCGAGCGGCAAGCCGTTCTGGGAAGACATGATGAAAGACCTGACCGCCGATACCGGGGGCGGGTCGTCGTCGGGCGGCTTCTTCAAGTGGCTCAACGCCAACACGTCCAACTGGTCGCTGCCGTCGGGCGGCGGGTCGGGGTGGAATCCGCCGGGGTCCAGTTGGGGCGGGCCGAGCGGCAGCGGGTTCGCCCCGCCGTCGGCGGACGGTCTCGGCGCGGTCGGCATCGTGCTGATCTGCCTCGTCGGGGCGGCAGTCGTCGGCCTGTTCTTCTGGAAGGTTTTGCCCGTCATCCGCGAGGGCCGGTCGCCCCGCCCGCTGCCCGGTCAGGGGCCGTGGCCGGTGGACCCCCGCGCGATCCGCACCCGCGAACAACTGGTGACGGCGTTCGAGTACATCTCGGTGCTGGAGTGCGGCGACCGGGCGCGGACGTGGAACCACGTCACCATCGCCGACGGGTTGCGCACCGCCGTGCCGGCGTCCGCATCCTACGCCGACGCGCTCGCCCGGCTGTACGCCATCGCCCGGTACACGCCGGAAGCCGAGCCGCTGTCGGACGCGACCGTCGGCGAGGCCCGCGCCTACCTGTGCCGTCTGGCCGGGGTATCCGCCGCATGACCCGGTTCCTCGCGTCGATCCTGCTCCTCCTCGCCCTGTCCGTTCCCGCCGTCGCGCAGCCGGGGCCGGGCGCTCGCGCCCCGTTCATCCCGCCGAAGGACGCGAACTACGACCTGTTCCGCGGGCTGCTGCACTTCCACGGGGTGAAACCCGTGACGGCGGACGAACTGCGCGGGTTCGCGGCGAAGGACTACCGCGATTTGATCGTGGTGGTTCTCGGCTGCACCGCGCGAGGCGAAAGCGATTGGGCGGGCGGGCCGGTGGAACTCGCGCTGAAAAACGGCGGGGCGGTCGTCATCGCCAGCGACCGCAAGAGCGACCTGTCGTGGTTCTTCCCGGCCCCCGTGAATGCGTCCATCGACGGCGGCGTCGTCCAGCCGCCGGACGGCGAGAAGTGCTACGGCAATCGAATCGACTTCCCCGTACTGCGGGTCAGCCCCGACGTGGGCCGGATCGCCGACCCGGCACTGGACCTGTTCGCCCCGCGCCCCGGAAAGCCGGAGCCGTCGCTCCAGATCGTGGCGAACCGGCCGTCGGGGCTGAACATCGCCCGCCGGCCGGCCGCGCTGCCCCGCGACTTGGCGTTCACTTTCCAACGACGGCAGAGGCCGCTCAAGGACGAACTGGTCGTCGTGGCGGCGGGCGGGGCCGGGACCGCCCGCAACCCGTACCGCTGCCTCGTCCTCGCGGACCAAGACATCCTGTCGAACCGGATGCTGTACGCCTCCGGGCAGCCGGACCAGACGGGCTTCGAGCCGGGCAACTGGACGTTCGCCAACCGGCTGGCCTCGGACTTCCTCCGCGCCCCGCACGCGCGGACCAAGTGCCTGTTCGTCGAGAGCGGCGAGGTGCGGACGGACTTCGACAAGGTCGAACTGAAGTCGATCCAGCAGATGCCGACCATCCCGCCGATCCCGCTGCCCGACCCGCTCGACCGGCGGGTGCAGGCGAAGCTGGCCGAGGTGATCGACGGCGGACTGGCGAAGATGGAGGACAGCACGGTCGCCGACAACCTGCTGGCCGGCCCGCCGAACGACCCGTCGCCCCGACGGTATCAGACGACGATGACGGTTCTGGCCGCCGCCGCCGGGGTCGTGCTGGTCGTCCTCATGGCCCGCCGGCTGCTGAGCGCCCGGCACCGCAAGAAGTTCGTCCCGGCCCCGTCCGACCCGCTCTTCCTCGGCGACGACACCGCCCTGGGGTCGTTCGGCCAGCGGCGGGCGGAACGGCTGCGCGGCACCGACTTCCGCGCGGCGGTGGCGCACGGCGTCCGCGCGCTGTTCGCCGCGCAGGGGCTGCCCGCCGGGTACGGCCGCCGCCGGCTGCCGCCGCTACAGTACCGCGGCCGCTCCGACCGCGAGCGGCTGGGCGGCGACATCCGCGACCTGTGGGACGCCGCCGCCCGCGACGAGGCGGTGTCGCTGTCGTATGCCGAGTGGAAGGATTTGGAACCGGTCCTGGCCGAGGTCCACGCCGCCGCCGCCGCCGACCGCTGGCGGTTCGCCCCGACACCCCCCCAAGGCTCCGCATGAGCACCCGCCCGGCCGTCGCCCTCGCCCACGCCCACGACACCCCCGCCGACACCGGCCCGGCCCGCGAACTGGTCGCCCGCGCCGGTCAACTGTCCCGCGACGTGGCGGAGCAGGTGGCCACCGTCGTCGTCGGCGCGGACGCCGTCACCGAGCAACTCCTGATCGCCCTGCTGGCCGGCGGGCACGTCCTGCTGGAAGGCGTCCCCGGCGTCGCCAAGACCACCCTGGCGAAGGTGTTCGCCCGGCTGCTCGGCTGCGACTTCCAGCGGGTCCAGTTCACCCCCGACCTGCTGCCGTCGGACGTGACCGGCACGTCCATCCTGGACCGCTCGGCCAACGACTTCGTGCTGCGGAAGGGGCCGATCTTCTGCCAGGTGCTGCTGGCCGACGAGATCAACCGCGCGCCGGCGAAGACGCAGTCGGCGCTGCTGGAGGCCATGCAGGAGTACCAGGTGACGGTGGACGGCCAGACCATCCCGCTGCCCCGCCCGTTCATGGTGATGGCGACGCAGAACCCGGTCGAACAGGAAGGCGTCTACCGCCTGCCGGAGGCGCAGCTCGACCGCTTCCTGCTCCGCATCGAGATGGGGTATCCGGGGTTCGACCACGAGGTGAACATGCTGAAGCTGCACAACCGCCCGGTGGCGGAACCGCGGCCGATGTTCACGCCGGAAACGATCCTGGCCCTGCAAGCCGGGCTGCCCGCCGTGTACGGCCGCGACAGCCTGTACTCGTACATCGTCGAGCTGGCCGAAGTGACCCGCGACCACCCGGACGTGGCGCTCGGGGCCAGCCCCCGCGCGTCGCTCTGCCTGCTGAAATGCGCGCGGGCGCGGGCCGCCCTGCGGGGCCGGCACTTCTTCACCCACGAGGACGTGCAGGCGGTGGCGTTCGGGGTGCTGGGGCACCGCCTCATCCTGCGGCCGGAGGCCGAGATCGAGGGCCGCGAGGTGGCCGACGTGGTGAAGGAGGCGCTGGCCGAGGTGCCGGTGCTGGAGACGGTGTGAGGGGTTGAATTTCTCGTGACGACTTGCGCCTGCTGACATCATCGAACGAGACCATCTAGAGAACGATACGCCATGAATCTCATCCAATCGCTCCGAGATTTCGCCGACTCCGTTCAAGACAAGGTCACCGCGAACGCACCCGGCGAAGCTGAGGCGCAATTGACCGCTCCTGTCTCCACGCTCATCGAGGCGTGCGGCAAACTCCTTGCCCGCAAGCTCGTGGCTAAAGCTGAATCCCGTCTCGGCGACCGCCTCGGCATCCCGGACTACGGCATTCTGGCCGAGAACGCATTGCTCGGCTTCGTGGAACTGAAGGCTCCCGGCCACGGGGCCGACACCGCCCGTTTTAAGGGCCGCGACAAAGAGCAATGGGAGCGGTTCCGCTCGCAGCCTAACATCCTTTACACCGACGGCCAGGAGTGGTGCCTGTACCAAAATGGGGAACCCGTCGGCGAGTTGCTCCGCTTTCAAAAGGACATCACCAAGCACGGGGCGAAGGGGGTGTCCGACGCCGACGCGGATCGCTTTCACGCGGTCCTGACACAATTCCTGGCGTGGAAACCGAGCATCCCGAAGGAGCCGGCGAAGCGAGCCGAATTGCTCGCACCCCTCTGCCGGCTCCTCCGCGGAGACGTGGCGGAGGCCCTCCGCGACCCCGCTTCGCCACTCGTCAACTTGCGCGACGACTGGCGAAAACTTCTCTTTCCGAACGCAGACGACGCGCACTTCGCCGACGCATACGCCCAGACCGTCACGTTCGGGCTGCTGCTCGCGCGGTCCGAAGGGGCCGACGTGTCCGACTTGCGTGCGGCGACGGCCACGCTCCAAGCCGGGCACACGCTTTTGTCCCGCGCTGTCGAGGTGTTGACGGATGAGAACTGCCTGATGGAGATCGCTGCATCGGTGCGCGTCCTTCAGCGGGTCATCGCCGCATTCCCCGACACCGCGATGGCAACAGCCACCGACGACCCGTGGCTGTATTTTTACGAACACTTCCTCGAAGCGTATGACCCGGACTTGCGGCGGGATACAGGCGCGTACTACACCCCTGCACAAGTAGTCCGCTGCCAAGTCGCGCTGGTGGACGAACTGCTGAGGACCAAGCTGAAAAAGGCCGGCGGGTTCGCCCACAAGGATGTCATCACCCTCGACCCGGCGGTCGGCACCGGGACGTACCTCCTCGGCGTCATCGACCGCGCGCTCAACACCCTCGCCAACGCCAAAGGCCTGCCGGCGGTGCCGGCCGAAGCGACTGCCCTCGCCGGCCGACTGTACGGGTTTGAAATCCAGACCGGCCCTTACGCGGTCGCCGAACTCCGGCTGTCCCGCGCCATCGCCGAACGAGGCGGCCAGTTACCCACAACCGGGCTGGGCATACTCCTCGCCGACACGCTCGAGAACCCGTTTGCACTCCCCCCGAAGTTGCCCACCTTCTTCCAGCCGATCTCGGAACACTACACGCGCGCGCTCGAAATCAAGGACAAGAAATCAGTCATCGTCTGCATCGGTAACCCACCTTACGACCGCCACGAGGCGGTCGGCGAGGAGACCGCTGAGTCTCGCGCCCGAACCGGCGGGTGGGTCCGCTGGGGTGAGTCTGGCAACCCCAATGTCGCCATTCTCAATGCCTTCACCGACTCGGCAAAGGCCGCCGGGCATGGGGGCGATCTCAAAAACCTCTACAATCTATATGTCTACTTCTGGCGATGGGCGATGTGGAAGGTGTTCGAGCGGGAACCGCTGCTCGACGGCAAGCGGGCGGGCAAGGGCGAGAATGCCGGCGTCGTCGCCTTCATCACCGCGTCCAGCTTCCTTCGGGGCGACGCCTTCTGCGGCATGAGGGAACAGCTCCGCCGCCTCTGTCACGAGGTGTACGTTCTCGAACTCGGCGGCGAAGGGCGCGGCACCCGGCAAGACGACAACGTGTTCAACATCCTCAGCCCCGTCGCCATTTGCATCGCCGTCCGCACCGGCACGAAGAACCCAGAGACGCCGGCCGAGGTGAAATACACCCTGATCCGCGGCACCCGCGATGAGAAGTACAAGAAGCTTGCCGCCGTGACAAAACTGGCCGACCTTGAGTGGAGCCTGTGCCCGAACTCCTGGCACGCGCCGCTCCGACCCGCTGGTGTCGGCCCGTACTTCGACTGGCCGCTTATCGCCGACCTCCTGCCGTGGCAGCACACGGGCCTTGAATTTCAGCGGTCATGGCCGATCGCGCCAGACACCGATACGTTGCGACGGCGATGGAAATCGTTGCTGACCGACTGGCAGGGGCAGGATCGTGCGAAGCCCTTCAAGGAATCTCGTGACCGGAGCGTGACCGAGAAGTACCCGCGCCTCCTGCGAGACGCGGACCCGGACGAAGCCATCGCGACGCTGTCGCCGAAGACGCCACTTCCCGCGTGCGCAATCGTCGCTTTCCGAAGCTTGGACCGGCACTTCGTCATCGCCGACGCGCGTGTCGGCGACTACCTACGGCCACCACTGTGGGAAGTCTCGAAGTGCCCGCAACAACTCTACCTGACGACATTGACGACGGACGCATTCGGCGGCGGTCCCGCACTGGTCGCGACCCACTTGATTCCAGATCGACATCACTTCAATAATCGTGGTGGGAAGGATGTCTTCCCCCTGTACCGCGACGCGGCGGGGAAGGAGCCGAACAACCTGCCGGGGCTTCTCGCACTGTGGGGGAAGAAGTTGAAGCGGGACATCGCGGCGGAGGATTTCGCCGCGTACCTTTACGCGATCCTCGGCCATGGCGGGTTTGTCAAGCGCTTCTGGGTGGAACTGGAGGACTGCCAACTCCGCGTGCCGCTGACGCTGGACGCGAAGTGGTTCGACCGTGCGGTGGCCGCCGGCCGTCGGTTGCTGTTCCTGCACACCTTCGGCGAGCGGTGCGTGCCGTCGAAGGCGACCGCCGGGGAGTTGCCGGGCGGCACAGCACGGGTGCGAAAAGCAATTAGCGAGAAGTCGGCCGACTACCCGGACACTTACGGTTACGACCCGGAGACGGGAACCATTCGCGTCGGGGCAGGCGAGATCGGCCCTGTCTCGGCGGGCGTGTGGGAGTACGAGGTGTCGGGGTTCAAAGTGGTTCAGTCGTGGCTCGGCTACCGGATGAAGAATCGGAAGGGGAGGAAGACCAGCCCACTGGACAAGATTCACCCGGAGCGGTGGACGAGCGAGTTCACCACGGAACTCTTGAATGTTCTGTGGATTCTCGAACACACGCTAGCGCTGTGGCCTGAATTAGACACGGTGCTAGAAGGGATTGTTGGCGGCAAGCTGCTCCCCGCGTCCGAACTGCCAGACACTCCGGACTACGCGAAGAAGCCGCCGAAACACGACGACCAACCCGACCTGTACGCCGACGCGAATGACGACGCCGAAACGGACGATTGACGGATTAACCGCCGATGTGCTGTCGCTAAAGGCCTTAATCCCACTCGCATCTTTCCCGGACCCGACTTCATGCTGACGGCGCGCGGGTGGTGGCTGCTGTTCTGGCCGGGGGCGATGACCGCCGTGGCCCTGCCGTACCTGGCGTACTGGTCGCCGACGCTGGCC
>JAYUFU010000153.1:0-6548 GCA_043738505.1 Fimbriiglobus sp. | reverse complement strand
CCCTTGCTGGCGCGGCGGGCTAACAAGAACCGAGTCAGCCGAACCCGCGTCCGAGGATTCCCCATGCGCCGCCTCGCCCTGCTCTGCCTGCCGCTGTTCGCCCTGCCCGCCGTCGTGTTCGCCGACAAGGGGTTCGACAAGGCCGTCACCAAGGTGACGGCGACCTTCCACCCGGCCGAGGCCAAGCCGGGCCAGACGGTAACGCTGAAGCTGACCGTCGAACTGACCGACGGCTACCACACCTACCCGCTCGTTCAGACCGACAAGAAGGCGGCGGCGATGGTGAACAAAGTCACCTTCCCGGCGGCCGGCGCGGTGGTGTTCGTCGGCGAGGCCAGCGACCCGGCGAACGCGGAGGTCAAGGCCGAGCCGCTGCTCGGCATCGAGGCCATGAAGTATTGCACCGGGACGGTGGTGTACGAGCGGACGGCGGTGGTGTCGCCGACGGCCAAGGCCGGCAAGGTGACGGTGACGGTGGCGAAGTTCGTGGTCAGCGTGTGCGACAAGGACAACTGCTTCCCGCCGAAGACGCTCATGCCGGAGGCCGAGTTGAAGATTCTCGACGGCCCGGCGGTAGCAGTGGACGCCAAGTACGCCGCCGAGGTGAAGGCGGCGACCGAGAAGAAGTGACGGCGGATTCGATAGCGGACTAACCACAGAGACACAGAGGCACGGAGAAGAAAAGGCGAGAGAGCAAGAGGGTTTTCTGTTCGATCTCTCTCTCGTCTTCTCTGTGTCTCTGTGCCTCTGTGGTTAGCTCTTCTCTTCTGCTTGGGACGCCCTCATGGCCAAACGCAAGCCGCCGCCGAAGCGCCCCCCGCCCGCCGGCGGCACGCAGGCCGTCGCGGTCGTGGCGAAGACGGTCCTCGCCATTGCTCTGGTGGGGCTGCTGATCGGCGGGTTGGGCTACCTCGGCCAGCGGGCGGGCGAAGCGGTGGCCGACCGCGACCGGTTCGCGGTGCGGGTCGCGGACATCCAGGTGCAGTTGCCGCCGTTCCTGGAGCGCTCCGCCTTCCTCACCGAAGTCCGCTACCTCGGCGAGCTGCCGGAGGCGGTGCAGGCGGTCGATCCGAAGCTGGGCGACACGCTCCGCGACACGCTCCGCGCCGCGTTCCGGAAGCACCCGTGGGTGGCCGACGTGACGGCGGTGACGGTGTCGCCGGAGCGGGTGATTCGCGTGGAACTGACATTCCGGAAACCGGTGCTGGCCGTCACGCTCAAGGGCGAACTCACCTCCCGTGCCGTGGACGCCGCCGGGATTCTGCTGCCGCAGGCGGCGACGACGGACGGGTTGCCGGTGCTGGCGAACGTGCAGCCGGCAGCGGTCGTGGCCGGGCAGCCGTTCCCCACGCCGGACGTGAAGCGGGCGGCCGAACTGGTGACGACGTACCCGACCAAGCTCATCGAACGGACGGCTGGCGGCTGGCGGCTGACCGGGCCGGACGGTAAGACGCGGGTGATCGTGTCGAACTGAGGAAGACCCCCATGCTCCACGACTCCATTGCCTTTCTTGACCGCTTCACCGCCGCCGAGGTCGGGGCAGAACCGCTGAGCTTCCAGATTCTGTTCTTCGACCCGCCGCCGCTCACGGTCGCCGCGCTGACGGACGCCTTGGCCCCGCATCTGCCGGGTGTGGCGGTCGAATTGCTGGCGGTCGCCGGACTTCCCGAAGCGGCGACGGTGGTGTCCGCCGACGGCCCGCCCGCGGCCGTCCTCGGCCTGATTTCGTGCCCCGGTCACACCGTGAAGCTGGTGACGTTCGACGCCCCGATGCCCTACGGCCCGGTGGAGGCGTGCGTCGGCCCGGCGCTGATCCCCCCGCCGATGAAGGTGGACGCCGCGCAGCACCGGGCGCACGCCTTGCTGTACTTCGTGGGGAAACCGTCGGACCCGTTGGAGGGGTACGTCGCGCTGTGCGCGGTCGCCGGAGCCTTGGCCCGGTTCGGCGGTATCGTCGTGCTGAACGAGGAGGCCCGCACCGCCGTGCCCGCGCTCGACCTGATCCCGGACGACGGCGAGGACGCCCTGCGAACCTACCGCACGCTGCCCATCCCGTACCTGTTCGGCGGGTTCGTGCGGATGGATGCCGGGCACGCCGGGAACTGGGTGCGGACGTTCGCCTGCCACCGCCTCGGCCTGCCGAACCTGGCGATCGAGCTGGCCGCCCCCGAAGACGCCCGCCGCGCGTTCCAGACCTTCGCCGGCATCCTCGGTTATGTGAAGCAACTCGGCGAGGCGTTCGCCGCCGGCGACCTCCTCGACCTCGGCGACGGCACCAAGTTCACCCTCCGCGTGCCGACGGACACCGAGTGGTTCCTGGATTCGCCGGGGATGCTGTTCGTGCTGGAACCGGGCGAGTGATTGACTCCGACCGTTCAAAAAGAGGAACGCGGATGACACGGATGGAATGCAGGATGAAGAGGATCGATCACCAGGAGACAGCAGTCAGGGGACAGGAGTCAGAAGCCCGTGGTTCTCCCTGCCTTCTGACTCCTGCCTCTTGTCCCCTGATTTCTGATCCTCTTCATCCCGGCTTTGATCCGCGTCATCCGCGTTCCTCTTTTTGAAAGTTGCGGTCCAACTCCTCCTCCCGGCACCCCGGATCACCCCAATCATCACCATGCGCGCCCTGCTTTTGCTCCTCCTCCTCGCCTCCCCGGCCGTCGGCGATGCCATCCCGTTCCGCCCGCTGCCGGTCGAGTGGCGGGGCTTCCTGTCGGACCTGCGAACGCTGCGGAACGCCGCCAACCTGGCCCCCGGCCCGAATCCGTTGCGGGAGACCCTGACCGACCGCGCGGCGGCGCTCGAAGCGAAGGCGAAGACCGCCGCGCTGTCGGCCGACGATGCCGCGGACCTGGGCGAGTGCCACGTCCGCCTCGGCCGACCGCTGAAAGCCATCGGCGTGCTGCGGGACGCGCGGCGGATCGACCCGAAGCACTATCGCGCCGCGGCCGGTTTGGGCATCGCGTGGGTCGCCGTCGGCGACTGGAATCAGGCCGCGAACGCCTTCGACGACGCGGTGAACCTGGCCCCCGCCGCGTGGAAGGATGTGGACACTGCTCATCGAACACTTGCCCGCGCCCGCGCGAAGGAAGCGAAGGACGCCGACGGACTCGACGACCTGTTCGGGGTGAGGTTCGTGGGCGAATCGGGAAAGCCGGAGGCGGGGAAACTCGCGGCCGCCGAGCGGAAGAAGCTGCCCGCCAACGCCGTTGCCATTGTGCAGCACCTGCTCACCTGCTCGCCGGCGGACGCGCGGCTGCTCTGGCAACTCGGCGAGGTGGCGAACGCCACCGGAGATGTCCGCACCGCCGCCAACATCCTCGACGGGTGCGTCGGTGACTTCGGGCTGAAGAGCGAGGACGCGCGGGCGCGGCGGAAGGTCTACCGCGCGGCCGCCGACGAACTGGCCAAGGCCGAGGACCACGCTACGCACCGGGGGACGCAGGCTTTCAAGTCGGCCCGCTTGTTCGCCAAACTGACCGATGAGGCCCGCTTGCCGAAGATCGACCCGGCCGGGGTGAACCGGCTGCCGTGGGCGGCGTTGGGCGACACCGCCATCGGGCCGAAGTTCGCGCCGAACTTCCTCAAGCACGTCGCCGACCTGGACGGCAAGACGGTGGAACTGGTCGGCTTCATGCGGCCGTTCGGCGGCGCGACGGACGAGTTCGTCCTGACCGAGTTCCCCGT
Source organism: Fimbriiglobus sp. (assembly GCA_043738505.1). GTDB lineage: Bacteria > Planctomycetota > Planctomycetia > Gemmatales > Gemmataceae > JALHQU01. The sequence continues at coordinate 2,858 of JAYUFU010000153.1, read as the reverse complement.
CGGCTGCTGGTTCTGCGACCAGCCGGGGCCGCTGCAAGTGGCGGTGGTCGAACTGGCGGGCGGGAAGCGGACGGAGTATCTGCTCGGTGCCGTGGTGGTCACGGGCAAACTGGAATTGAACCGCACGGACCCGGAGAAGCACCTGTTCGCGGTGACGGGGGCAAGGGTGAAGTTGCCGGAGTAGGTTCCGACCGAGTACGAAAAAAACCCGGCGCTGGGCCGGGCGGTGAAGCGGTATTGCTGTTCGGCAATTCGATTACGGGTTGATCGGGCCGGTCGGGTCGGTCGGCGGCACGTTGGACGGCGGCGTGTTGGTCGGGGCCGGGGCGGGTGCGGGGGCCGGCGGGGCGGTGTTGGCCGGGCTGCCCGTCGTCGTCGGGTTGCCGCCGAGGATGTCGATGGGATCGACCAGCGTCGGCCCACTCGGGTTTTCCCGCGATTCGAGGCGTTCGAGGCGGAGCATGGCGAGTTTCCTGGGCGAATTCAGGTGCGAAGTAGGGGGGCACCCGAACAGCGACGGTATTCTGTCAAGGTCGGTAAAAACTGTCAACTGGAAACCGAATTCGTGCTACATTTCTCGCGTTACCGGAAACTTTATCCAAATCACCCAATCGCTACAAACGTCCCAGCCTGAACTCTATTGCCAGCTTTGTAGTTACAATCATCGTCTGACTTCGGTTCGGGCTTGAACATTTCAGTCCTGCGCGACTCCGATATTTTCCCTTTTTCTCGCCCGAGCGCCCGACTTTCGATGGGCAATACACCTCCGGCGGGATCAGTCCCGTTCGCGGAGCCACCCATGCCGACGCTGTCCGAACGTCTGATGCCGCACCTGCGGCGGGCCGCCCTGTCCCGCGACTCCGCTCCGCTGACCGACGGCCAGCTGCTCGGCGCGTTCGTCGCCGACCGCGATCCGGCCGCTTTCGAGACCCTCGTCCGCCGGCACGGGCCGATGGTGTTCGGCGTCTGCCGGCGGGTGATCGGCCACACCCACTCGGCCGAAGACGCTTTTCAGGCGGTGTTCGTCGTCCTCGCCCGCAAAGCGGCGGCGGTGAAGCCCCGCGAGCAACTGGCCAACTGGCTGTTCGGCGTCGCCTACCGCACGGCGCTGAAGGCGCGGGGCCTGCTCGCCCGCCGGCGGTCCCGCGAGAAACAGGTACTCGTCATGCCGGACGTGCCCGCCGCCGCCGCCGACTTGTGGGCCGACATCCAACCGGTGCTGGACCTGGAGCTGGCCGCCCTGCCGGACCACTTGCGGTTGCCGGTCGTGCTGTGTGACCTGGAAGGGCGGACCCAGCGGGACGCGGCCAAGCAGTTGAAGGTGCCGCCGGCGACCCTGGCGAACCGGCTGGCGGCCGCACGGCGGAAGCTGGCCGAACGGCTGACGGCGCGGGGGATCACCCTGTCCGGCGGGCTGTTCGCCACGGTGCTGGGGGCGAACGTCGGGCAGGCGGCGGTGCCGGCCGGGTTGTGCGCGGCGGCGGCCAAGGTGGGGCTGGGGGCAGTCGGCGCGGCGGCGGGGGCGGTTCCGGATTCGGTTCTTCAACTCTCCGAAGGAGTGCTGCGAATGATGATGCTTTCCAAACTGAAGGCGGTGACGGCCGTTGCCCTGGCCGGGCTGATGCTGCTCGGCGGGGTGGGCGTCGGCACGCTACCCCACGCCTTCGCTCAGGGGCAGCCGGTGCCGAAGGCAAAGCCGGCCCTCGGCCCGAACCTGACCGACGCCGAGTTCCTCAAGCGAACCTGCGACACTCTGCGGGGCACGCCGGCGACGCCGGCCGAACTCGGCTACTTCGTCGCCGACGCCGACGCCGGCAAGCGGAAGAAGGTCGTCACCTGGCTGACCGAGCCGCCGGCCGCCGCCATCGACACGTTCATCCTCGACCAGGTCGGTCGGATGGACATCAACTCGGTGGACGTGGAGACGTTCCGCCGGCGGACTTCGCTGGACCTGACTGGCACGCCGAACGGGATCGCCATCGCCGACTTCGATAACGACGGCAAGCCGGATGGGTATATCCAGAAGTGGGCCGGGTGGGCCCCGGACGGACGGAAACTGGTCGCCACCGACGAGAAGCGGGACATCGTGATCGTCAACGACGCCAACGAGCTGAAGAAGGCGGAAGGCAGGTTCATTCACCTTCAGGCGGACCCGACGGACGACGAGCCGCAGGCGAAGGACCTCATACTCCGGTACACCCGCACGAGAACCCCCGCCGACACCGACGCCGACTTCCTGAACAAGGCCACCACCGAGGCTCGCGGGTCGGCCCCGACGAAGCTGGAGCGCGAGTACTTCCTCGCCGACAAGGACGCGAAGAAGCGGGAGAAGCTGCTCGACCTGCTGCTGTCCGACCCGGCCGTCGCCAAGAAGGTCGGCCCGGAGTGGAAGGCGACCATGCTGAACCCGCCGATCAAGATGGCCATCCGCTTCACGACGCTGGGCGGGCCGGACTGGTCGAAGCTGATCGGCGAGTTGCAGGCCGCCAAAAAGTCCGACGAGCAAATCCTGGAAAGCCTGACGCTGGCCATCACCGGCCGGCTGCCGACCGACACCGAGAAGAAGCTGGTCGCCGGCATGGTGGCGAAGGAGAAGGACAAGGCGGCGGCGTGGGCCGGCATCGCCGGCACCCTGGCCGGCACCGACGAAGCCAAGAAGCACGCCGACAAGCTGAAGCCGGCGAACGGGGTGCGCCTTTGGGACATCCAGACCGACATCAAGGTGGTTCCGCTGCCGAAGCCGGCCGAACCGAAGAAGTGACGGGCTTTCCGCCCGGAAGCGAGACGGCCGCCGGTTCGCGTCCCGTGGTGGGATGCGAGCCGGCGGCCGCGCCGTTTGGGTGCCGCGACCATTCTTG
>JAYUFU010000152.1:0-6553 GCA_043738505.1 Fimbriiglobus sp. | reverse complement strand
AGGGTGTAGTTCTTGACGGTCAGGGTGGCGTACCGCCGGTCCCCGAACCGGCACTCGATGCGGGCGGGCAGCTTCACCCCGCTGAAGTCCTTGAAGTCGGAGAAGTACAGCTCGCACGGGTCTTCGTCCTTCGTCACCCGCGACTCCATCGCCACCAGTTGGCCGGTCTTCTTGTCGAAGAAGAACTTGCCGTCGAACGCGCCGCCGGTGCGGATCACCTCGCAGTCCACCCGCAGCGACCGCATCTCCTCCGGCGGCTTGCCGTCGGCCGGCATCGGGTAGATCGGCTCGTCCCCGCCGTGGAAGAACTTCGGCTGGATCTCCTCGTCGTTCGGCGCGAACCCCTTCTTCAACTGCGTCAGCATGAGGCGGTACTGGTACAGGGCGATGTACAGGCCGCCGCTCCCCTGGGGCAGGAACTGCTCCGCGCCGCCGGCGTTCAGGTCGAGCGGCTTGACCGACTCGGTGACGCCGTTGAGCGTCATCGACACCTCGATCTCCCGGTCCTTGTTCCCCTTCCACGCGATCTTGGCGTCCGTCCCCTTGCCCTCGTCGCGGACCAGCGTGCCGTCGAGCGCCCAGTCGCCGGCGAACCCGGTCATGTCGCCGGCCGCCGTCCGGAACTTGTCCGTCAGCTCCTTCTGGGCCAGCTTGTTGAAGTGGAAGTTGGCGAACCCCTTCTTGGCCTCGAACAGGGCCTTGGCCGGCGACTTGGCGATGCCGGGGTTGGGCGGCGGGCCGCCGCCGGGGCCGGGCTGGGGCGGGCCGCCGGGGGCCGGCTTGGTCGGGTCTTCCTTCACCTGGTCCATGTTCCCCATCAGCCGCACCAGCATCTCCTTCTTGGCGTTGCCGCGGCGGTACGTCAGCGGCACCCGCCACTCCTTCGGGTAAATGCCGAGGACGTTCTTGAACTGGTTGGTGCTGGTCATCGGCCGGCCGGCGAAGGCGACGAGCTGGTCCTCCGGGCGGAGGCCGCGGCGGTACGAGTCGGCCTCCTCCAGGATCTGGCGGACGACCATCCGGCTCAGGTCGCCGTCCTCGTCGGCGCTGCCGACGGCCGCGCCGAGGGTGGCGTGGTCGGTGTCCAGGCCGGCCTTCAGGTGGCCGAGGAAGTTCTTGATCTGGTTGATGCTGATGGCGTACCCGACGCCGGAGTTCACCCGGCCCCGCTTCTCGAACGAGCCGCGGCCGTTGATGCCGATCAGCTTGCCGGTCATGTCGAACAGCGGGCCGCCGGAGTTGCCGGGGTTGATGCTGGTGTCGATCTGGATGCAGTCGGTGTACTCCAGCGTCCCCTTCCCTTCGGGCGGCTGGTAGCGGTTGACGCCGGACACCAAGCCGTAGGTGACGGTCGGGGTGAAGTCGAGCGCCAGGCCGAACGGGTTGCCCATCGCCAGCGACCAGTCGCCGGCCTTCACGCCGTCCGAGTCGGCCAGTTCGACGAACGCGAACTTGTCGCCGGCCTTCCTCGGCAGCAGCTTCACGAGCGCCACGTCGCCGACCTTGTCCTGGCCGATCAGCACCGTGTCGTACAGCTTGCCGTCGGCCAGCCCGCACTGCATGACCGGGCCGGTCGGCTGGACGACGTGGAAGTTGGTCAGGCACAGGCCGTCGGCGGAGATGACCACGCCGGACCCGCACACCTGCCCGCCGAAGAAGCAGACGGCGGCGACGGCCGGCGTCACCTTCTGGATGACGGCGATCCGCCGGGCCTGGGCGTCGAGGACGACCTTCGGCACGTCGGCGTGCGACGGGGTGGCGACGACGCCGAGGCCGGCGGCGGTGACGGCGGCGGCCCACGCCACCGGGCGGCGGATCAGGCGGGCGAACAGCGACATCGGCGGTCGTCCTCTTCGGGGCTTGGAGTGTTCTGCTCGCTCCGCGAGCGGTTCGTCGGGCGGTTCAAGACCGCTCGCGGAGCGAGCAGAGCACGTCGGGTCACTTCTGGAGGCGGGCGTCGGCCAGGTCCAGGTGGCTGCCGCTGAACAGGGTCACGCGGTCCACGGTGATCTTCAGCTCCTTCACGTCCTTCACGTTCAGCGTCAGCTCCTTGGCGGCGTCCTTGCGGGTGTACGTCTGGTTCAGCAGCTCGCGGCCGTCGGCGACGACGACCAGCTTCGCCGCGCTGTTGGCGTTCGCCTCGCGGCCTTCGTCGTCCAGGCCGATGACCGCCTTGAACTCGCGGAAGTCGCCGTTCAGCTTGTACGTCAGCGTCGTGTCCGGGTTGACCCACAGCCCCTTCGGGTAGACCTTGCCGGCCAGTCGCAGCGGGGTGTTGCCGAACACCTTGTCTTTCAGGAACGGCACCACCACCTCGTCCGGCGGGGCGGGCGGGGACGCGACGACGGCGTCCAGGTCGCTCAGGTACGTCACGTTCCCCGACGCGAAGTCGAGTTTGGCGACGGACTCCAGGCTCTTGTACTTGACCGTCGCGCCGGCCACCGTCTTCACCGTCAGGCCGCCGCCCTCGACCGCCACCGCCTGGGCGAACAGCAGGTTGCCGAACACGTCCAGCACCTTGCACACGGTCGGCGGGACGACGGCCGGCGGCGGCTGGCTGAACAGCAGCCCGCCGGCGGCGCGGGCGATCGGGTACGTCACCTTCTGGTCGTCCTTGTCCTGGAACACGATCCGGTCGCCGGCGTCCGACCCTTCCAGGATGGTGCCGGTTTCGGGGTACAGCGTGCCGTCCGTCAGCAGGACGAACAGGTCGCGCTTGCTGCGGTTGCCGGCCAGCATCTTCTTCCACCGCTCCCGCGACGCCAGGTCGTGCGCGTCACGGCACACGTAGAAGACGCTCGACAGCGGCAAATCCAACTCCGGGGGGGTGGCGGTGCCGGCGGCGAAGGGGGTGACGGCCACCGCCTTCTTCTTCAGTTTGAAGTCGGCGAGGCGGAGGATCGACCCGTCGGTCAGTTCGATCTCGTCGTATTTGGTGCCCGGCGGCAGGGCGATCACCTTCGCGCCCAAGTCCACGGCGGCCATGTCCTTCACGGAAATCTTGAGGGTGTCGGTGCCGTCCTTGACGGTGACGAACTCGGCGGTCACGCCGACCAGCGTCCCCTTGGAGGTCTTGCCGGACAGCAGGGTGATGTCGGCGGCGGACAGGGTGCCGACGGCGGCGGCGAGGAACAGCAGACCGGACAGAATCGGGCGGGTCATCGGCGGGAACCCCTACGGGCCGGTGGCGGGCGGAGTGTATGGAGGATTGTCGGGCGCGGGCGGGGGGAAATCCATAGCGGAACCGGCGGAATCGCTGCGGTCGTTACCGACCGGTTGCCGTGCCGTGAAGGTCCGGGTGACGAGCCGGCGCGTCGTGAAGATTCCGAGGTGGGGTTCCCCGGTCGCGTCGCCGACGGCCCGCCGACCGATACGACTACTCCAGACCGCAGCGCGTGCCGCCACCAAAAGGTGTCCGATGACCCGATTCGCCCTCGCCGTTCTCCTGCTCCTCGTCGGCACGTCGGCCGCCGACGCCTGGAACGACCTGGGACACATGACCGTCGCCCGCCTCGCCTGGCAGGAGTTGACGGCGGACGAGCGGGGCCGCGTCGTCGGCTTCCTGAAGTCCCACCCGCACGCCGAGGAGTTCCTGAAGGCCAAGCGGCCGGACAACATTCCCGAGGACGAGTGGGTGTTCCTGCGGGCGGCGACGTGGGCCGACTGGGTGCGGTCGAACCACGCCAAGGACTACCACGTCGGGGAGCGGCACTACATCAACTACCCGGTCAAGATGCCGGGCAGTTCGGTCGCCGCCCCGGAGCCGGACGAGCTTGCCGAGAACATCGTCAGCGGCATCGGCAAGCAGTTGAAAGCGGCCACCGCCGGCGGGGACCAGGGCGCGCGGGCGGTCGCCCTGACGTGGCTGTTCCACCTGGTCGGCGACATCCACCAGCCGCTGCACGCGGTCGCCCTGTTCGGCGACACGTTCCCGACCGGGGACCGCGGCGGGAACCTCTCGACCGTGCGAATCGCCGGCGGCGGGGTGGTGAAGCTGCACCAGTTCTGGGACGGCCTGCTCGGCTCGACCGTCAGCCGAGCGGAGATTCTCGCCGCCGCCCTCAAGGCGACGAAGCTGGCCGACGGCGACGCGGCGGTCGCCAAGGACTTGGCCGCGCACACGACGCCGGTGGCGTGGGCGAAGGAAGCGGCCGCGGTGGCCAAGGCGGTGGCATACCGCGACGGCGAGCTGAAGCCGGCCAACACCGCCGACCGCCCGGCGGACGCCGACATTCCCACCGCCCCCGACGACTACGCCCCCAAGGCCGGCGAGGCCGCCCGCCGCGGCGTCTACAAGGCCGGCAAGCGACTGGCCGAGGTGCTGCGCCAGGTCATCAAGGCGAACAAGAACGACTGATACCGAACGCGGTTGATCCGAGGCCACAGCGGCGCGGTTTTTCCACCTCTCCCCGCTGGGGAGAGGTCGGTTGCGAAGCAACCGGGTGAGGGGTCTTGTTTGCCTCAGAATGGATGAACGCACCCCTCACCCGGCAGGGCTGCTCAGAGATTGAAGAGAGGAAGGAACCACGAAGGACACAAAGAGCACGAAGGGAAGAGAAGGCAGTGATTTCTCGGCTCCTCTTCGTGTCCTCGGTGTCCTTTGTGGTCAAAAATCTTCCCCAACTTCAACCTCTGAGCAGCCCTGCCTCACCCGGCAACTGCGTTGCCGACCTCTCCCCGCCGGGGAGAGGTGTTCCGACCCCGCCGCAACGGTCACGGAGCAATCGCATTCGGCATGGCGCGCCCCGGCTTCACCGCTTCCCCGACGGCAGGCGGTACAACCGGTCCCACTTGCTCGGCTCGCCGGGAAGGGTCACGCCGGGGACGGGCAGGTCGGCCTTGCGGGCCAAGTCCATCACCTTCCGCGGGTACTCCGGCCACTTGCCAGTCAGTTTCTCCAGTGCGGCGCGGTCGTCGGCGGCGAGTTTCGGCAGCAGCGCGTCCTTCACGAACCCCTTCACCTCGTCGGCGAACTCGTCCGGCTTGCACGGGCCGAGCGGCGGCAGGTTGCCGAACCCCTTCGGCCGGCGGGCGAGGTCGTGGACGAGCAAGGCGAATTCGGGCCACTTGCCGACCGGCATCTGCTTCCCCTTCGGGTCGAACCCCTTCGGTTGGAGGAGCGACTTGTAATCCTTCGGCACGTTCTCCGGGCCGGTGACGAGTTTACCGTCCCGAGGCAGGGGAAGGGTCGGGTGCGCGTCGGCCAGCCGCAGCAGGCACGCCCCGTAGAACAGCCACGACCAGTTGCCGTCCTTCCCGGCCGCGTCGTGCAGGGTCTTCAGTTCGACGAACTGCTCGCGGGTGAGCCGGCAGTAGGGCTGCGGGTCGGGGAAGGCGGTGCGGTTCGGCGGCACGGCGGTCAGGTCGGCCCCCAGCGCCACCCGGATGTAGGCGTCGATCCGCTCCACCCGCGTCGGGTCGTCGAACGGCCACGGCTTCTGCCCCTTCTCGGACACCAGTTGCCACTGGCGGTGGGCCAACTCCCACTCCTCCCGCCGGCGGAACTCCTGGAGGCGGAACTCGGCGGCCAGCTTCTCCCCGTCCTCGGTACTCTTCACCTTCTTGAGCAAGTCCTTCTGCCGGGGTGTCAGGCCGGCCCGCCACTGCGCCTCCTTCCCCTGGCGGATTTCGACCAGCCGGTCGGCCGGGGTGGGGGCGGCCAGCACCTTCTTCCGGTCGCCGTCGGGCAGCCGGTCGAGCCACGCCGCGTAGGCGTCGAGGGTGGGCAACAGGGTCGGGGCGACTTTCGGGTCCACGGCCGTCAGTTCCTGATGCAGCGCCCGCAACTGCTGCTGGCGGGCCGGCGGCAGGTCGCGGAACTGGGCGATCAGCTTGGCCCGCGCCTCGCTGGACGGGCGTTCGGTCGGGAGGGGCGGGACCGGGGGCGCGGCGTCCTCGGCGAACAGATCGGCCGCGTCGAGTTGCTTCAGGAATGCCACGTCGTCCACGCCCAAGTACAGCGGCAGGCGTTCGATCACTTCCAGGTCCGCCAGCGTCGGCTCGTCGATGGCCGGGGGCGGATTCAGGACCGGGCGGGCGACCGAATGCCCGACGTAGCCCAGCACCAGCACGAGGACGGCCGCGACCGTCCATGCCAGCAACTCCGGCCACGCCCGACGGCGAGGGGACAGCATCGGCACGACGCCCGACCCGACCGGGAGCGGTTGCGAACCGGCCACGACCGGCTGAAGGCGGGTGATGGTGCGGGAGGTGAAGTCCGGCCGCGGCTCGGCCGTCGGCAGGTAGTCGAGCAGGTCGTAGGACTTCTTGTACGCCTCGGCGGCGGCGCGGGCGGCCGGGTCGCGGGACAGCCGGGCTTCCACCCGCACGGCCGCGTCGGCGTCCAGTTCGCCGTCCAGGTAGGCGATCAGTTCCGTGTCGTCGGCCGGAGACTCGGCCGGATTCGGCAGGTCAGTCAGGGTGCGGTCGTCGTCGTCGGACATGGGGGCACCTCGCGCCCGCGCCGGACGGATCCCGGCGGCGGGCAGCGTCAGTCTAGCGGATATTCGTCGGCGGTGGGGGTATTGGCGAACCCGGCCCGCGAGGGCTGTGG
>JAYUFU010000151.1:0-18673 GCA_043738505.1 Fimbriiglobus sp. | reverse complement strand
CTGAGTTGTTGGCCCCTTGCTGGCGCGGCGGGCTAACAAGACCCGACCCGAGTGTCACCCGTGCAGCTCCTGCGCCCCGCTCTCATCGTTCTCGTCTTGCTGCTGGTGGCCGCCGCCCCGTTCGGCTATCGGGCGGTGGTGTCCACGTCGTACCGCAACCTCCGGGTGGTGGACGCGGGCGTGTTGTACCGCAGCGGGCAGATGAGCCGGGCGGGGTTCGAGCGGGTCTGCCGCGAGCGGGGCATCGGCACAGTGGTGAAGCTCCGCGGCGTCAGCGACGACAAGGACGAGGCCGAAGACACCGTCCAGCAGAAGTATTGCGAGGCGCACGGCATCGCCTTCGTCCGCTTCCCGCAGGCCGACTGGTCGCCGGTGGGCGGCGTCATCCCCGGCGACGCCAACGTGCGGCGGTTCGTGGACCTGATGGCCGACCCGGCGGTCGCCAAGCCGGTGCTGGTCCACTGCTTCGCCGGCATCCACCGCACCGGCCCGCTGGTGGCCGCGTACCGCATGGAGTTCGACGGGTGGGCGAACGAGGACGCCGTCGCCGAGATGACGAGCATGGGCACGGTGCGGACCACCTTCGCCGACAACCTGCTGACGTACCTGCGGACCTACACCCCGCGACGTGGCCTTGGAGCGGACGGCGGAAAGCGGTAAATTACCGCCCATGCGAGGGTGGCGGAATTGGCAGACGCACCAGATTTAGGTTCTGGCGGCCGCAAGGCCGTGGGGGTTCAAGTCCCCCCCTTCGCACTCCCAGAAAACCCTTAAGATTCCAGCGATTTCGCGTTGGTACTGTGGTCGCTACCAGCACCAACACCAACCGCAGTCTAGCGGATTCGTTGCCGCTTTCCATGTCATTTTCCGTGTCAGTCAGCGAACCGGGAACCGGCATCATGGCTGATGTCCCTAACCCTGACCAATGCCAAGTAGGTGCCCGACACACCCCACCTGTGTCCGCGAGGATCACTCACGGGAAAAACAGAGTGGGACACGAAAGACGCGAACTTCACGGCTGGTGAAACGGTCATTGTGGAATCTGCGAGGTAGTCAGACACATGGCGAAGCATCTGCACAACTTCCTTGACCAAGTGGAAAGGGACGACGTTCGCGCCGTCTACGCGAAAGCCTACGCACAAGTATCAGACGTGCTTTCGAGAGTGATGCGGCTTGGGATTCTTGGCTTTGACCACTGCGTGAGCAACAAGAGCAAGGTTGACAAGTATGTAGCGGATAGCCTCCTTTCACTGGCACGGGACAGCATCACGAAGTTCGATTCGATCTGCTGCCTTCTGGCTGTTGGTGCCGTCGAAAGCTGCCACCCGCTATTGAGGTCAGTGTTTGAAAGTACGCTGGGGATTCGGTACATTGCCGCCGATCAATCGGCTGAGCGAGCGATGGCGTACCGTTTCGCGTACATGAAGGGCATGATTAAAAAGTATAAGCAATGGTCGCCTAGCCACCCTGAGTACGCCAAACTACAGGCGGACATGGCGAATGACCTGCACTGTACCGACCTACTTACGACGTATGCCAGCGAAGCCCCCAAGCTTGTCGTGGATTACGAAACGTATCTCGCCTCAAGCCGCTTTGCAACTGTGGCGACTGAATGGGATCGGCTGGGAAACCCGAAGAGTAAAAAGGGACAGCGAGACAAGATCGAGTGGTACTCCCTATTTTCTGGAGGGAAGTCGATTAACAGCTTGGCTGACCTAGCCAGCGAAGTGCAACTGCGGGCAGGGTACGAATCCCTCTGGCGGTTCTGGACTGGCTCTACTCATGCGTTGGATACAGCCGCGAGGTTGTACGAATCGCCAAACCTCCTTCGCCCGCTTCGCAGTCCAGAAGGCATCACAAGCGCGATAGCAACAGGAATCGTCATGTTCACATGTGGGATAGAGAGTCTTGTGGGCTACTTTGATCCTGCCTTTAGCGTTGAATGGAATGAATATCTACAAGAACAGATACAACCCAAGATTGATGCTGTTGCCAGGATGACGAAAGAAATGTTCGATTCGCCCAAGCCCAGCGACTGACTTGGCAGTAGTCCCGGCGAGATGTTCGCCGTAGATGCGGATGGTGGACGCCTTCAACCGCGTTTTGATGTCCGCGAGGAAGGCGTCTACCACTTCCCCCACGGTCGTTGAAACCGGGTCGTCCGTGGTCGTCGCCCTGGTGCTGGTGTCGGGCGGGTTGTTGCTGGTGCTGGTGTTCGCCATCAGCTTGTGCCACGCTTCGACCGCAAGGGAGCGGTTGGAAGCACCACGCACGCCGAGCTTGACTTGTTTCCCGCCAACCGTCGCGTACCACCCGTCACGGGCAACCCAGAACCACGGACCTTCGATGTGTCGCATTTGTTGCCACCAAGCGACCGCTTTCAATGTCAGATTCAGTGTCAGTCACAGAATCTGAGGTTGGCGAGTACTGTCAAAACCCCTAGTTTTCCAGTCCCATGCGAGGGTGGCGGAATTGGCAGACGCACCAGATTTAGGTTCTGGCGGGGGCAACCCCGTGGGGGTTCAAGTCCCCCCCTTCGCACTCCCATCCGAACGGTTCTCCGCCACGGCCGAGGGACACCTCTTGGAGCGTTCCCCCGCCCCCGACAGCCGCGCCCGCCGCGCCGATCTCCTCGGGTTCCTCGCCTGCGCGATCCTCTCGTCCGCGTACTGCGTTTCGACGGCCGTCGAGATCGGGCCGACCTTCGACGAGCCGGACTACGTGAACCTGGGCATGGTCCGCTGGCGGACGTGGGGGCACAACCTGTTCATGCACGCCGGCATCATGCCGCTGTCGGCCGAGGTGCAGACGTTCCCACTGTGGGTAGCCGAGGTGGCTAGCGGCGAGCGGTTCGACGTGCTGACCGACGCCACGCCGTTCCTGCCGTGGGCGCGCGCGGCCAACCTGCCGTTCTGGTGGGCAGTGCTGTGGTATGGCGGGTACTTGGGCCGGCAGCTCGCCGGCGGCTGGGGTGGCCGGCTGGCGACGGCGTGGCTGGCCGGCGAGCCGAATTTGCTGGCCCATGCCAGTCTCGCCACGACCGACCTGAGTATCACCGCCTGCCTGCTGGGGCTGTTCGCGTACTACCGAGCGGGGCGCGCCGATGAACCCGCGCGGTGGCTCCGCCGCGTCGGCCTGCCGATGTATCTCTTCGGCTTGGCGGTGCTGGCGAAGGCGTCCGCCGTGGTGTTCGGGCCGCTGGTCCTGCTCGCGGTCGAACTCGAACGGTTCGTGCGAACCCGCAGGGCCGGCGTCCTGGATGCCGTGCAAATCCTCGGCGGCGGGTTCGTGCTGGCCGTCATCTACTTCGGGCTCGGTTCGGCCGGTTCATTTCGGGGGGAGGAAGGCGAGAAGCACCACCCGCACGGGCGAATCGGCGAGTCGCTGTGGACCGTCAACCGGTACGCCCGCAGCAACGCCGTCGGCGCGATCACCTTCCAGATGAAGCACCAGGAGGACGGGCACGGCGGCTGCGTCCTGTTCGGCGAATGGCACCCGACGGGCGTGTGGTACTACTTCCCCGTGGCCCTCGCGCTGAAGACGAGTCTGCCGCTTCTGGTCGCGCTGCTCGGGGTCGCCGTCGTGCGGCCGAGGTACTCGGCGAACGTACTCCTGTTGGCGGCGGGGTTGCTGCTCGCCTACAGCTTGGCCGCCCGCGTGCAGATCGGCATCCGCCTGTTCCTGCCGGTCATCGCCTTCGCCGTCATCGGGGTGTCAGCGGCGCTCGTCCGCTGGCGCGAACGCTCCGTGTCCGCGTGGTGCCGACGGCTGATTCCCGTTGCGGCGACGGTGGCCGTGGGGTGGACGGCGGTCGGATCGCTGGCCGTGTGGCCGAACGCGCTCGGCTTCGCCAACGAACTGGCCGGCGGGCCGAGCCGCAATCACTTGAACCTCTCCGACTCGAACCACGACTGGGGGCAGGGGCTGCCGGAACTGGCCGCGTGGCAGCGGGCGCACCCGGACGTGCCGCTGTGCGTCTGGTACTTCGGCACCGACCCGCTGCTCCGCTCCGGCCCGTGGACGCCGTTCGACCCCCGCCCCGTCCCGTCGGCGGAACTGGCCAACCGACTCCGGGGCCACCGCCTCGCCGTCAGCACGACGCACCTGTCCGACCCCGCCGGCGCGCGCTTTCGCGCGATGCGACCGACGGCGAGAACGACGACGTTCCTGATCTTCGAGTGGTCGAAGACGACTGCCGTGGGAAACTGATCCCGAATCCGATTGAAGAGGAACCGGGCTGGAGAGGGCGTCGATTTCCTACCGAGCCACGCGGCATGGGCCGGTGGTGGGAGGTGGCAAATCCCACGTTCTTGCATTTTCTATGCGCATCAGACCAGCCGGCGCTGATTGCCGAATGGAGCTCAGGGCGAAGTCAGATGTTGCGGAGGACGCGCGCGGGGTCGTCGAGTTTCATCCGCGTGAGTTCCGATGTCTGCTCCTGGGCAATCCAGTCGAGTGGCGCGTTCACGGCCCACGAGAGGTCTTCGAGGAAGGCGCTGAGGAACGGGCACTTCAGCGCGGCCGATTGAATCACTGCGTGCCAGTCAAGCGATTCCAACGCAGAGGTCCCTTCCTTCGTCTCGGCGTAGGGCCGTTTCCTGGTCAGCGTTGGGTCGCAAAGGAACGTCAGGTAGGACTTCGGGTGTCGCGCGCGGTCGCCGGTCCCGCCGTTGTGCGGTTTCAGTTTGTCGTTGTCGTCCGGCACCGCGAGGTACTCCGGATCGGTGGCGAGAAGCTGCTCGAAGTCGCAGGTTGGGTCGAGTTGTGGCGGGCGGGCAGCTTTCGCGCGGGCAAGGGCGGCCGGGTCGCCGAAGAAGTACGCCTCCACCATCGGTCGGAGCAGGTGGCAAGAACACTTGTCGCGGACGGCCTCCACGACCCGTTCTTGCTTGGCCAGACTCCATTTCGATTGCTCGACGTGAGACCGCACCGCTTTGCGGACCAATTCCACGACCTCATGCGGGTGCCCATCGTTGCACAATTCGAGGTCGTCGATCAGGAACGCGAAATTGAAGGGATCGTCGATGCCACCGGGGATGACGGCCCCGACCATCGTCGCCACGAGTTGGCGGATGGACGAATCGGGATTCGTGGGCGAGTTCTTGTCACTCAGGTGCCGAACGTCGATGCTCGTGAAGCAGTTCAGCGGAGCGTCGGGTGGAAGCGATTCGAACTCGACTTCGGGAAACAACCGCTTGAGCGCGTGGTGGAGCGCACGGTGTTCGCACTTACCGGTGGTGATGAGCGCGACCCGTGTCATGCGGCGGTCGGCTCCGGCTTGGGTTTGCCCTTGTTCGGACTGCCGATCTCGCCGCCGGTGTACAACCGGCCGAGCGCGAACTGGTCGAGCCACTCGCGGTCGGCGAGTTCCGTCACCGCCGCCGGCTGCACCTCGCGGCCCGGTTGCATGACGAACAGGCTCTCCTTCTCATCGTTGAACTCGTCCATCACGACTGGGGAGTGGGTGGCGAGGACGACGGTTATGTCTTTGTCCTCGCACCACTCTCGAATGGAACCGATTATTGAGCGGATCGCGTGCGGGTGCAGTGAGTTCTCGAACTCGTCCAGCGCGATGTGACACGGGGTTTCGCCACAGACGACCGCGACCAAGTGCAACAGCCCACAAAGCACCCCGTTCGGTGCGGAAGAGAACGGGAGCGCATCACTCCCGATGCGGGACAGGAACATCGCGTGCGTCCGAGGGCCCGATGTCGAGAAGGCGAGGTCGTGGAACGCGCCCGGAAACGCCGTTCGCATAGCGGCCATGATGAACTGAAAGCGATCTCGCGAGCCGAAGTTGTCCCGCACATTTCGTAATACGCTAAAGACGTTCGCACCCTGTAAGCTCAGTACGGTTTCGCCCGTTGTGGCGGAGCCGGAATCTCGCAGGTACTCGATGCGGTAATCGCGGTAGGTACGGTACTGTCTTAACCCCGTGAGCACGGGGACGACGCGCTGGTCATCGAACCGATCCGCCACCAGTTTGAGGCACATGCGATCCAGATCGATTGGCAAGGATTGACCGTCGAATTCAAATCGGCTGGCAAGAAATGGCCTGTGTAGTATGCGCGTCGATCCGCAGAAGAATGACTCCTCAACTTCAATACCAAATCCCGTGTGTTGGATCCGGAGTTGGTAGGAGGAAGAATCGAGGGTCGCCCGGAGCGTAATGGAATCGGTGTCCTTGGCGTCGAAATGTTTCAAACCGAGGCTCCCCCCCGAAACCGCCAGGCCTTCGTTGAGCGTGCGTTCAACGGTGTACCGGAAAAGTCCACCCAACCTCAAGAGCGTCGTCTTCCCGCTGCCGTTGGGGCCGACGAGCGCGCACACGCCCGACGGTGCCCACCGCACCTTCTTCAGACCCCGGTAGTTCTCGGCCTCGAAGATCACGCTCATCGGGAGTCCTCCGGTTCTTACGCCAGAATCGCCTTCACCACTTTACCATGCACATCGGTCAGGCGGAAGTCGCGGCCGGCGTACCGGTAGGTGAACTGCTCGTGGTCGAAGCCGAGCAGGTGCAGGATCGTCGCGTGCAGGTCGTGGACGTGGGTGCGGTTCTCCACCGCCTTGAAGCCGAAGTCGTCGGTCGCGCCGTAGGCCATGCCGCCCTTCACCCCGCCGCCGGCCAGCCACACGGTGAAGCCCCAGTGGTTGTGGTCGCGGCCGTTGATCTTGCCGGCGTTGCTGCCCGGCGTCGGCATCTCCACCACCGGCGTGCGGCCGAACTCGCCGCCCCAGATGATGAGCGTGTCGTCGAACATGCCGAGCCGCTTCAGGTCCGCGATGAGCGCGGCGATCGGCTTGTCGATCTCCTTCGCCAGCCGGCGGTGTTCCTTCTCCAGGTCGTCGTGGCTGTCCCACGGCTGCACCGGCGCGTGCGACACCTGCACGAACCGCACCCCCCGCTCCAGCAGCCGCCGGGCGATGAGCAGCGTGCGGCCCTGGTCGTGCCCGCCGTACTCCTCGCGGACGGCCTTGGTTTCCTTGGTGATGTCGAAGGCGTCGGCCGCCTCGGTCTGCATCCGGAAGGCCAGCTCGAAGCTCTGGATGCGGGCCTCCAGTTGCGGGTCGGCCGAGCGGCCCTGCTGGTGCATCTGGTTCAGCTTCATCAGCAGGTCGAGTTGCTTCCGCTGCGCGCCGGCGGGGGCCACCTTGTTGCGGATGTTCTCGATCAGCCGCTCCGGGTCGGTGTTGCGGGTATCGACGTAGGTGCCCTGGTAGATGCCCGGCAGGAACCCGCTCTGCCAGTTCTGCGACTCCATCAGCGGCATCCCGCCGGGGCACATGGCCACATACGCCGGCAGGTTCTGGTTCTCGGTGCCCAGGCCGTAAGTGACCCAACTGCCCATGCTCGGCCGCACCACCCGCGACTCGCCGGTGTTCATGAGCAGGAACGACGGCTCGTGGTTGGGCACGTCGGCGTACATGCCCCGCAGCAGACACAGGTCGTCGGCGTACTTGGCGGTCTCGCTGAAGATCTCGGAGATTTCCAGGCCGGACTGCCCGTACTTCTTGAACTTGAACGGCGACGGGAAGGCGGCCCCGGTCTTCCGCTCGGTCTTCAGGTTGTCGGTCGGCAGGGCCTTGCCGGCGTACTTGGCGAGCAGCGGCTTGGGGTCGAACGTGTCCACCTGACTCGGCCCGCCGTTGGCGAAGATGTGGATCACCCGCTTGGCCTTGCCGGCGAAGTGGGCCTTGCGCGGGGCCAGCGGCTTGGTCGGGTCGGGGACGTTGGTCTTGGCTTCGGCGGCGAGCAGCCCGGCGTCGCCGAGAAGGGTCTGGAGGCCGACCAACCCCATGCCGACGCCGGTGCGGGTGAGCAGATCGCGGCGGGAGATCGGGAACATGGCGGACTCTCTTGGCTATGTGTTCTGCTCGCTCCGCGAGCGGTCTTGGTTTCGCTCGGAGAAGACCGCTCGCGGAGCGAGCAGAACACTTCCGGGCAGGATTTACTTGGCTTTCTTGGCGAGTTTGGCTTGCAGCTTGGCGGCGAACTTGGCGTGTTCGGGGGAGGCGAGGCCCAAGCGGAGGGTGGCGAGTAGGCGGGTCGCGCGGCGGTCGAAGACGGCGTCGGGCAGGAGCCACAGGCCGGGGAACACTTTCGATTTTAGCACGCCGGCCGCGTCCGGCTTCCTCTCCTCGAACCCGGCTTTGCCGCGAACGAACCAGTGGACCGTCTTCGTCGGCACGACGACCACGACGTACTCGCGGACGCCGTTCACGTCGTAGTCCCGCTTCTTCGCGTGCAGGTCGATGGCGGCGGAACTGTACGCCACTTCGATGACAAAGTGGGGCGGGTCGAGAAGATACCCCCGGTCGTCGAACCGCGCGCCGCCGGCCTCGGGGGCAATGATCAACGCGAGGTCCGGTTGCGGCTCGCTCTCGTCGGACAGTACGCTCGAGATTTCGATCAGCGCCTCCGTCCCGTCCGTCGCGTCGTGGTAGTTGCCCAACCACGATGCGAGTCGCTGGTGGGGGGCGGCGTGGAAGCGGCTGGCCGGGGACGACATGTAGACGATTCCTCCGATGAGTTCGGCCTTGAAGCCGTCGGGCGTGGTCTCGTACAGCGCGTGGAACGTCTTCTGGTCCATCCGGTCGCCGTTGTGGAACGGCGGGACGAACCGTTGCGACTTGGGGATCGTGTGGTTCGCGGACGGCATCGGGACGGCGTTCGGCATGGCGGCACCTCGGTTCGCGTGGCGGTAGTATACCTACACCTCGTGGGGAACTCCATGTCCGACCTCGACGCCCTTCTCGCCGGCATCGTCGCCGACCCGCACGACGCCCTCCGCTGGCTGGTGATGGCCGACTGGCTGGACGACCACGGCCAGCCGGAGCGGGCGGAACTCGTTCGCGTTCACCGCGAGTTGCTTCGCACCTGCACCGATCCCGACGCGCACCCCGAACGCCCGGAGCTGCACGCACGAATGACGGAACTGATGCGGGCTGGGGCGCAACCGTGCCTCCCGCAGACGACGCTGACACTGCCCGGCGGGGTGGAAATGCGGATGTCGTTCATCCCACCGGGGTCATTCCTGATGGGCAGCCCGAAATCGGAGGCGGAGAGGGGGGACAGCGAAACGCTGCATCTCGTGACGTTGACGAAGGGTTTCTGGCTCGGGCAAACGCCGGTAACGCAGGCGCAGTGGGTGGCGGTGATGGGCACCGACCCGAGTCTCATCAAGGGGGACGAATTGCCGGCGGTGATAGTGAGTTGGGCCGATGGGGTGTCGTTCTGCGAGGCGGTGTTGGGGCGAACAGGAATGGCGGCGCGGTTGCCGACGGAGGCGGAGTGGGAGTACACGGCGCGAGCGGGCACAACGACGCCGTTCTATTGGGGCGACGAGTTAAACGGCTCGCAAGCGAACTGTATCGGCGTGACTCCCTATGGCACGAAAGCAGACGGGCCGTACCTGAAGGCGACAACGGCTGTGGGGAGATACGCGAGAGTATCGCCGCACCCGTGGGGATTGTTGGACGTGATCGGGAACGTGTGGGAGTGGTGCGGGGATTGGTACGCGGCGTATCCCGATGGCGATGCGGTAGACCCCGTGGGGCCAGAGAGCGGCTCGCTCCGTGTATACCGGGGCGGGAGCTGGTTCAACTACCCTAGGAACTGCCGCGCGGCGTACCGGTACGGGTACTCGCCGGGCAACCGGGGCCCCGACCTGGGCTTCCGACTTGCCGCGGACCTCTCCGACGGCTGACCCGAACCTTGTTCCGCCCACCTCCGTACCTACGGTAACTCCATCTCATCGTTCGTCGTTCCGGTCGCCGAGGTGCCTGCCGTGAAGGTGTCCGCCCCGCAGTTCATGTCGTCGTCGGCACCCCCGGCCGTGGACGCGCCCACGCCCATTCCCGACGGCCCCGCCGACCCGGCCGCGCCCCCGCCGCCGACCGAACCGCCGAAGCCAGCGGTGTGGCCGGAGTGGTTCACCGGCGTGGACAACGCCCTCCTCGTGATGGCCCTGCTGTTCGCATTCCTGATGGCGTCGTTCGCCGCGCGGAACACGGACATCTTCCGCCACCTGGCCGGCGGCCAGCGGCTGCTGAACGGCACGTACTCGCTCGGCTCGGACCCGTTCAGCTACACCGGGGCCGACCGCCCGTGGGTGAACCAGAGCTGGCTGTTCGACCTGACCGTGTATGCCGTCTACTCGGCCGACCCGACGGGCGCGGTGGCGGTGGTGCTGAAGGCGGTGGTGTTCGCCGCCGCGTTCGGGGTGCTGTTGTGGTTCCGCCGGCCGGGGCAGGCCGGGTGGCCGTGGGCGGTGTGCATCGTCGCCGGCGCGCTGGCGGCGAGCGGGACGGCCCAGCTCCGCCCGATCATCTTCGGAATGCTCTTCTGCTCGCTCCTCCTGTTGCTGTTGTTCCGGGGCGACTGGACCGAACGGCGGGGGCGGACGCTGGCCTTCGTCGGCGGGCTGTGCTGGCTGTGGGGCGGGTTCGACTCGTTCGCCCTGGTGGGGCCGCTGTTGCTACTGGTGGCGGCCATCGCCGGCGCGGTGCAGTCGGCGTTCGACTCGCCGCTTTTAACCGAGGACGGCCGACCCGCCGCGCCGCCGGTCGCGCCCGGCCTGTTCGACTCGCCGCCCGCCCACACGACGCTGTTCCTGGCCGCCGCCGTCGGGCTGCTCGGCGTGCTGCTGAACCCGACGTTCGTGATCGGGGTGACGAAAAGCCCGGTCGCGGCCGTCGCGCAGTTGATCCCCTACGAACTGGCATTTGGCACCGCCGAGACGATGGCCGACGACCCGCAGTTCCGACTGGCAAACTTGTCGTTGTTCTCGAGTGAATATCGGCAGGACGAACGGCTCGGTTACAACGCCGGCAGCGTGGGATTGGCCCTGCTGGTGCTCCTGGGGGCGAGCGGTCTGGCCGTCGGCATCGGGCGACCGCCGAGCTTGCAGCTCGCCTTCTGGGTGGTCGCGCTGCTCCTCTGCTTCACCAACGTCCGCTTCGTTCCGCTGTTCGCCCTCGTCGCGGTGCCGCTGGTGAGCGGCCTGTTGAATGCGCTGTCGGGCCGCTTCCCGCTGGGCACGACGGCCGACAAGCAGACCCAGGGGCTGCTGACGGCGAGTCGCGCGGGCCGCCTCGTCACGGTGCCGCTGGTCCTGGTGCTGGTGGCCGTGACGGTGCCCGGCTGGCTCCAGCCACAGGGGTTCGACCCGGCCCTGAGCCGCCGGCTGGAGTGGCGGATCGCCCCGGACGCGGCGCTCGTCCGTGGGGCCGAGCAGCTCCAGCGGTGGCGGGCGGCGGGCGACCTGCCGGCGGCCGCGCGGGGCCTCCAGGCGCACCCCGAGTTCGGCGACTACGCGGCCTGGTTCGCGCCGGCCGAGCTGGTGTTCGCCAACACCCGGTTCCGGTTCCACGCGGCCGAACTGGACGACCTCGTTCAGTTCCGCGCGTCGGTGGTGTTCGGCCGACGACCGCGAGCGGCGGACGCGCCGCCGCCCACGCCGGCCGCTCCCGTCGCCGACAAGTACGGTGTGGCCTATGTCGTCCTCGGCCAGCCGAACGCGGCGACCGACCTGCTGGCGGTGGACGCCGCCATCACCGGCCTGTCGCCGGAGAAGAACGACCTCACCGCCCTGTGGCACCTTGACGGTCGGACGGCGGTGGTCGGACGGGCGAACACCGCCGAGGCGCTGGCCCTCCGCGACAAGCTGAGCATGAACCCGGTGCGGCAGGCGTTCGGCCGGCAGCAAAACGGGCTGCCCGACGGCCCGGTGCTGGCCCCGCCGCCGCCGGACGCCGGCGGCTGGCTGGCCGAGTTCGTGGACCGCCCGCCGCAGCCGGCCCCGTTCCTCGACGACGCCGTGGCGTACCTTCGACTGAGCGAATGGACCTCCCAGCAGGAAGAGCTGCGGACGTTCCGCGACCGCGTCGGGTGGGTGGCGGCCGCGGCCGGGGGGTGGCCGCTGGCCGGCACCACCGCCCGGCCGGTCCCCAACCGGATGGAACTGTCGTTCGCCGAGTTGGCCCTGCCGCTGCTCGCCGGCCGGGCGTCGCGCCAGGCCCTGCACGAGTCGCCGGACGACCAGCGGGGGTACTTCATTCTCGCCCTGGTGTACAAGAACCCGCGGCTGCCGGAGGTGGAGACGGGCGATTCCGCCCGCCAGCGGTTGACGGCCCTGGCCCGCTGCGCCGCCCGCCTGCCCGCCCCGGACCGTTGCCCCGCGCGGCTAGTCGGGTCCGTCGTCAACACGTGGCTGGAGCTGTTCGTCGAGCAGGTCGCCCTGAATCAGTTGGATCTGGCACGCGGGTCGGCGCAGAAGGCCCGCGAGACGGTGACGGCGGTGGCCGCGACCGCCCCCCAAGCCGTACCCGCCGAACTGGGGCGCGGGTTGGCACTCGCCTTCTCCCGCCTCGCCCCGGTTTACCGTCAAGCGACCGGACGGGAGCTGCCCCTCGGCCGCGACGAGTTCGAGTTCGAGGAGCAGGCGAAGAAGAGCGGGCGGAACGAACCGCAGTCGGTCGCCGCCCTGCTGAAGAAGCTGGACGACGCGGTGACGACCGTGGTCAGCAAGGCGAACGAGCAGTGGGACACCCAGACGCGCGGGGCCAAGCCGTTCCTGCGGGCGGCGCTGGCCCACCGGTTCGGCCTGCCGGGGAAGGCCATCGACGGCATCAAGCCGACCCTCGGCCTGAGCGCGGCCGACGCCGGGGCCCCGTCCAAGGCGGACATGGCGCTGGCCCTGGTGGACCTGGAGTTGGAGGTCGGGCGGCTGGAGGAGGCCGCCGCCGACCTGGCCGAACTGGAGGCGCAGTCGGCGAACCTCCCCACCCACCTGAAGGACCGCCTCGCCGCGCTGAAGGGGGTCAAGCTGCGGCGGCAGGGGAACTACAAGGAGGCCATCGCCGTCCTGGACGAGTTCCGCGGCGGCGCGCGGCTGCCCAAGCTGACCGCCGCCGAGCGGGTCAACGCCGTCCTCCGGCCGAGCGAGCTGGCCAGCCAGGTGTCGGCCGTCGCCGGCCCGCTCGGCGGGATGGTGCCGCAGTTCAACCCGCCGGCCGGCGTCCGCCAGGAGGAGGGCATGGCCCTGTTCGCCGACTTCAAGAAGCGGTACCTGGACACGCACCCGTTCGTCATCGGGCACGCGGCGCGGGAGAAGGTGCTGGCCGAGGCGCAGTTCTTCTACCAGCGGGGTATCCTGGCCCTGTACGACGGCGACGTGGAGACGGCGCGGGCCAGCTTCGAGGAGGTGTTCCGCCCGCAGGGCCTGTCGTTCGACGACGTCCTGATCTGCCACACCGAGTCGAGCTTCTTCCTCCGCCAGCAGTTCGACGTCCTCCAGTTTATGCCGTCGGCCCAGTTCCTCCGGCCGTACGCGCTGATGATCGACCGCCAATCCGCCCCGCCGACCGGAGGCCCGAAGTGATCACGTGGAAGATCGCGGCGGTGCAGACCGACTGCCGCCTCGCCGACGTGCCCGCCAACCGCGTGGCACTCCGCGCCAAGCTGGCCGAGGCCGCCGCGAGCGGCGCGAAGCTGGTGGTGTTCCCGGAGTGCGCCACCACCGGGTACGGGTTCACCAGCCGCACGGCGGTGGCGGCCGTCGCCGAACCGCTGCCGGGACCGACCTCGGAGGCCATCGCCGCCGACTGCGCCCGCCTCGGCGTCTGGTGCGTGTACGGGATGCTCGAAGCCGCCGGCGACCGGCTGTTCAACACCTGCGCGCTGGTCGGGCCGGGCGGGTTCGTCGCCGGGTATCGCAAGGTTCACCTGCCGTGCGTCGGGGCGGACCGGTTCACCGACCCCGGCGACCGGCCGTTCGCCGTCCACGACCTCGGCGGGTTGGTCATCGGCATCCAAATCTGCTTCGACGGCAGCTTCCCCGAAGCGTCCCGCATTCAGACGCTGCTGGGCGCGGACCTCATCCTGCTGCCGACCAACTGGGCCGACAAGGCGCTGAAGATGGCGACGTGGGTGCCCCGCGTGCGGGCGCTGGAGAACCACGTCTACTTCGCCGCCGTGAACCGCGTCGGCACCGAAGCCGGCTACCACTACATCGGCCACAGTTCCATTCTGGACGCGGTGGGCGACACGCTGGCGTCGGCCGACCACGACGGCGAGGCGATCCTGTACGCCGATGTGGACCCGGCGGCGGCGCGGGCGAAGAAGGTCATCCACTGCGTCGGCGAGTACGAGATCGACCGCGTGAACTGGCGGCGGCCGGACCTGTACGGCCCGCTGCTGGACGGGACCGTGTTCGACGGTCACAAACAGACGTGACGGCGGTACGACTCGCCCAGCGGAGATCGCATTTGATCTTCAACACGGTCGCGTATTACCTTGCCTTCTTGATCCCGGCGGCCGTCGTCTTCCGCTGCACGTCGGGGCCGGTGCGGGCGTGGTCGTCCGTCGCGTTCGGCGTGGCCTTCTTCACCTACTATTCGGCCACCCAGTTCGGCGGCTGGTGGGGAGTGGCGTGCGTCCTCCTCTTCGTTTGGGAAGGGACGTTCCGCTCCTTCTACCGGCCGGGCGCGCGGGCCTGCTTGGCGGGCGTGGCGGTCAGCGTCGGCGTCCTCGTGGCCTTCAAGTACTGGAACTTCCTGACCGGTCTTGCGTTCGCGGGCGACAACCCCGTTCGTTGGGAGGGGGCGTTCCTTCCCCTCGGCGTCTCGTTCTTCACGTTCGAGTTCATCCATTACGCGGTGGACCGGTATCGCGGGAAGGTGGAGCGGGGGACGGCCGGCGAGTACCTGGCCTTCCTGTTCTTCTTCCCGACGATGGTGGCCGGGCCGATCAAGCGGTTCCAAGACTTCCTGCCGTACCTGCGGCGGCCGTCGGGCGACTGGGCGACCGACTGGAACCGCGGCGTCACGCGCATCCTGACGGGGTTGGTGAAGAAGTTCGCCGTCGCGGACTCGCTCACGGCACTCACCGACCACTTGACCCGCGCCGACATCGCCGCCGCCGAGCGGTGGGTGCTGCCCGTCTGGCTGTTCGCCTACGGGTGGAAGATCTACTTCGACTTCTCGGCGTACTCCGACATCGCCATCGGCTCCGGCCGGCTGTTCGGCATCCGCATCCCGGAGAACTTCGACTGGCCGTACTTCCGCCCGAACGTCGCCGAGTTCTGGCGGCACTGGCACATGTCGCTCTACAAGTGGCTGGTGGACTATGTGTTCGTGTCGCTCGGCGGGTCGCGGGGATCGACCGCCTTCGTCTGCCGGAACGTGTTGATTGTCCTCTTGGTGAGCGGCATCTGGCACGGGGCCGGGTTGAATTTCGTCGTCTGGGGTTTGTGGCACGGCGTCCTCCTGGTCGTCCACCGGCTCTGGTCCGGTGGGCAGCTGGCGGCCGACCGGCGGCGGTCGAAGGCGCGGTGGTTCGCCGGCTGGCTCCTCACTTACGTCTGCGTCAACGTCGGCTGGGCCTTCTTCGCCATGGACCTGGATACGGCCCTGTACTTTCTCGGCCGACTGTTCCTCGGTTAGGAGTTCCCGATGACCCGGATCGTCTGGCTGAAGCGGGCGTGCGAGTACGTCGGCGGGGAGCGGGACGACCCGCCGCCCGGCGTCCCAGTGTCCATCCGTTCCCCATTCTGGGGCCTGTGGTGGGGCATCCTCGCGCTGCTGATCGCCGCCTTCTGCGGGCAGTCGTCGAAGTTCATCTACATCGATTTCTGACGGGGGACGAACGATGCGCGGCCGCCACGTGCTCGCCCAACTCGCGGTCGCCCTCGCCGTGCTGGCGGCCGGAAACTTCGTCGTCCAGTTCCTGGCCCGCAACGCCGTCCCCCGCGCGCTGCTCCGGACGGCCGCCGCCGCCGAGCCGGCGACCGACCTGTTCCTGGGGAACTCGACGATGGCGGCCGGGGCCGACACGGAGGCGTTCGCCGGGGTCGTCGGCGGGCGGCCGTTCAACCTCGCGCTGGGGGCGACGGACCCGGTCGAACACCTCGTCCTCTACCGCGCGGCGGCGCGGCACCACCGCGCGGCGGTCTACTACGGGTTCCTCGACACGCAACTCACCGACATGCCGCGCGGGGACTGGGACGCGCTCGTCGGCAACCGGGCGCTGGCGTACTACGTCGAACCCGAAGTCTCGTTCCGCCACTACTTCCCGCACGCGCCACTCCGCGCCACGGGGCTGTCGCTGGCCGCACATTTCCCGCTCGTGGTCGAACGAACCACCGTCTGGGCGAAAGTGGAGGCGGTGCGCCGGCGGCTGGGTGGGCTGGGGATGCCGAAACGCGAGACGAACCGGTTCGGCCGAGCCGAGGACTTCGCCCGACTGGAAGCGGACCCGACCGAGTTCGCGGAACGCCTCGACGGGGCCGCTCGCGCGCCGCTTTCGCCACCGGTCGCCGAACTGTTCGCCGCCGTGCGGGCGAACGGGTGTCCGCTGTACGTCGTCGCGATGCCGATGCCGGCGAGCTACCGCCTTCGCTACTACTGCGGTTCCGGGTGGGAATCGTACCGCGCCCACCTCGCCGCACTCATCCGGCAAGCCGGTGGCACGTTCGTGCCGTCGGCGGACTGGGTCGCGGACAGCGGCTTCGCCGATGCCCTCCACCTGAACGGCGACGGTGCCCGCGAATTCTCCGTGCGCCTCGCCGCGTTCGAGCGAGCGAAATAGGGTCTTCCACACCGCCGGGAGTTCTCGCGTTCGGCGTCCACGGGCGTTAACTGCTCGGCCTCCGGCGCGACCGACGCGGTCAATTCGCCTTGGCCCGTTTCCACTCGGCGTCGAGCCAGTCCTTCACCGCGTCCAGCGCGGCCGGGTCTTTCGCCCGGTACAGTGCCGCCTCCGCCGAGTCCTCCGGCGGCATGTCCCGGTCGGTGCCGAGGCGCTTCACCAGCCGGCCCAGCACGTCCGCTTTCTTCGCGCGGTCGGCGGTCTTCAGCCACGCGGCGCGGGCGGCGGCGTCGAACGGGTCGAAGGCGAGCGCCGGGATCGGGTTGAACGCGGCCGGCTTCGCCCCACGAATGTCGTGGCAGGCCAAGCACGCATGGGACGGCAGCACCACGACTTCCTTTTCCTCCCGGCCGAAGGGGTCGCGCGCCGGCGTGGTCGCGTAGTTGGCACGGTCGAACTTGATCTCGTTCCGCTTCCCGCGGCCGCCCGCGAGGTCCGAAAGACCGGCGACGAACCGGTCCTTGAAATCGTCGCGGTCGGGCAGCACGCCGGTGGCCAGCACGTCGGCGAAGTGCGGCCCGGCGAGGACGAGCGCGGCGACGGCTTCGGGCGAAAGCGCGGGCGCGCCGAGCTTGTCCGCCGCGCTGCGGATCGCGTCGGTCAGGAACCGGCGGTCGCCTTCGCTGAGGCCGACGGCGCGAGCTACCGTCACCGGCGTCACCACCTCCGAGGCGAGCGTGGGGGCTTTCGCCGCCGGCCGCGCGAACGCCTTCGGGTTGCTCGGCTGGTGGCCGGTGGGCAGCCCGTGCTGGCCCCGCGCGCGGGCCTTCTCGTAGTCGGGCAGCGGGTTCCACGGTTCGCCCCGACTGGGCCGCACGGCATCCGAGTGGTCGAGCCGCGCGACCGGGTTGAAGTCGAGCAGTTCGCTCGGCGCGGCGGCCTTCCGCGCCGCGTGCGCGTCCCGCAGGAACGCCACCAGATCGAGCCGGTTCATCTCCGCCCGCATCGGCCGGCTGTCGGTGATCGGCTTGGCGGAAACGACCGCCGCCAGCAGCATCGCCAGCGCCTTGCGGCCCTCGGCGGTGCGGGCGAGCAGCTTCGCGGACTCGCGGTCGCGCAGCGCGCCGGCCCCGTGGCGAACCGCCGCATCGACCGCCGCCGCCTGCGGCTTCTGGAGGTGCATCCCGTCGAAGTCGTCGGGGCCGGTGCCGGTCTTGGGCGTCGCCCGGAGGCCGGGGCGGTGGGCGGTGTTCGACCACGGGGTCACGCCCAGGATCGGCCCGCGGTTCTTGTGGCAACTGAAGCACCGCGTCCCGTCGAGAACCTTCAACTCCGGCTGCCCCTCGTCCGTGCCCATTCCTTCGATCACGCCGAAGTCGAACTTCAACTTGCGGCTGTTCCACGAGATGAACTCGACCGTCCTCACGACCGGGCTTCCGCGCCGGTCCAGTTCGGTGTTGGCCGCGAGGAACAGCCGCCCTTCCAGGTACGGCCGGTTCGGGTCCGCCGCGCCGAGCGGCGACGGCGGGTCGGCGGTGGTTCGTTGGGATCCACCCCACTGGCTTCCGACCACGCCCCGGTTGTCCCGAACCGAGTGCGACGACGGCCGCATCGTGAGGACGACGCGCGGGTTCGCGATGCCGGAGTTCGGCGCGACCGCCGAGAACGCGACCGGCAGTTGGACGAAGTCGCCGAGTTTCGCCAGGGCCGCCGCGAGTTGGAGGCCGGTGGCCGGAACATTGCCGCCGTTGGCGTCGAGGACCGCGCCGATGGCGGTGTGTGCGTGGGGCGAGTCGAGATCGCGGGCCGGCAGCTCGTTGCCGGGCGCGGGGATGGCGACGACCGCCAGCGCGAGCGCGCAGAGGCCCGCGAGGCATGGGTATGCCGTCTTCATCGTCGCACCGTGTTGAAGCTGGGGGGCGTGTCAGGCGTGCTGTCTAACCCAACGACGGAGCCGTCCGAGCGTTTGCGGAGAGGTGGAAAAAGCGCGGCGGCGAGGAGCCTCGCCGTGGCCCCGTCACTCCCGCATCAGACCCTCGAACTCCTGCTTCAGCCGCCGCAGGACGCGCGACTTCGACTGGTACA
>JAYUFU010000150.1:0-18729 GCA_043738505.1 Fimbriiglobus sp. | reverse complement strand
TTCCGGGAGCGGCCGCTGGCGTCGGGTGGTGAAGAGGTGGCGACAGGCTGCGGGTCAATCGATCAAGAGTTCGGCGGCCGACGGCAGACCTCGTTCGCGGCGACTGGCTTTCAGTTCCTCGTGCCACGCCGCCCGTTCCCGCTCGCGGGCGTCGCACTCCTCCCGCAACGCGGCCTCCAACTCTTCCACCTCTTGCCGGCTGGCGTGGAGGGCCACCTCGGCGCGGCCGACCTCGACGAAGCGGCGGTCGATCGCGGACTGCCGGTCGGCCAACTCCGCTCGGGCGGCCGTCAACTCATTCCGGCGGAACTGGAGTTGATCGACCACGGGGCGGAGGTCCGCGACCAGCCGGGCGAGGTCCGCGACTTCCTTCTCCAACGCGCCGCGCCGGGTCTCCAGCACCTGAACCGCGCCCTCGCGCTGGAGCAGCGCCTCCGTTTGGCGGGCGAGTTCCTCCTCGCGAGGTTTGAGCGTGTCCTCGACAGTCGTCAGCACCTCTTGCCGCCGGTCGAGTTCGGCCTGTCGGGTTCCAAGCCGCGCGTCGAGCCGGTTCAACTCCATCTGCCGGTTGTTCAGTGACATCTGGGCCTGCGCTTCCATCCCCACGAGGGTGTGCCGCGCCTTCTTCAGCTTGTCCCACTCCTGTTCGACGAACTGGCGGAATCGCTCGGCCTCGGCTTGGACCCACGCCGCATCGGCACCACTCACCGGGGCCACCTCGCTCTTGGCGTGTGGAGCGGCCGGCGTCGCCGTGACCGTCGGCGTCACGATGATTGCCTGCCTTGGCGCGGGCGCGGCGGCGGGAGCGAGGGCTTCCGAGATCGTCTCGGCAGCCGGATCCCCCACCCACACGCGGTTGAATTCGGACGACGAGACCGCGCCCCCGGTCACGGTGACGAGTGCCCCGCGGTTGTCGCTGGCGGTGCGGCACTTCTGACAGGTCATCACGACGCTGCCGGACGTGCCCGGAATGACAGTGATCGCGCCACATGCCGGACAGCGGCTCGTAATGGACATGGAGAGGCACCGAAACGAGGACGGTGGTAACGAGGACGGTGGTTTCGACTTGCAAACCTAGTATATGTCCGCGGCAAGGGAGGCGAAACGGCGCGAAACAGTGCAACGAGTACCCCTGGGAACAGGGTCATCGGGCGGGAGTCGCTCCACGCCGCCGTCGGAATTCGGATCACGCTCCCTCAAGCTGCCTGGGACTTCGGACATTCCGGTCCTCGTTTCAACAGTTTCGAGCGGCGAGTGTCGGGTTAGAGCGGACTTCGGGGTGGTGTCTCGCCGTGTTAGCCCGCCGCGCCAGCAAGGGGCGAACCGCCTCAGTTGTTGGCCCCTTGCCGGCGCGGCGGGCTAACACGAACACCGCGACATCCGCGCGAAGTCAGCCCGAACGTGCCGACGGCGACCAGGTCGCTTTGCACGTTGCGGGCGAAGAGGACCGCGCCGAACCCCTCCTGGGGGAGGCCGTGGGTGAGCAGCAGCAGGACGCCGACGGCGCACGCCTGGGAGATGCCGGTGCGGGGGTCCAGTACGACCCGCAGGAAGGCCCGGCCCGCGCCCAGGGTGTGCCACTCCTGGGTCATCAGTCCTTCGGGCCGTAGACCTGGCTGGCCCGGTACAGTTTCAGCCGGTCCTGGTGGGCCACCTTCCAGAGCGGGTCGGCGGCGGACGCGGCCAGCCCCTTTTCCCCGGCGACCACGGCGTCGGGGAAGCGGCCGAGGCGGGCGGCGAGTTGCGCCTGGGTGTCCAACCACTCCGGGTTGCGGTCGGCGGTGGCCAGGTTGGCGGCGGCGATTTTCCAGTACGCCACTTCCCACAGCCCTTTCTGCGCGGCCGGGACCAGATGTCGGCCGAGGAGTTCGGTGCGGGCTTCGGCGGCGGGGCCGTCGCCCACCTTCGGGTCGCGGGCGGTGGCGTCGGCGGCGGCGGCGCGGGCGGCATCGGGGTTGCCGGCGGCCAGTTCGCACGCGGCCAGCGTCAGCCGGTGCAAGGCCGATTCGGGCAGTTTGGCGGCCTGGGTGCGGGCGCTCCCGGCGGCGGCGGCGTACCGCTTGGCGGCCAGTTCGCACGGGACGAGGAACCGGTACACGTACCGGGGCATGTGCGGCCAGGGGTCCGCCGCCATCTCGCGGAAGTAGTCCGCCGCCCGCTCGAACCGGCCGTCCAGGTAGTCGATGTGGCCGATGTAGACGCGGTAGCCGAACGAGGACTGGTTGGCCGCGCGGATCTCCTCGAGCAGTCGTCGGGCGTCGTCGTACCGGCCCTGCCGCAGGCGGATCTCGGCGACCCCTGCCTTGGCCCGCGGGTTGTTCGGCCGGGTGTCGAACACGTTCTCGAGGAAGGCGTCGTTGCTCCGGTAGACGGTGTTGCGGAGGGCGGTGAGCCGGCCGAGGGCGACGGCGGCGACGGCCAGCAGCGCCCCGGCGACGGCCGCGCGGCCGAACGAGAAGCGGAAGCGGATCGCGCCGAGGACGGCGTCGGCGGCGAACACGAGTCCGGCGAGGACGGCGATCAGCGACAGGTACATGCGGTGTTCGAACGCCACGTCGCGGATGGGCATGATGCTGGAGGTCGGCCCGAGGATGACGAAGAACCAGACGAACAGGAAGCCGACGGCGGGGCGGACGGCGAGCAGCACCGCGCCGGCCATGAGGAGGACGCCGACGGCCGCGAGCGCCGGCAACACCTCGGAAATCCCGGTGGCGACGCGCCAGTCGCCCACGTCCCCGCACTGGCCGACCGGCCAGACGACCAGCCGCAGGTAGTGCAGGAGGACTTCGGATTCGGTGAGCAGGTACTGGAACGGGGTGATGTCCAGCCCGAACCCGACGCCGACATCTTCGGCCCCGGCGGCCCCGGCCAGCGCCGGACGGAGGATGTAGCCCCAAACGGCGAGGACGGCGAGGTGCGGCAGCCAGCGGTTGCGGACGACGGCCCGCCAGCCGTCGGCGAGGAACACGCGGTCGTAGGCCCACAGCACCGGCGGCAGGGCGACGCACACCTCCTTGCAGTGGCAGCAGGCGACGTAGGCCAGCACCGCCAGCGGGTGCCAGAGCCGGGGCGGGCCGTCGGTCGCCCCCCGCGTCCAGCAGTAGAAGGTGAGCAGGAAGAACAGCCCCATGAGGGATTCGTCCCGCTGGATGACGTAGGTGACGGCCTGCGTGTTCAGCGGGTGGACGGCCCACAGCAGCGCGACGGCGAAGGCGAGGAATTCGCCGCGGCCGGCGAACCGGCCGCCGAACCGCGGCAGCGCCAGGACGCGGCGGAGCAGGGCGAACAGCGTCAGCACGGCGGCGGCGTGGACGGCCACGTTGAACAGGTGGTAGCCGATCGGGTTCATCCCGCCGAGGCGGTGGTTGACCAGGATGGTGACGCGGGACAGCCAGCGGCCGCCGGCCTCGCCCAGGTACGCCCGCGCGTCGCCGATGGCCGGGCTGTTGGTGATGTGCAGGTTGTCGTCGAAGACGAACCCGCAGTGGACGGCGGACGAGTACGCCAGCCCGACGGCGAGCAGCAGCAGGGGGACGGCGTTCGGCAGTTTGAATGGGGTGGTCATCGGCCGGCCTCCGGCAGGGGGAGGGGTGTCTTCCGCACGGCGACGAACAGCCGGCCGCGGGGGTCGCGGATCGTTTCGCTGCCGGTCTCGTCCAGGACCACCAGCCAGTCCGGGTGGGCGACGACCCGCGCGACCAACTCGCGGTGGAAGTCCGGCTCGACGGCGATCAGGTTGACGCGGTGGCGGTCGAGGAACTCCCACCAGCCGGGGCCGCCGGTGGCGGCGCTGAAGGCGGCCGACCAGTGCGCCGGCGGGAACAGGTGGGCGTGGGTGAACCAGATCGGCGGGCAGCCGGGCAAGTCGCGCCAGTAGAACAGCTCGCCGACCGCCTCCGACGCGAGCAGCGGGCCGACGGCGCGACCCGGATATCGCTCCTGGAGGGCCGCCGCCAGCGGCTTCATCCGCTCGGAGGTCCGGAGGGGGTTCGGCCGATCCTCGACGGTCGTCCACAGTTCGATCGGCGTGCCCGCGCGGAAGGTGACGCCGGGCGACGGCAGGTCGCCCGTCTGGAGCCAGTTCATCGGCGGCGTGAGCAGGACGAACGGCACCACCAGCAGGACGGCCAGCATGGTCTTCCGCAGGCTCGGCACCGACGCCGGCCAGACGAGTCCCCACCGCCCGGCGATGGCCGCCCAGTGCGGCACCAGTTGCCAGATCGCGAGGGGGCACCACCACGTCAGCATCCGCTGCTGGAGGAGCGGGGCGATCCCGAACGTGAGGGCCAGAAGGTAGTGCGTCGGCGTCACCCGGAGCGGCGACAGCGCCGCGGTGACGAGGGTCGCCACCAGGGTCGCCAGGTACAGCGGAAAGCCGGTGCCGGGGGTCAGGAAATCGACCGGCTGCCACTCCTGAAGGGACTTCAGGTTCGGGTTGCCGCCGAACTCGACGGCGAGCAGGTAAATCCGCGGCCCCATCGGGTTGACGAACGCGACGGCGACCGCCGCCAGAAGTCCGGCGAGCAACAGCCGCCGCACCTGCGTGTCGGCGAACGCGGCGCGGATCGACCCGCACGCGACGCACCGCCCCAGCCACGCCAGCGCGAGCAGGCCGCAGCCGATCACGAACCCGCCGTGCAGGTTTGCCCACAGCACCAGGAGTGCCGGAATGAGGACGACGGCCCGTCGGGAAATGACCGGCCGCGACAGCATTGCCAGGAACGCGGCGAAGACGGCCAGGCTGAACACCTGCGGCCGCTGGACGCCGACGGTGGACACGCCGGCGAAGAACTGCGCCGCCAGCCCGAGCAACGCCAGCGACCCGGAGCCGGAGGCGCGGCGGAAGGCGAGCCAGAGCAGCGCGTACACGGCCACGATGGGGAACACGTGGAGCGTGCGGAGCAGTTCCGCCCCGCCGTGGAACTGCCTCCCCGGATCGGTCCCGCCCAACCGCTTGCCGGCCCGGAACGCGGCGTGGTACGTCACCTGGGACAGCCACGGCTGGAACGTCGCCGCGCCGTCGTCCTTGACCGTGTAGGGACTGAAGGGCTCGTGGAGGGGGAGTTGCCGGTTCTCGACGATCCACCCGCCGAGTTTGAGGTGCGCCCACACGTCGGTGTGCTGCAACGGCAGGAAGCTGTAGACGAGCAGCAGCGCGGCGAGGACGGCGACGGTTAAGACGCTCGTCGTCGTCAGGTAGAAGGGCGCGAGGGGCGAGTTCGGGTCGGCGAAATCGATGCCGGCCCCGACCGGGCGGTCCATCGGGTCGTCCGCCGGCGGGTCGTCGGTCGGCTCGCGGTCGGCGCTCGACATGGTGGGATCGACTCGGGGCGGGAGGCCGGGCGCGGTGCGGGAAGTGTACGACGGATCCGCGGCGATGCAAGTCAGCCGCCCAGCCCGCGGAACGGCGTCGTGTAGTTCGGCTTGAACGCCTCGTCCTTGTGCAAGTGCTTGTTCAGCGGGGCGGCCACGAACTGGAGCGAGGCGCACCGGGCGACGGCGGCGGCCCGCCAGTCGCCGGCCTTCGCCTTCGCCTCCGCCACGGCCTTCAGCTTGTCGTGCGCCGCCCAGTCGATGGGGAGCGACAGGCCCTCCGCCGCCTGCTTGGCCGTCGTTTCCAGGTCGGCGAACCGCTCGGCCACGGCCCGGTCGATGGCGAACGGGCTGCTCTTGTAGACGCGGAGCGGGCCGGGTTCGCCGTCGTCCTCCGCCACCCCGCTGCCGGCCTCCACCTTCCGCCGCAGTTGCACGGCCAGCGCGGCCAGCCCGCCCAGGGTGGTGACGGCCGCCACGACGAACGCCGGCTTCGCGCCGGGCAGCTTCTCCATCTGGAGCAGGACGGCCAGCACGATCATCAGCCCGCCGAACACCAGCCCGGTGAGCGGCCACGTCACCTTCCGGCCCCACCACCGGAAGAGTCGGCGGGCGGCCGACGGCGGCGGCGGGGGGACCGCCGCCGGGCCGTCGCCGGGCACCCGCGCGATGAGGCAGGTGACGTTGTCGCTCCCGCCGCGGAGGTTCGCCAATTCGACCAGGAAGGCGCACGCCTCGGCCGGCGGGAACAGCGCCACGGCGATGCCCAGTTCGTCCGGCTTGACGTGGTTGGTCAGGCCGTCGCTGCACAGCAGGAAGGCGTCGCCGGGCAGGATCGGGTGCGGCCCCTCGACATCCACCTGCACCTCGGCCTCCGGGCCGAGCGAGCGGATGATGACGTTCCGCTTGAAGTCGCCCAGCTCGTCCGGATCGATCCCCTGGCGGCGGGCGATCTCCCACACCCACGAGTGGTCGAACGTCAACTGCTCGACGGCGTCCCCGCGGATGCGGTAGACGCGGCTGTCGCCGACGTGCCCGATCCACGCCCCCTCCGGGCGGACGAACAGCGCCGACCCGGTGGTGCCCAGTCCCTTGAATTCCGGCGTCGTCTGGCCGATGCGGAAGATGCCGGCGTTGGCCTCGACGAACGCCCGCCGGACGGCGGACGCCGCCCCCTCGGTGGCGATGTGCTTCAGGTACGTCAGCGGGATGTCGCGGATGGCCTTGGCGCTGGCCTTCTCGCCGACGGCGTGCCCGCCCATGCCGTCGGCCACGATGAACACGTGGCCGTGCGAGCGGAACCGCGCCTCGTCCGGGGCCGGCTGGCTGGCGCAGGCGTCCTGGTTGTGGGTGCGGCGGATGCCCACGTCGGTCTGGCTGGCGTACTGAATCGTGTGGGGCGAAGACACCGTCGGCTCCCGGCGCGGATCGAGGTCCGGACATTCTACCGACGGCGGACGCCGCGCCGGGCAAAACGGCCGGACGGGTCGGGATTGACCGGCCCGCCGGGGTCGGGTATCCGCGCCGCCCGCTGCGATCACTGTAGTACCGAACGGCGGGGGAGGCCGGGCGCATGAGCTGGCGGACGCGGGTGCTGATGCCGGTCGCCGTTGCCGCCACCGCCGTCGGGTGCGTGGACCGGCGGTACGTGGTGCGGGCCTACGACGCCCGCGACCCGCGGATGCCGGTGCCGGCGCAGATCACCGTGGACGGCACCCCGCTCGGCCCGGCCCCGCTCGACGCGCGATACGTGTACACCGGAATCTACGAGTTCCGCGCCGTCGCCGAGGGCTTCCAGCCGCTGACGCAGCGGGTGAAGTTCAAGCCGAAGTGGTACGACTATCCGGGCCTGGATCTGTTCGCCGAGGTGTTCTGGCCGTTCCGCATTGAAGACGTTCGCCAAGTGGACCTGCACCTCCAGCCGGCCCGCCCGCTCCGCCCGGACGAACTCCAGGCGAACGCGGATGTCCTGCGGGGCAAGGGACTGACCCTGCCGCCGTCGCAGGTGCCCGAACCGCCGCCGCGCGCCGTACCGCCGCCCGTCACCGGGCAGCCGCTCCCGCGCGTGCCGGTCGCCGTGCCGAAGTAGCAAGCCGGACTCGCCACTGCGGCCCGTACCGCTACCGCCTGTACGACCACCCGCCCGACCCGCCGCTGGTGGGCGAAGATGCGGCGTGGGCGGCGGAGTTGGTGGCGGCGGGGTGATACACCCCATCGGCTTCAATTGATGACGCACGCCGAGACGCACTTCATCTCTCGCTGACAGTGTGGGCATACCGGCTCATCTGGGAGCGCCAAGAACTGCATCAACTCGCGGGACTGGAGTGAACCGGCCTTACCACACAAGGCGCAGTTCAGCTTTCGCCAACTGCCGAGATCGGAAACCCGCCCAACCAACTGCCAGTCAGTTTCGCTTGTTATGGCCTTGCGCGGGTCGTGAACCGGGCCGGGAAGAGTTGAGAGATTGGTTGCGCCCTTGTGCTCTGTCAACTTGTGCATGACTCCACAGGCAACGCACACCACTTGCGCAACTCCGCCATCGCACGTCCAAAAGCCGTACTCGCCGATTTCGATGAACAGCGGGCATGTGTCGCAGACATATCGAACGATCATCGCGTACTCCGCTGATTCCCTCACCCCACCTTGCTCATCCGCACCTGGCCTTCGACGACGGTGGCCATCGGGCGGCCCTTCACCGTCCAGCCGTGGTACGGGCAGTTGCGGCTCTTGCTCTGGAACGTCGTCAGGTCGAGGGCGTACTCGGTGTCCGGGTCGAGGACGGTCACGTCGGCGACGGCCCCCGGCAGCAATGTTCCCCGGTCGATGCCCAGCACCTTCGCCGGGTTCAGCGTCATCTTCTCCAGCATCTGCATCCACGTCAGCCGGCCCGTGTGAACCAGGTGCGTGGCACACAGGGGCAGGAACGTCTCCAGCCCGATGATGCCGTTCGGCGTCTGGTCGAACTCGCGGGCCTTCTTCTCGGCCGCGTGCGGGGCGTGGTCGGTGGCCAGCACGCTCAGGGTGCCGTCGATCAGCCCGGCGAGGATGGCGTCCACGTCCCGCTTCGTCCGCAGCGGCGGCGACATCTTGAAGTTGCTGTCGAAGGTGGTCAGGCTCTCGTCGGTCAGGATGAAGTGGTGCGGGCACGCCTCGCCGCTGATCCAGAAGCTCGGCTTGCCGTCGCGGGCCAGCTCCGCCGCGCGGGCGCGACCTTGACGGATGAGATCGACCCCGCCGGCCGTACTCACGTGCAATATGTGAACCTTGCCACCCGTTAACTCGGCGAGAACGATATCGCGATAGATCATGATGTCCTCGGCGACGCCGGGCATCCCGCGCAGGCCCAACCGGACGCTGACTTCGCCCTCGTTCATCACTCCGCCTTCGGTCAGTTCCAGTATCTCCGCGTGAACGAGAACCGCCTTGCCGAAGCGGTCCTCGAAGGCGTCCACCGGGCGGACGAACGGCCCCTTCCGCTTGAACATCTTGGTGTATTCGAGCGCCCGCCGCATGATTTCGGCACTGGCCACCGGCGCGCCGTCGTCGGTGAACGCGACCGCGCCGCCGTCCACCAGCTTGCCGATCTCGGCCAGTTCCTTCCCGGCGCGGCCTTTGGTCACGGCCCCGATGGGCAGCACGAAACACTGTTCGGCCCGCTTCGCTTGCAGGATGACGAACTCGGCGGCGTCGCGGGTGTCGATGGCCGGCTCGGTGTTCGGCATGCACGCGACGGTGGTGACGCCGCCGGCGATGGCCGCCTTCGAGCCGGTCTCGATGGTCTCGTCCTCCTCGCGGCCCGGCTCCCGCAGGTGGACGTGCATGTCGATGAGGCCGGGCGACACGATCAGCCCGTTGCATTCCAGGACGCGCGGTTCGGGCAGCCCCGGCAGGTTGCCGTACCCGACGATGACGCCGTCGTGGACCCACACGTCGGTGACGGTGTCGAGGTGCTGAACGGGGTCGATGACCCGCCCGCCGCGGAAGAGGATGGTGCTGCTCATGCGGCGAATTGTATGGAGGGGCACCGGGGTGGTAGAATCACCCGCAAGGAGGTGCCCGCCATGACCGCGACCGAACTGCACGACACGCTGGAACCGCTTCTGGACCGCCACCCGTTCGTCCCCATTCGGGTGGACGGCGAGGCGGGGCCGATCGCGACCGTGAGCAACCCGTACCGCACGGACCTGTTCGAGGGGACGCTGACCATCCTGCACAAGGACGAAGGTCGCCGGCCCGTCGCCGTGGTGAAAGCGGTGCAGGTGACGCGGCTGCTGCCCTACGACGAACTGCCGGCCGAACCCGGCTGCCTGAGCTACCGCGAGTTCCATGCCCTCATCCGCCCGCTGCTCGGGGCGAAACCGTTCCGCCCGTTCGCCGTCGAGTTGGTCAACGGGCGGCGGCTCGTGTCCGAGACGCAAGGGCAGATCCTGGTCAACGGCCGGTTCGCCGCCTACAGCGCCCCGCACGGCGGGTCGGTGACGTTCCCAGTCGCGGAAGTGGCTGGCGTGACGGTCCTCCAACCGGCAGAGGTGTCGTAGCGTGAATCGAGATGACTTCGACCGCGCGTTCGACCTCGTGCCCATCGACGACGTGATCGTCTTCGAGTTCCACAGCGGGTATCGCGTCGTCGTGTTCGATCGGCTGGTATTCCGAATCGCCGACGGAGTATGTCGATATGTCGAAGAGGACGGCGAAGTGTGCCTCTTCGACGCCTCCTCCGTTTCTCGCATTCTTCACCGCAACCGCCCGCCGATGAATGACCGCCTCCGCCCCAGCAAGAACGGCAAACACTGATTCTTCCCGGAGACCCGGCAATGCAACTGACCGAGTTCCGCGCCGCCGTCGCGCCGCTACTGAAGCGATACCCGTTCGTGCCGTTCCGCATCGAAGGGACGCGGGGTCGCACGATCACCGTCGATGGCCTGGACCAGCTCGAAATCCGGCCGGGCGAATCGGCCGTCCTGCACTACCCCCGCGCGGGCCGACAAGTCGAAGTACCCTACGCGGACATCACGGCCGTCCGCCCCTACGACGAGATGCCGGCCGAGGACGGCGCGCTCGGCTACCGCGACTTCTACGCCACCCTCCGCCCGCTGTACTGGGCCGAGCCGTTCAAGCCGTTCGCCATCGAGTTCGTGGACGGCGACCGCCTCGTCATCGAGGACTCGCACCTCCTCCTGCTGAGTGGCCGAACCGGTGTCTATCTCGGCAAGAATCGCCCGGCCGCCACGCGGTTCGCCGTGAACCGCGTCGTGGCAGTCTCCCTAGTAGTCGAAGCGGAGGTGCAATCCGCGTGAATTCCGATACCTTTCGTGAAGCCGTCAGGCAGTTCACCAGTCCCGGCCAGCGCGGGCCGTTCGCCGTCGAGTTGACCAACGGCATCCGATACGTCATTCCCCACCCCGAAGTCATCCGCATCCACGGCGAACTGATCCAGTACGACGGCCGCGAGCAGTACGTCGAGTTCTTCGACGCCACGTCGGTGATTCGCGTACTCGGTTCGCTCGACCCGCCGGGCGGCATTCTCGACGCCGAATGGGGCGGTGGTGCCGATGTCCCGTCGTAACCCCGTCCTCCCCAGGAAGTCTCTCCAATGCGTGCCCTCCTCGCCCTCCTGATCGCCGCGCCGGTCGTCCTCGCGCAGCCGCCGAAGGATGCCGCCACCCCGGAGCAGATCAAGGAACTCGGCTTCGACCCCTACGACCAGAGCAAGGTGCCGCTGGAGGTCGAGCCGCCGGCCGGCTTCAAGGGCAAGAAGGTCGTCCTCGTGGCCGGTAGCAAGAGCCACGGCCCCGGCGACCACGAGTTCTTCGCCGGCACCGCCGTCCTCATGAACCTGCTCAAGCAGACGCCCGACGTGTGGCCGGTCATGGCCCGCGACGGCTGGCCGAAGAACGAGAAGGTGTTCGACAAGGCCGACGCCATCCTCTTCTACATGGACGGCCGCGGCGGACACCCGGTCGTACAGAAGGACCGCTTGAAGCTGCTGCAAGGCTATATGGACAAAGGCGCGGGCTGGTTGAATCTGCACTACGCTGTGGACTACGAGCCGAAGCACGGCGACACCGTGGTGAACTGGATGGGCGGGTATTACGACCCCCGCATCAGCACCAACCCGCACTGGGACGCGGACATCCGCGGGCTGACGAAGCACCCGATCACGCGCGGCGTCGAGCCGTTCAAGCTCCGCGACGAGTGGTATTACAACATGCGGTGGATCGACGACGCCAAGGATGTCAAGGACGCCAAGAACGTCACGCCCATCCTGCAAGCGCTGCCGCCGGACAACACGCGGGGCACGGCCGACGCCAAGAAGTACCTCGGCCGACTGGAGACGATGGCCTGGGCCTACGAGCGGAAGGACGGCGGCCGCGCGTTCGGCTTCACCGGCGGGCACTTCCACCGCAACTGGGGCGACGCCAACTTCCGCCGCACGGTGGTGAACGCCATCCTGTGGGCCGCGAAGGTCGAAGTCCCGGAGACGGGCGCGAAGGTGGACTTCGACGCGGC
The DNA here is from genome assembly GCA_043738505.1 of Fimbriiglobus sp. Classification (GTDB taxonomy): domain Bacteria; phylum Planctomycetota; class Planctomycetia; order Gemmatales; family Gemmataceae; genus JALHQU01. The sequence goes on along the minus strand of JAYUFU010000150.1, from coordinate 6,906 downwards.
CGACCTGAACCGCAACCTCGACAAGAAGGGCCAGCCGTTCAAGAAGATCTCCGCGCCGGACGCGAAGAAGTGACGCCTCCCATCCATCGCTACCCGCGAACCACCCACCTGGACGGGTCCGGTCTGCAACCGGACGACAGCCCGGACACGGTCGCCATGTCGGCTCTCGCCGGCAAGCACGTCGTCATCGAGGAGAAGATGGACGGGGCCAACTCCGGCGTCCGCTTCGACGCCGACTCGCTGGAGCTGCGGCTGCAAAGTCGCGGGCACTACCTGACCGGCGGCGGCCGCGAGCGGCAGTTCGACCTGTTCAAACGGTGGGCGGCGGCCGCGTCCGGCCGGCTGTCCGATGTCCTCGGCACCCGCTACCAACTGTACGGCGAGTGGCTGTTCGCCAAGCACACCGTCTTCTACGACGCCCTGCCGCACTACTTCCTCGAGTTCGACATCCTCGACCTCGACGCCGGCGGGTTCCTCGACACGCCGCGCCGGGCGGAGCTGCTGTGCGGCGTGCCCGTCGTCCCGGTGCGGGTCTTGTACGCCGGCGTGTGGCCGGGCGAGGCGGCGGTGCGGCCGCTGGTCGGCCCGTCCGCGTTCATCACCCGCGACGCCGGCGAAACGCTGGACGCCGACACCGCCGCGCTGGGGTGGAACGTCGAGTTGACCCGCCGCCAGACCGACCTGAGCGGCCGCATGGAAGGGCTGTACGTCAAGGTCGAAGACGGCGGCGAAGTCGTCGGCCGATACAAGTTCGTCCGCCGCGACTTCCTGCAAACGGTCCTCGGCGAAGGCCACTGGCAGGACCGACCGATCATCCCGAACCGGCTGGCGGTGGGGGTGGACCTGTTCGCGGGCTAACAAAACCGCTCGTCAGTCGTCGATGGGCGGTTGCACGGCCGGCACCGTCGTCGGGGTGGTCGGTTCGCCCAGCCGCCGCAGCTCCGCCTCCTCCCACGACTCGCGGTCCTCGATGGGTTCGATGTGGACCGTCACCTCCAGGTCGCCGAAGTCGGCCCGCAACTTCCCCTCGACGTGGTGCGCCAGGGCGTGCCCGTCCCGCACGGTCGTCGCGCCGTCCACCAGCAGGTGGAAGTCGGCGAACGTCCGCCGCCCGGCCCGCCGCGTCCGCAGCAGGTGGAAGTCGGTGCCGGCCGGCAGCGCCGCGCGGATGATGGCGCGGATGCGGGCCTGCACGTCGGCCGGCAGCGCCCGGTCCATCAGCCCGTCGAACGACCGGCGGACCAGCCGGAACCCGGTGTAACTGATGTTCGCGCCGACCGCGATCGCCAGCAGCGGGTCGAGGATCGCCAGCCCGGTGAGGGCGACCAGCCCCAGCCCGGCGACCACGGCCACGCTGGTCCAGACATCCGTCATCAGGTGGTGGCCGTCGGCCTCCAGGATGATCGAGTTGTGCTTCTTCCCCACCCGCAGCAGCACCACGGCCACGCCGAAGTTGATGGCCGACGCGAGCAGCGCCAGCGTCACCCCGAGGTCGAGCCGTTCGAGCGGCTTCGGGTGGATGAGCCGGTCCACCGCCAGCCACGCGGTGCCGACGCCGGCGACCACCACGAGCGTGCCTTCCAGCCCGCTGGAGAAGAACTCGATCTTCTCGTGCCCGTAGGCGTGCGTCGGGTCGGCCGGCCGGTTGGCGTACCACAGCGAGTACGAGGCGGCGAGCGCGGCGAGCAGGTTGACGCCGGACTCAAGCGCGTCGGAGAACAGCCCGACCGACCCGGTGACGGCGTAGGCGGTGCCCTTCAGCCCGATGGTGACGACGGCCGCCACCACCGACAGCAGCAGCGGGCCGCGGAGGGTCTTGTAGGTCATGGCGGGCCTCGCGCGGGACCGGGAACGGGCGGACGGGAGATTCTACGAGGTGCCCACGTCAGTCGGTGTCGGCGCGCGTGGCCGGGCCGTCGGGGTCGGTCCGAGCCGGAAGCGTGAGCGACGGCGGCGCTCCGCAACAGTGAATGTCCACAAGTGAATATGCGTTCCGTTTTTGGGTTTGTCAAATCAAAATGGAAAGATTGTTCAAAATAGTCCGTCCTGAGTGGACTACGGGGCGGTGGAGCGGTGTTTTGTTCGCCCGCCGCGCCAACAAGAGGCCAGCAATTCAGGCGGTTCGCCCCTTGTCGGCGCGGCGGGCGAACAAACCGCGCCGGACACGGATCAGCCGGATTCGGTGTCACCCCTCCTTCTTCAACACGAAGATGACCTCGTGCGCGTTGGCGCGCATGAGGGGGATGTCGAACCGGTCGCGGGGCCGCACCGCCAGCAGCAGCTCCAGCATCGCCGGCTGGTCCCAGACGTGGAAGTGGATGCTGTAGTCGGCCGTCTGGTAGTGGTCGGCGTGCTTGGCGATCTCGGCCGGGTCGGTCAGGTGGTGGACGGCCGTCACGAACTCCTCGAAGTGCCGGCGACGGGACCGCTGGGGGCCATGGGTGTGGTCGTCCCACAGGTGTTGCAGCGGCGTGACGGCGCGGGGCGCGTCGAAGGTGAACCGCTTGTCCGGCAGGGCCATGTACAGCACGCCGCCCGGCTTCAGCACGGCGAAGAAGCGGCCGAGCGTGCCGATGGGGTCCTGCGTGTGTTCCAGGAAGTGGTTGGCGATCAGGAAGTCCTGCGAGGCGTCGGCGACGGTGCGGAGGGTCTCCCCGTCGTCGATCACGTCCACATCGACCAGGTTCTTGTCGCCCAGGTCCGGGTACTGTTTCAGCAGGTCCGGCTTGCTCATGCGATCCACGTACTTCACGGCCGCGGCGCGGGGCACCGGCAGCGGGTTGTGCAGCGCGCCGACCTCCAGGCCGGAGCCGGCCAGGAACTCGCGGGCGATCCGCGCGTGCAGCCGCTTGGACGGGTCGCCGGCGAACGGCTTCCTCACCCGGTGCCAGGCGCGGCGGGCGACGGCGATCATGGTCCGGACTCCGAAGGGCGGGGCGGGCGGATTGTGCCGCGCCCGTCGGGACGAGTGCAAGGCGAAGTGGCGGAAGCAGGGCTGCTCAGGCCCTCTGCGGTGAAATCCTCTTGCCTGGAATCTCGGAACAGCCCTGGCCGTGGGGCGGATTTCGCTTGTCGAGAATCCCGGCGGCGGGTATCAGTCGGTGCCGCGACGACCTCCGCCGGCAAACGCTCCGAGGGCAAAACCCGTGCGCCACCTCCGCCTGCTTCTCGCGCTCGCCGCCGTCGGCGGGCTGTTCGGCACCGGCTGCAAAGCGATGGAGAACGACCCGATCATGGGCAACAAGCCGTTCCAGCCGAACATGAGTTTGAACCAGGGCGGGTGATACGACCGCCGGTCGCACGCTCCCGGCGACGACACGGACCGCCTGCCGTCACTCCACTCGCCAGCGGCTGATGTTCTGCAACAGCGGCGTCGGGTCGAGCCGCTTGGCCGGCACTTCTTCGGCCGAGCCGTCGAACTGGACCTTCACCTTCTTCGACACGGCGACGTGCCGGTCCAGTTGCCACAGCGGGACGAACGGCACGCTCTCGGCGAACTTCTTGTGGATGTCGTGCGCCAGCGGCTTCAGCTTGCCCTCGAAGTCGCGGGTGCGGGTGGCGTCGGTCAGCTTCTGCATCAGGGCGTCGTCGGCGGCCGTCGGCGCGGACTGCTTGAGCGCGAACCCGGTCGCGTTCCGCCCGTTCGGGCCGGCGGCGTCCGGGTCGAGCTGCGTGGCCAACCCCAGCGGATACCAGTCGTCGCGGTAGTCGTGCGTCAGGTACGCGACCGAGAACCGGTGTTCGGCCTCCACCCGGCTGTACAACTCGCGGGGCGGCACCCCTTCCGGGGTCAACTTCACGCGGCCTTCGGACGCCGTTGCGACCTGAGTGGCGACGGCCTCGCACGCCGCTTTCGCCTGGGCGTCGTCGGCGGCGTAGAGCAGTTCCAGGGTCGCGTTCGCCTTCGCCCGGCCGAACAGCCCGGCGGCCAAGTCGCGGTTGAACAGCGGGGCCGCCGCGCCGCCGGTCGGCGATTTACCTTCCGCCCAACTGCCGACGGGGAACGGGCCGGTCAGCGCCTTGTGGAACTCCGGCTTGCCGGCGCGGTACACGTCGGTCAGGGTTTTCTCGCGGTCCACCGCGTGCTGGATGCCCCGGCGGAGGTCGGCCGATTGCAGCCGCGGGTCGCGGAGGTTGAACGCCAGCAGGTGAATCCGCCGGTTGACGGCGGCGGTGGCGACGGTCGCGTTCCCCGTCTGGACGTACCGATCGTAGTCGCGGGTCGGGAAGTCGGGGACGATCTGGAGCCGCTCGGCCTTCAGTTCCGCCACCGGGTCGATGGGCTTGTCGTCCACCAGCCGCGCGAGATCGACGAAGCGGATTTCCTTGACGAACGGTTGCGCCTGCCGGCCGGGGCGGCGGAAGTAACTGGGGTTGGCGGTGAACACCACGTCCGGCGGCGGGGCGTTCGGCACGCGGGTGACGGGCACCAGTTTGTACGGCCCGGTGCCGAACGGCTTGGCGGCGAACTCGGCGTCGTCGGCCGCGCGGTTGTTCGACTGGAACCACTTGGCCGGCAGCATTTTCACCGTCAACAGTTGCCGGGGGTCGGGGTGGCCGCGCGACAGTTTCACCTTCACCCGGTTCGGTTCGGCGGGATCGGCCTCCGGGTCGGCGAGCCAGCCCATCGCCTCGGCGGACGGCAGTTCCCGCTTCGCCCGGAGCAGCTTGAAGGTGCCGTCGATGTCGCCGGCGTCGAACAGCCCGCGGCCGGGGCCGGCCCACTCGGCGTTGCCGACGAGCGTCACGTCGCGGGCCAGCGGGGAGACGCCGGGCTTGCCGGAAATCAGCACCGGTCGGTACGACACGCCCAGCTTCTCGTCGGGGACGGCGTCGGTCAGCCCCTCGAACATCAGCTCGACGGCCTGGAGTTCGCTGTCGTACCGGGCGGTGGCGGGTGACATCCGTTCGGGCAGCCGCCACGCGCCGACGGCGAGCGAGCTGAACCCGGAACGGAGTTCCTTCTGCTGCTTGCGGAGGTCGGCGTTGTCCGGGTCCAACCCCTCGACGGTGCGGAGGATGTTGCGGGCCTGGGCGGGGTCGGTCTTGGCCAGTTGGTCGGCCTGCGTCAGCAGCGCGCGGGCCTTCTCGGCCAGGGCCGTCCGCACCTTGGTGGCGACCGGGTGGCCGGCGTTCGGGAAGCGGCTGTCGAACTCGGACAGCAAGTCGCGGGCGCGGTCCAAGTCCACCGGCCGCTCGGAGGCGGCCAGCGGCTCGGCCTCGCGCAGCCGCACGGCGGCCATTTTCCGGAGGACGTCCGGCTGCGATTTATACCGCAGGGTGAAGCGGGCCACCTGCTCGCGGACCTTGCCCCAGTCCTTGGCCTCGGCCGCCGCCTCGACCAGCTTCACCCGCACGTCGGCCAGCTTCGCACCCAGTTCCGCGCGGATCGGTTCCCACCCCTTCCCCCTGCGCTTGCCCTGCTCGACGGCCGACTCGTGGAAGAACGACACCTGCGTGAGCAATCGCTCGGCGGCGATCAGGCGGTCGGGCAGCGGGGCGACCTCGGCCGGGGCGGTCTCCTTCGAGGGGTTCAGCAACTGCTCGACGGCGGTCAGGGCGAGTTGCTCGAAGTGGTCGAGGGCGCGGACGGACGCGACGGACACCGCGCGCGGCTCCTCGGCCGGCCCCTTGTCGGTCAGGTCGAACACGCCGAACGGGTTCGGGAACTTGTCCTTGCCCCACGCCAGCGGCAGCGGGGCGACGCGGGTGGTGCGGTTGCCGGTGTCGTTCAGCCGGTCGTAGGCCGAGACGAAACCGGAAAAGAATTTCTTCAGCGCCGGGTGCTGCGGGGCGGCGGCGGCGGCGCGGGCGATGTCCGGCAGCGCCAGCGGGTTGCCGGCGGCCGGGCCGTCGTCGTCCACGACCACCTTCTTGGCCGGCTTCTTGGCCACCGGCTCCTCGTCCTCGGCGCGGCCGGCGAAGGCGACGAGGCCGACCGCGAGGGCGACGGCAGCCCACCGGCGAGGGGTCCGAAAGTGAGTCATCGGTGAGAACTCTCCGGAGTGGCCGAAACCGATCCCCGCGCTTAGTGTTCATGGTAGTGGGTGAGGGGGAGTGGCGGGTGTCGAATCCGCTCATCCTTTCCTCATCCAATTTTCAGTTGACGACGGCGGCCGCAAGGAGTGAAATCCCTCTCCCCAGGGACCGTCTCGACGACGATCCGCGTTGTCCGTCCGGCCTGTCGCCGGACGGCGTGTCGGATAAGCCCCCCTCGGAACTGGAGTCGTACCGATGATGAAGAAGCTCGTGCTGGCCCTGCTGACCATGTTCGCCACCGCCGGCCTGACCATCGCCGCCGTGGTCACCCTGATCAGCGCCGATGTCAAGGAGAAGGACGGCAAGGTGACGGGGACGATCAAGGTGAAGGGCGAAGACGACAAGGAAGCCGTGGAGTACAAGATCGACGACACCAAGTTCAGCGGCGGCAAGGCCGGCAAGGCCGTCGAGGGCGAGGCCCTGCTCAAGATGCTGACCAACGAGAAGAGCTGGGGCAAGGCCAAGATGGACGTGACCGTCTCGGACAAGAAGCTGACCGAAGCCAAGATGACCAAGAAGGGCGGCAAGACGCCCGATAAGACCGACAAGAGCAACTAGTTCGCCCTCCGGCGGATGACGAGTTCTCGCGGCCCGGTCGGAACTCCGACCGGGCCGCGTCGTTTCCCTGCGGTGTTAGCCCGCCGCGCGGGCAAGGGCTAAACCGCACGCGGCCTGTGTTAATCCGTTTGACGCGAGCGGTAGATTCGGCTGGGCGGAAACCCCAACAGCACCTCCCCTCGTTGAGGGGAGGTCGGCGGCGCAGCCGCCGGGAGGGAGGAAGTACTCTGCTCGCTCCGCGAGCGGTCTTGGCAGTGCAGACCGCAGACCGCAGACCGCTCGCGGAGCGAGCAGAGCACACAAGCGAAT
>JAYUFU010000149.1:0-47655 GCA_043738505.1 Fimbriiglobus sp. | reverse complement strand
TCAGGTCGTGGTAGGCGAGTGCCGAGACGAGGTAGACGACCCCGTGCGGCACCCTGGCCGCGACGGTGACGAGGTCGGGGTGTGCGAGCGGGGCCGTGTCAACGAGGCGGTAGAGGCCGCGGGCGAGGGATTCGACCTCCCCGGCGTCCCGCATGGAGTAGAGCGTCCGCCGGTGGATGCCGGCGCGGAGGGCGTCGGCCATCCGCAGCACGCCGCCGGCCGTTCGGAACGCGGCTCGGGCCTTCCGCTCCGGCTCGGTGTCGGGATTCGCGGTTGCGGCGGTCATGTCCAAGATGCCTCCACAAATCTGATTCTGGAGGCATTTTGGACCATGTGGGGTGCCGTGTCAATCGGAAAAACTCCGACCGGTCAGAACCGGGGCCACGACGAGGCCCGGTACGCCCTCGGCGGCCTCGCAACACGGTCCTCACCTCGACGTACCGAACGACTCTTCCCGACGCTGCGGTACTCGTCGCCGCGGTCAAGCGGATGGTGTCGGGAGGCGAGACAGAAACTCCGGCGAGACGAACCGACAGAGCCAGACGTGAGGGTTAGCGCGGAAGAACGCGACGCCCGCATCGGCGGCCTGTTTCGCCAGAATCCGTAGCACCTCTCCCCCACCCTTCGCGGCCACGACCTGGGCCGCATAGTCCGGCTTCGTCGTGAGGTGGACGAACGCCCGGTTCATCGGCCGGAGGCCGGTCGCCAGAACCGTCGCCGCGGCGTCGGCCGACGTGCCGTGCAAGAGGACATCGGGTGGTGTTCGCAACTCCCCCGGCGACCCGAGCGGAACACTGTGCCCGTAGCGGGCGCGAACCAGTCCGTCCCGAATCTCGAACCGTCCGGGGTCGGTGCCGCGAATCGCGTCTTCGACCTGCGCGCGGTCGAGGGTGGCCCAGTCGTAGTGGCTGAAGCGGATGCCGACGACGAGTTCGTCCAGGTCGGCGAACCCGTCGTCGTCCAGGCCGACGCCGAACCGGAGCGGGTGGTGTCGCAACGCGAACGCCAGCACGCGGACGAGCCGTTGCGGTTCGGGTTCTCCGGTCATGATCGTCATCCGCAGCGGGTCAGTGGAGTGTTGAGTGCTGTTGGTCGCTCGGGAGAATGCGGCCCATATCCTTCGCGCACCGGTCGAGCAGCACCAGGGCTTCCCGCGGGTAGCCGTTCCGGAACAAGGTCTGAACCGAATCGGCGTCCGCGTCGCCGAGGACGGCCCAGAAGCCGACGTGCCCCCCGCCGGTCCGGACACGCCGTTCGACGAGGCTCAAGGTGTCGTCCCGTTCCGGTTGGAGGACGGCGAGACCGTGTGGGGAGGCGACACCGACGTAGGCTTTGAGCATCTCGCTTTCCTACCACGATTCGCCGGCCGGGTTCAACTGCCGAACACGGTCATCACTGCCGCCCGCCGCTGGTCCGGGAACAAGTGCCGGTAGCGTTTCTGCATTTCGACCGTGGTGTGTCCCATCAGCTCGTCGATCACCCGCTGGTCCACCCCTGCTGCCGCGAGGTTGGAGGCGAACGAGTGACGGAAGGCGTGGTAGCCGCGGAGGACGTGCCACTTCGACCCGTTGACCCCCGACCGGAACGCCTTCCACGCCTGTCCGTCGGTCAGCGTCCGGTTCGCTACCGAACAGAACGCGAGTTGACCGCCGGGGTGGACTCCGGCGAAGTACTCCCGCATGACGGTCTCGACCCGAGGCGTCATGTCCACCGTGCGGAACGTCTCCCGGTCCCGGCTTCGCTTCTTCTCCCGTAGGAGGACGAGTTTGGCGTCGAAGTCGAAGTCCTCCACCCGCGCCCGGAAGAGTTCGCTCCGCCTGGCTCCGGTGTAGGCGGCGGTGACGAGGAACGGGTCGAGGTATCGGGCATTCGTCTTCTGCCGGACGTGGGCGATGACCTCGGCCACCTGAGCGGGGTCGAGGAAGAGGCCGTCCCACAACTCCCGGACTCGCCGGGGGTCGGAGACACCACGGGCGAGGATCGCTTGGACCTGGTCGTAGGTGCGGAACGGTTCCGATTGCTTCTCCTTGGCGAACACCAGTTCGACTTCGGGGAACTTGGTCGGGATGTGCCCCTGCCGGTTCGCCCAGTTCCAGACGAACCGCAAGGTGGCCACCGCCTTCCGCACGGTCTTCGGCTTGATCGGGTGCCCGTTGTACTCCTCCCGACTCCGGGCATCGACGAACTGCTGGACGGTGCCAGCGGTGATCGCGGACACCGGCGTCTCGCCGCCGATGAGCCGGGTGACGTGCTTCATGTGGATGTCTTCCATCGCCCGCGTGATGACCTCCTTTGCCCCCGCCGTGAATTGCGTCTGGTAGGTGGCGAACAGTTCGGCCAGCCGGACGGTGCGGGCGAATTCCACGGGTTTTTCGAGTCGGCCGTCGGACAGCAGGAACAGGCCGAGGTCGGCCCCGTCCGGCACCGTCAGCCGCCCGCGTTCGACGAGCCGGAGGTTTTCTTCGACGCGACCGAGGCACGCCTCAGCTTCTTTCGCGTCCGCCGTCTTCAGGATCGCCAAGAACCGCTGGTCCTTGAACCGGAAGACGACCCGGAACCGTTTACCCCGCCGTTCGAGCCAGGCCATAGCGTTACCCCCGACGAATTGTTCGGGCGGGGACAAGCGACGTAACCCCAACGCAGGGTCGATGCTGCCCCCTATTTGCCCCCCAGCCGGGCAGCGGGAATGAAAAAGGCTTCCTGGGGATTAACCGGGAAGCCTAGTTTTTTAAGGGGTATTTGCAGCTTTTCGACGTGCGTCAAACAGCGGAGAGGGAGGGATTCGAACCCTCGTTACCGTTGCCGGTAAATCAGTTTTCGAGACTGACGCATTCAACCACTCTGCCACCTCTCCGTGCGGTCGATTATAGAGACCCCGCCGCCGCTGTGAAGGCGTTTTTTCCCCGCCCGCCCGACTACAATCGCCGTGTGACCGACGCCGCCCCGATTCCCGAGTTCGACCGGGTGACCGCCTACCACGAGGCCGGGCACGCCGTCGTCGCGCTGTACCTGGGCCGGCCGGTGCATCGCGTCAGCGTGCTGCCGAACCAGGAACTGCTGGGCAAGTGCGAGTTCCGCAAGGGCGTGTTCCGGCCGAGCGACGACTGGCTCGAAACCGAAATCCTCATCTCCCTCGGCGGCATGGCGGCCGAGGCGCGGCTCACCGGCACCTACGACCGGCTCGCCGCCGGCCGCGACTTGGCCCACGCCCGCAAGTTGGCCCTCCAGCGGGCCACCGAGCGGCAACTCGACCGGTACGAGAGGCGGATGCTGGCGAAGACCGAGAACCTGCTCGCCGACGACGGCCTGTGGCGCGCCGTGGAGTTGATCGCCGAACAGTTGGTGAAGCTCGGTTCCATCAGCGGACGTGCCGCCCGTCACCTGTACGAACGGGGCACGGCGGACGGGTGACGGCCACCGCCGGCCAAGCACGCCCGCGACCGAGGGGTTGGTCAGCGGGACTGTCCAGTTTCACCCCCTCCGCGGGGGTGCCCGGTCTGCTACCATAGGAACAGACTTTACGGCCCCGTCCGTGCCCCTCGGAGACGACTCATGTCCCGGTTCGCCCTGCCGTTCCTGTTCGCGGTCGTCGGACTGTCGTCCGCCGTCGCCGCCCCGGTGCCCGCCGGCCCCGTGCCCAAGCAGCTCGTCGAGTTGCCCGTCGCCGCCGATTCGATGGTGGTCCTCCACCTGAACGGCATCGACCGCACCCGCGAGCGGCTCGGCAAGATGCTCGCCGGGGTGGACGCCGACTTCGCCAAAAGCACCGCCAAGCTGCTGGAGGAGAAGATCATCGAGACTCTCGACGGCCGCGACCTGAAGGGCATCGACGGCACCGGACGGGTGTTCGTCGCGGTCGGCGACGTGGCCCAACTGAACGGGCCGGACGGCCCGGTCGCCGTCTGCCTGCCGGTGGCCGATTACAAGGTGTTCCGCGAGAAGTTCCTGACCGCCGGCGAGCGGAAGTCGTTCTCGGCGGGCAAGAACGGCGTGGACGAGTTCGAGGCCGCCGGCGACGACCGCGCCACCTTCCTGGTGAACAAGGACGGGTACGTCACCGTCACCCAGAACAAGCCGCTGGCCGAGCATTACGCCGGCAAGTTCGACAAGCTGACGGTGAAGGCCCTCGGCCGCACCAGCGACGCGCTGCTGGGCGCGGACGTGTCGGTCTACCTGAATCTGGAGCAGGTGAATGCCTCCTACGGCGACCAGATCAAGCAGGGGCGGCAGCTCATCAATCTCTTGCTCCAGCAAGGTGGCATGGGGTTCGACAAGCAGCAACTGGAAGTGGCCAAGGAGATGCTCCAGGCGGTGTTCCAGATGGTCGAGGACGGGCGCGGGCTGGTGATCGGCGTCGAACTCCGGCCGGAAGGCGCGGCCCTGCGGATCGACGCGCGGTTCGCCCCGGACACCGACACCGGCAAGCTGGTGGCGGCCGAGAAGCCGACCGCGCTGGCCGCCCTCGGCGACCTGCCCAAGGGGATGATGAGCTACGCCGCCACCAAGTGGAAACTGAACCTGAGCAAGCTGTTCCAGGAGTTCGTCGCCGCGCCGGACGAGGAGAAGTCGGCCGACGCCATCGAGGCGCTGGGCAAGCTGCTGGCCGACGGCGGCACCGACACCGCCGCCGCGAACGCCGACCTGCGCACGGCCCTGGCGCTCAAGACGGTGGCCGACGCCGACAAGACCTCCGCCGCCATGCTGAAGGTGATGAAGGGGCTGACCGGCGGCGCGTCCTACAGCAACGTCCTCATCAAGGGCCGGCCGGACGTGACCGAAGCGGCCGAGAAGCACAAGGGGTTCATCCTGCACCGGGCCGAGTTGAAGATGGACTTCGAGGCGACCGCCGAGAAGATCCCGAACGAGGCGCAGCGGGAGGCGGCCATCGCGTCCATGAAGCGGCTGGCCCCGGAGAAACTGGTCCAGTGGTTCGGGTCCGACGGCAAGCGGTTCGTCGCCGTCACGGCCCCGGACTGGGCGACGGCCAAGGCGCTGCTCGACGGGGCGGTGGACAAAAAGGCGACGGCGTCCGGCGACGCGGCGTTCGCCGCCACCCGCAAGCAACTGCCGGCCGAGGCCGGGACGATCACGATGTTCGACGCGGTGAAGTGGCTGTCCTTCGTCGGCGAGTACCTGGAAGGGCTGGGCGGTGCCATCCCCGGCCTGCCGATCGACCTGCCGAAGATCGGCAAGGTGAAGGGCGACCCGGTCTACCTGGGGTTCGCGGTGGGCCTGAGCGGGGACACCGCCCGCGTGGACGTGTTCGTGCCGGTCGGCGCGGTGAAGCTGGTCCGCCAGGCGTTCGGCGACCGGTGACTGGTGGGTGACGGGTTGCAAGGGGTGTTCTCTTTGGGTTGCCGTTCGTGCCGCTGTCGGGGGTCGGTGTTGCGTTCTGCCTGAGTTTCCAAAACCCCTCCCCCCGGCCCCCGCCCCATGAATGGAGAGGGGGTGTTCAAGTGAGAATTGTCGCGGTGAAACCCCAGTAGTGCCAGAAATCCTCGGCGAAACTTCGACCGCACTATCGTTTTGAACACCCCCTCTCCGGGCCGGGGAGGGGGCCGGGGGGTGGGGTCTTCTTCCAATCACTCCCCCCGCCACGGCCTCACGCCGCCGCCAGTCGCACGCGGCGGGCGAGCGGCCGGATCGCGTGCGGGGTCGCCGCCACCTTCTGCCAGCACCGGCCCGAATGCCGCGGCGCGAACGTCTCGCCGGCGATCAGGACCATGTAGGTCCGCAGCGGGCGAACCCGCATCCTCTTCAGTCGCGTGGCGTCCCGCATCGGCGACATCCGCTCGCACAACTCGAATCCGACGGCCGGGCACCCGTCCCACTCCATCGCGTACGGCAGCAGCAACCCGCGCGTCGGCAGTCGCGTCACGGCGGCGGCATCGCACGTCCCGCACGGCCACGCGCACACGTACTGGCGGCGGCGGAACGTCGGCTCTTCGTCCTTGGCGAGCAGGGCGAAGTCGAACGTCGCCTGCACCACCAGCAGCGGCAGCGCGGCGTCGCGCGGGCAGCGGGCCAGGCAGTTGTCCAGCGACTCCACCTTCGCCACCCGGATTTCCTCGAAGGCGAGCCACGGCGGCGGCGGGGCCGGACTCGTCGGCGTCTCGGCGGTCATGGCGTCACCCTGTCGGTGTGGAGTGGAATGGAGGACGGCAGAAGTGTACGTTTGTTTTGAACAAATGTCAAGACCGCGAACAAAGTCCCCGCCAGGCGGGGTGTCGATTCCGACGGCGGGGGTGGGGTTCTGGAAGCCCAAGTGAAACCGAACTTCCGGACGCCCAACCGGCCCTCGCGGTGTCGCTTCTTTCAGCCCAGCCGCGACCGGAGCGCCTGGGCGAGGGCGCGGGGGTCGTCGGCGGTGGCGACGGCCGAAGAGACCGCCACCCGCGTCGCGCCGGCGGCCGTCACGGCGGCGACATTTGCCAGCGAGATGCCGCCGAGGGCGAACGCCGGCAGCGACGTTTCGGCCAGGGCTTCCCGCACGAAGTCCAGGCCGGGGAAGTGGTCGAACGCCTTGGTTTCCGAGGGGAAGACCGGGCCGACGCCGAGGTAGTCCGCGCCGTCGAGGACCGCCCGCCGCACCTGCGCGAGGTCGTGGGTACTGACGCCGATGACCGCGTCCGGGCCGACGATCCGCCGAGCCGCGGCCACGCTCAGATCGTCCTGTCCGAGGTGGACGCCGTCGGCTTCGCACAGCCGGGCGATGTCCGGTCGGTCGTTGACGACGAACAGCACGCCGGCGTCGCGGGTCCATTTCCGCATCCGGATCGCCCGCGCGAGCAGTTCGCGGTCTGGAAGTTCCTTCTCGCGGAGTTGGACGACTTCCACCCCACCGGCGGCCGCCTCGGCGACGGTCCAGTCCAGCGCGGCCGCGCACTTCGACCCGGTGAGCAGCAGGCACAGCCGCGCGGCGGCCAGCTTCGCCGGGAGACCGGTGCGGCGGACGACGGCCGCTTCCAGGGTGTACGTTTCGTAGCGGATCGCCTCCACGTCGCGGGCGAAGTCGGCGGACAGGACTTTCCCGAATTCCTCCAGGCTGCGCAGCGCTTCCTGCAACCGCTTCACGTTCGCCACGGCCACCGACGCGGGCGAATGGCGGACGTACTCGCCCCTCGCGGTGAGGGTGGTGCCGACATCGCCCGGTGTGTCCCGCGCCGCCAGCAAGGTCGCTTGCGGCAACCGCTCGGACGCCGTCGCCAGCCGGTGCCGGAGTTCCTTCAGCGCGCGTGAGAGCGTGGCGTCATTCAGCGCGAAGCGGGCGTAGTCGTCCAGCACCCGCAGGGCTTCCCGCGCGCGGTTCAGGTTCGCGTCCACGGCTCGCGCGGCGGCGAGCGTTTCCGCCGGCTCCTCGAACTCGAAGGCGAACACCGCGATGTCCGTGACCGCCGCCGCCATGTTCCCAGTGCGAAGGGCGTCGGCGACGCGGTCCCCGTCGAGACCGATTCGCGCGGTCAACTCGGCGTCGGCCAACAGCAGAGTGAGGAACACCACGTCCGAGGTGGCGTCGGGGTCGGCCCGCAAGCGGAGGGAGTGGCGGCGGGCGTCGGCGAAGAGTCGGTAGGATTCCGGCGCGGCCAGCGATTCCGGCAGACCATCGCCGAGCGCGGAGCGGACTTCGTTCAGGCTCGCCCCCAGGCGGGCGAGCAACTCCGCCGGGCGACCCTCGTCGTCGTCCAGTAGGGCGAGCAGCCAGTGGCCGACGCGCACGTCGTCGGCCGTGCCGGTTTGCTCGGCCCGCACCCGCGCCGCGTCCATCGCCCGTTCCACCGCCGGACTCAATTCGGTCATCGCCCGCCTCCGTTGCAATCGGCACAGTTTGCCGGAGTCATCTTACCCGTCCGACCGGCGAACGGGCCGGGGCTTCCCGATCCGGCACAGGCGGAATCACCCGTCCTCCCCGTGCGGCAAGTGCGGCCGGCGGGCGCGAACGCGATCCAGAAATTCCGCACCGCCGGACGATGCCAGTGGGGTCGGAATCGTCACGCAGTCAGTCCGAACCGTGGGCAGGACGCCCGCGAGGCGGCCGAGGGATCGGTCATGAGCAGTCCGCCGCGCAACATCGCCCGCCCGCCGTTCCGCTGGGCCGTCGTTCTGCTCGCGGCGGTTGGCATGTGCCGTGCGGCCGATCCGCTGCTGCCGGCGATTCCACTGCCGCCGATGCCGACGGTCGCGCAGCCGGACCCGAAGGCGAAGAAGCCCGACGCGGTGCAGGACAAGGAAGCCAAAGAGAAAGCGGAGAAAGAGAAGGCCGACAGGGCCTCGCCGCCGTGGACGGCGTGGCAGCCGCCGGGCCGGGCCGTGACCCTGGCCGAGTGCCTGGCCGTCGCCGCCCGACGGCAGCCGGCGGTCCTGGCGGCGCAGTACAGCCTGGCCGCGTCCGAGCGCGGATACCTGGCGCTGCTGCACGTCAACCGCGCGGCCGAGTTTTTCCGGCCGGACCTGCCGATCCGTCGGCAGCAGGCGCTGCGAGGCATCGCGGCCATGACGGCGGAAGTTCGGAAGGCCATGCAGGAGGGCGTGTGGGACACCACGCGGGTGTACTTTGAGTACGTCCGCGCCACCCAGCAGGAGCAAACGGCCAACGACATCGTCGACCAACTGGAGGTGTTCTACCGGGTGGCCGAGGGGCTGCTGGAGGCGGGCATCCCGCGCGCCAAGCTGAACCGCTTCACCGTGTACGCGCTCGGCGACGCCATCGCCAAGGTCCGCGAACTGCGGGCGAAGGCCGGGTACGGGCGAGAGCTGGCGGTCGCCGCCCTGGCCGAAGCAATGGGCCTGGAGGCCAGCGAACGGGTCTACCCCGCGGCCACGAATTTGCCGGTCATGAGCGGCTCGGTGACGGAAGAACAGGTGGTCGGGTACGCCCTGGCCGTTCGCCCGGAGCTGGTGCAGGCGGCGGTGCTGGTGGACCTGTCGCGGCTGGAAGTGGCGGCCCAGGACGCCGTCCGCCACCGGCAGAGCGTGCCGACGTACGCCAGCGGCGGGGATCTGCACGCGAAGATGCTGCCCGCGCCGGTGCGGAACGGCGACTACCGGCCCGGCGCGGTCCCGCCGGAAATGCCGGCCACCCTCGTCGGCAAGCGGGAAGACCGGGTCGCTCGCGCCGTGGAACTCAGCCTGCGAATGGACGAAGTGTACCGGAAGGCGGAGAATTTGACCCGCCTGGACGCGGTCAAGGCCTACCTTGAATGGAAGGCGACGGCCGAGCGGATGGCGGCGGCGGAGAAGCGGTTCGAGCGGGGCAAGCGACTGGCCGAGGAGTCTCGCTCCGCCGCCGCCGCTCGGGAAGACCCGCAACTGCTGGTGCAGAACGAAGGTCTCGCGTTCGAGGCGCAGGCGGCCTACGTCGAGGCGGTGTACGAGCACCTGAAGGCGCTGATGACGCTGGAGCGGGTGACGGCCGGGCAGGTGAAGGCCGGGTTCGCCGACCGGTGACGTGTTCCGCTCGCTCCGCGAGCGGTCTTCCTTCTTGTGGCACCGGCCTCCGAGCCGGTGATCGCGGCAACGACCGGCATCGCCGGGGGGGCGGGATATGCGAGGACTTCTCTGCGCGGCGGCGGCGGTGTTGGCCGCGTCCGGCGCGACCGCCCAGCCGCCGGTCGGCGAGCTGAAGATGGGCATGCTCCAGGGCATGTTCCGCGACGTGAAGCCGGCCGTGGTGCAGGCGCTGTCGAAGCCGTTCCGCGAACTCATGCTGAAGCAGACCGGGTACACCGGCGACGTGGAGATCTGCGCCGACGCGCTCGCCCTGACCGAGAAAATGAAGGACAAGTCGGTCCAGATCGGCGTCTTCCACGGGTTCGAGTTCGCCTGGGCGCAGACGAAGTGCGCCGACCTGGTGCCGCTCATCGTCACCCGCCCGCCCGGCGGCAAGGTGCAGGCCGTCGTCGTCGTGGCGAAGGACGCCGCGTACAAGACGCTGGCCGACCTGAAGGACGAACCCGTCACCCTGCCGCGCGGGGCCAAGGCGCACTCGGTCGCGTACCTGGACAAGCTCCGCGGCGGCTTCGACAAGGGCACCGCCACGCCGCAGACCAAACTGGCGATGACCGCCGAGGACGTGCTGACCGGCGTCGTCACCGGGGAGTTGACGGCCGCCCTCGTGGACGTGTGCGCCCTGGAGGGCTACCAGAACCTGCAACCCGGCGCGCACAAGCACTTCAAAATCCTGCACCGCTCGGAGGAGTTCCCGGCGGCGGTGGTGGCCTACCGGAAGGGGACGATCACCGAAGCCGAGGCCGGCCGCATCCGCGCCGGGCTGGCGAACTCCCAGAAGACGCCGTCCGGCAAACTGCTCATGACCCTGTGGAACCTGAACGGGTTCGAGGAGCCGCCGGCCGCGTACCAGGGCCAGCTCGACGCCATCCTGAAGGCGTATCCGTGCCCGCCGGTCGGCGACGCACCCGCCGCCCGCACCGTCGGGAATCGCGTGCCGGGCGAGAAGTGACCCCTTGCGGGGGTCGGTATAATCCGTTCGACCGTCACCCCCGGCCATCCGGGGGTTTTGACTTTTTCCGGCTACCGACATTCCGTTCGGCGTTTCCCGGCGTACTTTATATAAACAAGCGTTCAGATTCTTCGAGGTCGAGACCGATGGCCGAGACGATCCAGACCGTGTCCATCGCCGCCGAAGCCCGCACGCGGTTCCTCCGCTACCAGGTGACGGCGGCGGTTCGCGCGCTGCCGGACATCCGGGACGGGCTGAAGCCGGTGCAGCGGCGCATCCTGTACGCCATGTACCACGACCTGAACCTGACGTTCGACCGCAAGGCCGTCAAGTGCGCCAAGATCGTCGGCGACGTGATGGGCAACTACCACCCGCACGGCGACTTGGCCATCTACGACGCGATGGTGCGGATGAGCCAGAGTTGGGTCATGCGGGTGCCGCTGGTCCACGGCGAAGGCAACTTCGGCAGCGTCGATGGCGACCCGCCGGCCGCGTACCGCTACACCGAGGCGAAGCTGTCCAAGGCCGCCGAAAGCCTGCTCGGCGAGCTGGGGCAGGAGACGGTGGACACCCGCGACAACTATTCCGGCAACAAGCAGGAGCCGGTCGTCCTGCCCGCGCAGTACCCGAACCTGCTGGTGAACGGCACCTACGGCATCGCCGTCGGGCTGGCCACCAGCCTGCCGCCGCACAACCTCGGCGAGGTGCTGAAAGCCTGCGTCTACCTGATCGACACGCCAGACGCCACCGTCGCCCAACTGATGGAGAAGGTGAAGGGGCCGGACTTCCCGCTCGGTGGCAAAATCCTGGCCGACAAGTCGGCCCTGCGGCGCATCTACGAGGACGGCCGCGGCACGGTGAAAGTGCAGGGCGAGTGGAAGGTCGAGGAGCTAGCCAAGGGCAAGCAGCAGATCGTGATCACGTCCATTCCCTACGGCGTGGACAAGGGCAAACTGGAGAACGACATCGGCGTCATCATCGACGCCAAGAAGGTGCCGCAACTGCTCGGCCAGAGCAACGAGACGAACGACAAGGACGGCCTGCGGATCGCGCTGGAGGTCAAGCCCGGCACCGACCCCGGCATGGTCATGGCGTACCTGTTCAAGCACACCGAACTGCAAACGTCGGTCTCCTTCAACGTCACGGCGCTGGTGCCGGCCGACGACGGCAAGACGATGGTGCCCCGCGACGCGCTCAGCCTGAAGGACCTGCTCCGGCACTTCCTCGACTTCCGCCTCGTTACCGTCCGCCGGCGGTTCGAGTACCAGCTCCGCGTGCTGCGGCGGCGGATTCACCTCCTGGAAGGGTTCGCGGCGATCTTCAACGGCCTCGACAAGGCCATCAAGATCATCCGCAGCAGCGGCGGCAAGCCGGACGCGGCCGAAAAGCTGATGGCCGAGTTCGGACTCGACGACGAGCAGGTCACGGCCATTCTGGATTCGCAACTGTACAAAATTGCGCAGTTGGAGATTCAGAAGATCCTCGACGAGTTGAAGGAGAAGGCGAAGGAGGCCGACCGCCTGGAGACCCTGCTGAAGTCCGAGAAGCGGCTGTGGGGCGTCGTCAAGGACGAGCTGGAGAAGCTCGGCGACGCCGACTTCGTCGTGCGGCGGAAGACCCGCATGGCGTCGGACGAGGACGTGCTGGAGTTCAACGAAGAGGCTTACATCGTCCGCGAGAACACGAACGTGGTGCTGACCCGCGACGGGTGGGTGAAGCGGGTCGGGCGGCTGGCGTCGGTGGAAAGCACCCGCGTCCGCGACGGCGACGAGGTGACGGCCGTGGCACCCGCCAGCACGCTCGACACCGTCATCTTCTTCGCCGACGACGGGGCGGCGTACACCATGCGGGCGAACGAGGTGCCGGCCACCTCCGGCCACGGCGAGCCGGTGACGAAGTTCTTCCGCTTCGCCGACGGGGTGAAGGTGGTCGCGGCGGTGACGACCGACAAGCGGTTCACGCCCGAAGACCGCGAGGCGAAGGGGAACGACGCCGGCGGGCCGCTGCTCCTGGTCGTCACGTCCGCCGGGTACGTCTACCGCCTGCCGCTGACGGCGTACCGCCCGGAATCGACGAAGGCCGGCCGGCGGTACGCCAAGGTGGACGCCGGCGACAGGGTGGTGTTCGTCAAGCTGCTGACGGACGAGGAGAGCGTCATGCTCGCCACCGCCGGCGGCCGCCTCATCCACTTCAAGATCGACGAGGTGAACGTGCTGGCGGGCGTGGGCAAGGGCGTGATCGGCATCAAACTGGATGAGGGCGACACCTGCATCGGCGGCTACGCGGTCGGGGGGAGTCGGTTCGACAAGATGACGGTGGAAACGGAATCCGGCAAGGCGCAGGAGTTCGGCCGCGCCGCCACGAAACTCCAGGAGCGCGGCGGCAAGGGCGACAAGCCCGGCGCACGGACGAACTTCACCCGCGTCGTCCCGCCGCCCATCGAACTGGTGAACTGGGACGAGGTCGAAGGCAAGCCGGTGAAGGCGAGCCGGAATGGGAGTGCGGACTAATGGACGCGCCGACGGCGGACGAGTTGCGGGTTCATCCGGTCGTGATCGCCGCGTTCTCGGCGGCCTGGGCGGACTCGTTCCCGGACGACCCGGCTCTGCGGCACGAGGAGGGCGGGTACATTTACCAGAACCCGACGACGGGCGAAGTCGTGGTCCGACGAGCGCTACCGGGAGGGTTGGATTTCCTCGACCTCTCGTTCCCGCCCACCGTTGCCGGAGCGTTCCTCGTGGCGACTTACCACACGCACGCGATTCCACCGCACGGGCCGATCTTCGCGGAGCCGAGTTCGGATGACCGCGAACTCGCCGCCGAGTCCGGAGTCCCGTGGTTCGTGGTGTCACATGAAGGGGTGTTCGTCACCGGCCCGAATCGTCGCGTCGGCGGGTTGCGCGGCCCCAACGGATACCCTACTTGAGGAGGTGCGATCATGCCTGCGACTTTGACGCCGCCCGCCGTGAGCAGCGGGGACGCACTGAAAACCGCCGAATCGGACGCCGCCGCCTTCTACGGCGACCTGTCGCGGTTCCGCATCGAGATCGGGTTGGAAGACGACGGCTGGCACATCGAGTACCGCATTCGACAGCCGGAAGGTTCGCGCTTCATGACGGGCGGCGGGCCGTGGTACGTCATCGACGCGACGACCGGCGCGATTCTCGACAAGAAGTATTACCAGTAACGCTCCCCGCAGTTCGAGGCGATCACCATGAGCAGCATCGCGACCGGCAAGGCGTCGAAGTACACCACCGACGAGCTGACCGCGCTGGAAGGCCTGGAGCCGGTGCGGGTCCGGCCGGCCATGTACATCGGCGGCGTGGACACCAAGGGGTTGCACCACCTCGTCTGGGAGATCGTCGATAACTCCGTCGACGAATACCTGAACGGCTACGCCGATCACATCATCGTGTCACTTCATAAAGGTGGCGACAGTATCACCGTTCAAGATAACGGTCGCGGCATCCCCGTGGACACGCACCCGAAGTACAAGATTTCCGGCCTCGAACTGGTGCTGACCAAGTTGCACGCGGGCGGCAAGTTCAACAACAAGGACACCAACTACTTCTTCAGCGGCGGGTTGCACGGCGTCGGCGCGAGCGTGGTGAACGCCCTGTCGAAGAAGCTGGTGGCGACCGTCCGCCGCGACGGGTTCGAGTACCAACTGGCGTTCGCCAAAGGTGTTCCGCAGGGGAAGCTCGAAAAGCTCGGGCCGTTTCGGGGTCACGGGACGATCATCCACTTCGTGCCCGACGACACCATCTTCAAGACGACGCACTTCGACGGCGACACCATCCGCACCCGGCTGGAGGACATGTCGTACATCCACGCCGGCCTCACCATCACCTTCAAGAACGAGGTGACGGGCGAGTCGCACGACCTGTCGCACCCGAACGGCATCCCGGAGTTCCTGGCGAAGGTGGTGACCGACGGTGGCAAGGCGGCGGTGACGGACACCCCGTTCCACGCGAAACGGGACGGCGACGACCGCATGGAGGTCGCGCTCCAGTGGACGGAATCGACCGACGAGACGATCCGCTCCTACGTCAACGGCATCCGCACGCCGAACGGCGGCACCCACGAGAACGGCCTGAAGTCGGCCATCCGCAAGGCCGTGAACAACTACATCGACACGCACGAGGACGCGAAGAAGGGGGCGAAGGGGCTGAAGATCACGGCCGACGACATCCGCGAGGGGGTGGTCGCGGTGGCGTCGGTGTTCGTGCAGAACCCGGAGTTCGAGGGGCAGACGAAGCAGCGGCTGAACAACGTCGAGACGGAACCGAAGGTGGATGCGTTCGTGCGGGCGGCGCTGGAGACGTGGCTGAACAACAACCGCAGCGTCGCCGACGCCATCGTCGGGCGGATCATCCTGGCGGCGAAGGCCCGCGAGGCGTCCCGCACGGCGATGGACGAGGTGAAGCGGAAGACGCCGGGCAGCAAGCGGCTGAGCCTGCCGGGGAAGCTGGCCGACTGCAAGTCCACCGAACTCGGCGAGACGGAGCTGTTCGTCGTCGAAGGCGATTCGGCCGGCGGGTCGGCGAAACAGGGACGGACGAACACCATTCAAGCGGTGTTGCCCCTGCGGGGGAAAATCCTGAACGGCGAAGACCTGCCGACGCTGCGGGTCATGCAGAACCAGGAGATCGCCGACCTGACCACCGCCATCGGCACCGGGGCCGGCGACAAGTTCCGGTACGAGGGGCTGCGGTACGGCAAGATCATTCTCCTGATGGACGCCGACGCGGACGGGTATCACATCTGCACGCTGCTGCTCGACTTCTTCTTCCGCCACATGCCGGAACTCGTCAAGAAGGGGCATGTGTACATCGCGCAACCGCCGCTGTACCGCATCGACGTGGGCAAGGAAACCTACTGGGCCAAGGACGACGAGCACAAGGAGCAAATCCTCGCCGGCCTGCGGGCGAACGCGAAGTACGAAATCACGCGGTTCAAGGGCCTCGGCGAGATGGACGCCAAGGTGCTGTTCAAGACGACCCTCGACCCGAAGAACCGCACGATATTGCGGGTGCAGATCGATTCGCTCCTGGACGCCAACGAGGCGTTCCGCGAACTGATGGGGAAGGACGCCGAGGCGCGGTACCGCTTCATCATGGAGAAGGCGAACCAGGCGGCGGCCGAGGATTTGGACGTTTAACTTCGCACCGTCAGCGACACCATCCACCCGCACAGCACCGCGCGGAGCGACCACGCGGCGGTGCGAATCCAGTTGGACCGCACGAGTCGGCGGTGCAGGGTGGCGTCGAACCCGCCGGCGGCGAGGCGGTTGTGGATGGGGATTTGAAGTCCCACGGTCGAGGAGCCCCAGACGCCGGCGAGCGCCGCACCGACCCACGCGGCCCACACCGGCACCGCGTCGGGGCGGGCGACCAGCAGCAGGAGCGACGTGGTCAGTTCGACCAGCATCGGCGGGGCCAGCACGCGGCCGGTGAACGCCTGGTGCTCCGCCATCGCCGCGCGGAATCCCTCCCGGTCGTAGCGGGCGAACAGCGGGTAGTGGACGAGTTGCACGAACCAGATGACGCCGCACATCAGCCACGTCGCGGCGGCGTTCGCCAGCAGGATCGCCAGTTCGACTGACATGGCGGTGTCACTTGGAGCGGACGGCGGACAGGCCGCCGTCGATGCCGAGGATTTGACCCGTGACCCACGTCGTGGCCGGATCGAGCAGCCAGGCGACGGCGGCCGCTACGTCGTCCGGTTTGCCGATGCGGCCGAGCGGGTGCATCGCGGCGGACGCCTTCAACGCCAGTTCGCTGCCGGTGATTTTCGCGGCGAGCGGCGTGTCCACCAGCCCCGGCGCGACGGCGTTCACGCGGACGTTGCGCGAGGCGTAGGTGGCGGCGGCGGACAGCACCAACCCGTTGACGGCCCCCTTCGCGGCGGCGATGGCCTCGTGGTTCATCAGGCCAATTCGCGCGGCGACGGACGACGCGAGGACGATGGAACCGCCGGTGGCGAGCATGGCTTTCGCGGCGGCGCGGAGGACGTAAAAGGCGGTGTGGGTATTGAGCGTCAACGTCTGGTCGAACTCGTCGTCGGTGGTGGCGTGCGCCGGCTTCAGCAGGATGGACCCGACGAGGTTGGTCGCGCCGGCCAACGTGCCGAAGGCTTGAATCGCTTGGGCGAACGCGCCGTCCACTTCGGCGGACTTGGCGGCGTCGGCGGGGTGAACGTGGTATTCTCCGGCCGAGTTGGTCCGCCGGAGTTCTTCCGCCAGGGCGTTCAACTTCGCTTCGTCCCGTGCGACGAGCGACAGCCGAGCGCCTTTCGCGGCGAGTTGGCGGCAGACGGCCGTGCCGATGCCGCCGGTCGCGCCGACGATCACATACGCCGGGAATGGGTCGCTCATGCCGTCGCCCCCGAGGTCGGGTTCGGTCGCCCCTTCCAGCCGACCGGTTTGCCGAGCCACGCGCGAATGGCCGCATACCACTGGATGCCGAGCAAACCGAGAACGGCGACCGGATGCAACACGGCAACAAGTGGCGATTGGCCGAACCGCCGCGCGGCATCGAACCGCGGGGCCACGCTCAGCACGCAGGCGATGGGAATGAGGTACGTGATCGGCGCGCCGAGCGAGACGGCCGGTAGGAGGGCGAGCGGTAGCAGATGCCCGCAAGTCAGCAGCAGCGTCCAGATGAAAATCTGCACGTTGCCGGCCATGCCCTCGCGGGCGTTCTTGGCGAACCCGTTCCACACCTGGCCGGCGGAGCGGTACATGCGGCAGGTGGCGTCGGCGGTGGCGTCGCAGAAGTCGGTTTTGAAGCCGGCGGCGCGATAGGCGCGGGGCAACTTGATGCCGTCGTGGAAGGAGTTCTTGACGGCCGCGTGCCCGCCGACCTTCTGGTACGCCTCGCGGGCGGTCATGAACCACTGCCCGCAGCCCGCGGCGAGGCCCTGCTGAAGGCTCTTCCGCATCCGCGCGATCGGCAGGTAACTCAACAGCAGCCAGTTGATCAGCGGCACGATCAGTATCTCGAGAAACGTCTTGGTTTCCTGTCGGGGGAAGCCGCTGACGAGCGCCGCGCCGGACGACTGCAGGAACCCGTGCAACCGCGACAACGCGGTGTCACCCAGCCGCACGTCGGCGTCGAGGAAGGTGAAGGTGTCGTACCTGGCCAACTTCGAGAGCGCGAAGCAAGCGTGCTGTTTGCCGGCCCAGCCGGGCGGCAGCGGCGGCGCGGGTTCGACGCGGACGCGCGGGTCGCGGGCGGCAATCGCGCGGACGATCTCGGCGGTGCGGTCGGTGGAAGCGTCGTCCAGTACGATCACTTCGAGGGTGACGTTGACGTTCGCCAGGACCGCTTCCACGCACGCGGCGATGCCGGCCTCCTCGTTCCGCGCGGGGATCAGCACGGAAATCGCCGGCGTGTCGCCCGCAACGGCTTCCGGCCGGCGAAACTGGCGGATGTTGCCGAAGTACATCAGGAACGGCATGAGGGCGAAGCAGAGGGCGACGAGGACGAGCGCGAGGACATTGTCCGAGACGAGCAGCATCATCCCTTCACCGCCTTCGCCGCGTCGTGGGTCGGGTCGAACCGCCGGAATCGCATCCAACTGCCGAGACGGCGGACGAAGTCGTAGGCCCCGCCGGCCCCGGTCTTGCCGCCGAGGAGGGCGCGGAAGCGTGCCGGGTCGCGGGACATGGCGTCGGCGTTCAGCTCGTCGAGGGTGTGCGTGAGGGCGGCTTCGATGCGGACGGTCCAGGCTTTCGCGGCTACTTTCGGCTCGGCCGGAGCCTCGCCCTCCCGGATTGGGACTGGCTCACCAATACGCACCAGGGCTTCCGGCGTTCGCTCGTTCCAGAAGCAGTATTCGACGGCGACGGGCAACACCCACCCGCGCGGCATCCGGGCGGCGAGGTGGCCGACGCCGGGCTTCAGGTTCAACGGCCGCTGCCGCACGTCGGCGAACTCGCCCTGAGCCGTCACCCACACGGCGCGGCCGGGCGCGGACAAGATCGCCGTGCCGATTTTCAGGAATTGGGCCGCGCCGCGGAGGGACTCGGTGTCGATGCCGAAGAAGCCGAGCTTCTTGAAAACGCGGTACTTCTCCAGCATCTCGGCGTCGATGGCACCGTAGTGGGCGTGTTTCGGGAAGAGGTCGAGGAGAAACGCGCCGAGCATCGGATCCCACCACGACGGGTGGTTGGTGACGATGAGGAGCGGTTCGCCGTCGGCGGGAATAGCGGAACTGTCCCGCGACAGCCGAACGGCGTGGAAGTTCTTGCGGAGGAACCGCCGGACGTACCAGCGGAACCCGTTCAGCAGCCAGCCGACGCGGCGGGGCAGGGGAGGGGCGGCGGTCACGCCTTCGCTCCGTACATGGCCGTACTCGGCGCGACCGGCGAAACGTTCATGCGCGGCTTGACACGCGGTACGGCGGCGTCCTGATCGAGCGAGTCGGCGGCGATCCACCCGGACATCAGCACCATCGGCATGCCGGGGCCGGGGTGAGCCGCTCCGCCGGCGAGGTACAGCCCCTTGATGTGCCGCGACCGGTTGGCCGGTTTGAACGCGCCGTTCCACTTGCCGTGCGACGCGAGGCCGTAGATCGCGCCGTCGAGCACGCGGTAGCGGTCGTGGATGTCCTGCGGCGTGAGGGACGACTCGAAGACGATGCGGCTCTCGATGTCCGGCATCTGGCCGGTCGTCTTCAGCTTGTCGAGGATGACCTGGCGGTACGCCGGGAACATCGCCTTCCAGTCGTGGTGCGGGCGGAGGTACGGCGTATGCACGAGGACGTACAGCGCCTCGCCGCCGGGCGGTGCGGTGCCCGGCTCGGTGCGGGCGGTGGCGGCCAGGTAGCACGTCGGGTCGGCGGTCGGCTCGCCCCGGTCGTAGATGTCGTGGAACTCGGTTTCGGGGTTCGCACTGAAGACGAAGTTGTGGTGCAGCAAGTGGTCGTAAGCCTTGTTCAAGCCGAGGTACAGCACCACGCCGGAGCAGGCCGGTTCGTAGGTCCGCTTCTTCTCGAACTTCTTCACGGCGCGGGTGGCGTTGCCGTTCAGCAGTTCGCGGTGGGTCCGCACGCTGTCGGCGTTGGAGACGACGGCGGACACGGCGACGGTCTCGCCGGTGTCCAGTTCCACGCCGGTCACGGCGTCGCCGCCGGGCGTCGTGTGGATGTGCTTCACGCCGACGCCGGTGCGGAGTTCGACGCCGAGTTCGGTCGCCAGCTTCGCCAGCGCGACGGGCACGGCGCGGGTGCCGCCCTTCGGGTACCAGACGCCTTCGTTGGTCTGCATGTGGGCGATGCCGCACAGCACGGCCGGCGAGGCGTCCGGCGACGAGCCGACGTACTGCGTGAAGTGGTCGAGCATTTGCGCGACGCGGGCGTCCGGCACGAACTTCCTCACGGTGCTGGCGACCGACCGGCCCATCCGCATCTTCATCACGTCGCCGAGGGTGGACAGGTTCATCCCCTGGCGGAAGCTGAACATGTCGCCGATGCCGCCGATCGACTTCCAGAAGTAGTAGTTGTCGGAGATGCGGTGCAGGCGGCGGGACCGGCCGATGAAGTCGCGGTAGCCGTGGGCGGTGCCGGTGCCGGGCGCGAAGGCGTCCAGTTCCGTGGCCATCGCGTCCACGTCCTGCACCAGGTCGAGCTTCGCCCCGTCGGTGAAGAAGCACCGCCACTGCGGGTCGAGCCGGACCAGCGTCAGGTAGTCGTCGATCTTGCGATTGGCTTCTGAGAAGATCTGCCGCAGCACGGCCGGCACGGTCAGGATGGTCGGCCCCATGTCGAAGCGGAAGCCGGCTTCGTTCAGTTCCGCCGCCTTGCCGCCGAGCCACGGCGACTTCTCGAACAGGACGACGGCGTACCCGCGCGCGGCGAGGGTGCAGGCCGCCGCCAGCCCGCCCAACCCGCCGCCGACGACCGCCACTTTCCGTTGTGTCGAAGTTGTCACGAGATGCGTCCTTGTGTGTCATCCGTCCGCGGGTGGCGGCGGGGGAGTGACGATGCTCAGCAGGATGCCGGCCACCTTCTCCACGTCGGACATCAGCGAGTAGTCGGCGGCGTCGATGGTCAGGTCGGTGCCGATCAGGCGGAAGAACTTCCAGTGGACCCCAGTGGTACTTGCGCCGAACACCGGCCGGTCGATCTTCGCGTCACGGTTCAACTGGGCGACCGCGTGCATGGTGGCAACGCACTGGCCGAACCCGTTCCACACGTTGTCGTTTTTCGCTTCGATGATGGCCAGCACCGGGGCACGGACCACGAACACCAGCGGGTCGCGAGCGAGTAGGAAGTCGCAGACGCCATTCAACCCCCTCGCTTCGTCCACCGTCAACTCGCAGCCGGAGTGCAATCCGAAACTTCGCCCACTGATGTCCCAAAGTTCCAGCAGCAACGGAGCAACGACGAACTCCGAGCGCGCCTTCTCGTTGTTCAACCCCTGCGAAAGCAACAGTCCGTCCACCAGCCGAGGCCGTAGGTAGTCGCTGATCGGCTGAAGGCGGACTCCCGCGAACAGCGGCGACTGGTGGAGTGTCATTCCCAAGTCCGTCACGACGGCGGGAAACTTGAAATCGCGGAACGACATCGCGGCTCCTCCGGGGGTGTGCGCGTCATTCTATCCGACCGCCAGGGGAACCGCCGTCGGCTCATCGACTTCCAGGAACGCCGCATCGACGCCGAGGTCTTGCAACAGCAGGCGGCTGGTGATGCGGGCCGACTCGTAGATCACCGGCAGGCCGCTGCCGGGGTGGGTGCCGCCGCCGACTAGATACACCTGCTTCAAGTCCTCGAACCGGTTGCGCGGCCGGAGGTGCAACATCTGCTTCAGGTTGTGCGCCAGGTTGAACGTCGCCCCCTTGAACACCTCGTAGTCGTCCTCCCACATCTGCGGCGTCACGATCTTCTCATATCGGATGCGCTTTTCAATGTCGGTGATGCCGAGCTTGGGCAACTGCTTCAACACCCGCTCCCGCATGGTCGCCGTTTCCGCCTTCCAGTCTACGTTCGGGTTGCGGTGCGGCACCGGGGCCAGCAAGTACAGCGTACTCATGCCCTTCGGGGCCATGCCGGAATCGGTGACGCCGACGTTCTGGACGTACACCGACGGATCCTGGCTCAACACCTGTCGCGTCTCGATGTCGGCGAGGTTGCCGATGTAATCCTGCGACGTGTAGATGGTGTGGTGCGGCACGGCCGGCGGGTCGCCGTCGATGCCCAGGTACATCATGAACGTGGAGCAGGAGAACCGCTTCTTCTCGATCTTTTCGTCGGTCCAGCGGCGGCGGAGGGCGTTCGGCACCAGCTTCTTCATGGCCTGGGCGAAGTCGGCGTTCACCACGACGGCGTCGGCGCGGTAGTCGCCTTCGGCCGTCCGCACGCCGACAGCCTTCTTGCCGTCGAACAGCAGCTCCGTGACCGGCTCACTCAGCCGCAGGTCCACGCCTAACTCGACGGCCAGTTCGCCCATGCGGTCGCTGACGGCCGCGCACCCGCCGGTCGGATGCCACACGCCGAAGTCGTATTCCAGGTAGCTCAAGATGCTGAAGAGGCTGGGGCAGTTGAACGGCGACATGCCGAGGTACTTCGACTGGAACGTGAACGCCAGCCGGGTGCGCGGGTCGGTGAAGTACCGCTTGAGTTCGCCGTCCACCGACTTCCACGGCCGCAGGATCGGCAGCAGTTTGATCAAGTCCCAACTGAACAGCCGCCGCCAACTGAGGAAGGCGCTTTCGAGCGTGGGGCGAAAGCGTTCCAGCTTCACCCGGTTGTCGTCGATGAACCGCTGGACGTTGGCCCCGTCGGCGGGGCAGAGCGCTGCCACCCGTTCGGCCATCTGCTTCAAGTTCGGCGTGCAGTCGAGTTGTCCGCCGTTCGTCCCGAAGATGACGCGGTACTGCGGGTCCAGCCGGGTCATCGGCACGTCGGCCATGAGGTCGCGGCCGACCGCCTTGAAGATGCGCTGCAACACGCGCGGGTAGAGGAAGAACGTCGGCCCGAGGTCGAAGCGGAAGCCCTGCTCCTCGATGGCCGAACACCGCCCGCCTACGCGCGGCAACCGTTCCAGCACCGTCACCTGGACGCCGGCCTTCGCCAGCAACATCGCGGCTGCGAGGCCGCCCGGCCCGGCCCCGACGATGACGACGGACTTGCGGGCGTCGCCGGTCGGGGCGTGGCGTTTCGGCATTGCGAGCGCGGCAGTGGGCATGACACATCCGAACGGCGCGAGGAGGGAAGCACGATGATAGGCGATGCGGAGCCGACGATTCCAGTGCGGTTGTCGTCGAACGGAAACGAAGTCGCCCCGGCACGCGGCGAGAGAGCAACCGCGAGCCGGGGCGAAATGTCACCGCCGTCGTCGCATCGTCACTGGCTGCCGGGCGCGGCCCCCAGGCGGAACGTCATCCGTTCGCTGGTGACGGCCGTCTCCACCTTGCCCCAGTTGTACTTGAACTGCACCTTGCCGGTGGCGATCACCTCGCAACTGCCGGGAACGATCACCAGCTCGTCGCAGTAGCCGTCGCCGCCGGGGCTGTGGAACTTCACCCGGCCACTCGCCTTCAGCGTGGACCAGAGGTCGCCCTTCTCGGTCGGGGCCTTCACGTCGATCTTGTCCGACACCACTTTCAACACCACCTCGTCGCCGTCGCGGACCTCGAACCGCGGGTTGCCCTCGCCCATTTGCAGCGTCACCTTCAGCCGCTTCTCGACTGCCGGCGTGGCGGAGCGGGCTTCGACGGCACGCACTTCGGGAACTGGCGGGGTGGGCGTCGGCGAGGTTGGCGGCAGAAGTTGCTGCGCTTTCGTGTCCATCGGCTCCGGGAATGGCAGCGTGGCGGTCGCCATCGGCGGTTGCGGCACCAGCGGGACGTAGTGCGGCACCGGCTTCACGTCCGGTTGTGCCAGCGGCGGTTGCGGGGAGGGCAGCGGAAAGGGCTTCGTACCCGGCGGGAACGGCGAGACGGCACCATCGCCCGGCACCGGAAGTTGCGGAACCGGTTCCGTGGTGGCAGCGCGAACCGGCGGCAGACCGGGCAGCGCCACGGGACCGGCGTCCGGCACGGCGGTGGCACCGGGGATGTTCGGCGTCGGCGACGGCAGGCTCGGCAGCGGGAACGCCGGCAGCGTCTCGCCCTTCGGTTTGTCGTCCTTCACCATCGGCAGGGTCAGTTCGACCGGCTCGCCGAGGAGCGGCGTCGGCAGCGCGGGCGGTAGCGACGGCAGCGGCGCGGGGGCCGAGGTCGGCTTCACGTCGGCCGGCTTCGGCGGGCTGACTTCGACGGGCGGCGGGAGGGTCGATCCGCCCTGCTTCGGCTTGGCTTCCGGCTTGCTCTCCGCCACCGGCGGCATCTGACGGCCAGCGCCGTGCCCGGCCGTGCGGCACGCCGGCTCCGCGAGCGCTGCCAGCCCGCACACGGACAGGCCGAACACCCCGGCGAGCAACTTCCAGCGCGACAAGTTCATGGGCCACGTCTCCCGATGCGGGTGGGGGAAGCGGACGCGGGAGTCCGCTCGTCGGGCCGGGATATACCGGGGTGAAACCGCCCTGTCTGCGCCACTTCTCGCGCTACTTCCCGGCCGCCCGCTTGGCGGCGCGGGCGAGCGGTTCGACCGGGCTGGCGGCCCACTCGGTCAGCAATTTCGCGCCGCCGTCCGCCAACCGGGTGGCCTCCACCGCGCGGGCGATGAGTGTCTCGCTCGGCGCTTTCTCCCCGGCCATCCGCGCCTTCAGTTCGGCCAGTCCCTTCGGCTGACTGGCGAACTGCCGCACCGCCGCGAACGCGACCTCGCCATCCGATCCGCCGAGCGCGCCGAACAACGTCGCCCAATCCTTCGGCTCCGGGCCACGGGTCAGATCACCGCGCACGTCCCACACCAGCAGCGGCCCGTCGGCGGATTCCGACACCAGGGTTCGGCCGGACGGGTGAAAGGCCAACTTGTCCACGGGCCGTGTCAACCCGCGGAATTCGTGTCGCGGGGTGCCAGTGGCGGCTTCGTAAAGTCGGAGGCCGGCGTGCGTGCCGACCGCCACCGTCTCGCCGTCCGGGGACAACACCGCCGTCGTCGGCGTGACGGGCACGTTCGCCCCTTCTACCAGCTTCGTTGCCAAGTCCATTCGGACCACCCCGCCGGCGTCCTTGTACAGACGGTCGCCGAAGTCCACCGCGCCGCCGAGGTAGCGACCGTCGGCCGACCAGTTCAGCGCGCGGACGACGCCCGTCCCGTCGAACTCGTTGACCCGTTCGCCGCTGGCGCTGTCGTACACGCCCACCCGCCACCCTTTCGCGCCCGGCTTGCGATCCAGGACCGGCGCGTTCAGTTCCAGCACCGCCACCCGCTTGCCGTCCGGGTGCGGGTACAGAACCCGCGGGGCGACGTACCCGCCGCCCTTCCCCGAAAGCCTTGTCGGTTCCCCTCCGCTCGCGAGGTTCCAGCGATGGACCTCGCGGGAACTGGTTGCCAGTAGGAACCAGCGACCGTCGTCGGACACCATCCCTTCTTCCATTCCACTCGGAATGCCGGTCAATGTGGCCAGCAGCTTGTCGCCCGGCGTGGTCCGCGCCTCGAACCGCGACTTCTTCCAGTCCGTCACGTCGCGGACGTACCGGACGACGAACTTGCCGTCGGGCGACGGGACGGCGAACTCGTTCAGGTGCCAGTACCGCGTCACCCGCCCCATGCGGCCGGTGGCGCGGATGTCGTCCCACGGAGTCCGCTTCAACTCCTTGCCGGTGGCGAACTCCCACTCCACCCGCTCGCCGAAGTTGATGTGCCGGGTCAGGCGGTCGCCGGCCGCGTCGAAGAAGAGCTGGTTCGAGGTGGTGGTGTTCGGGTGGTGATAGACCGTGGTCGGGGCGAACGGCAATGGCTTGTGCGTGGCCGTGTCCCATTGGCCGGAGTTCCGCCCCGTTTGCGCGAAGTACGTCTTCCCGTCCGGGGCGTACCAGCCGAGCGCCGCCCAGTTGTCCGTCGGCTCGCCGGCCTTCCAGTCGGGGACCGAGATCGACACTCCTTTGCACCGGTCGTTCCACGCCCACAGGGTTTTGCCGTCCGGGGTGAACGCCATCGGCCGGCCGTCGCCCGGCGGGTTCTGTTTGAACACGTCCGGTGCGAACCCGCCGATGTTCGCCGACCCGAGTTCCTTGCCGGTCTTGGCGTCCCACCCGCGGATGTCGGTGGCGCGGGAGTCGTTCGAGTACGCCGGCCGCGGCGGGGCGGTCGCTCCGGCCAGGAGTTTGCCGTCCGCCGACACGCACAGGTCGAACACCAGTTGCGTCGGCGCGGCCCACAGCCCCTTGCCGGTCTTGGCATCCACGGCCCGCACCCGGCCGCTGACGCCGCTGAAACTCGGCCCGCCGATGTACACCGTCTTCTCGTCCGGGGCAATCCGCACCGCCTCCAGGTATTCCCCCTCCGGCTCCCACCGCGCCACCTCGTCCCCGGCGGCGTTGATGACGGGCATGGATAAATCCGAAGTCGGGGCGTGATACCGGCTGTACGCGACCATCCCCGACGGCGCGAGGTCGTGGACCGCCACCGGGTCGCCGTGGATCGGCGTGTTCTCCAACTCCTTCCCGGTCGCCGCGTCGAGTTTCCGCCGCGTCAGTTTGCTGGTCGTCCCCCGGCCGCGCGGCTGCGGAACGCGGTCCTGCACCGTCATCCAGATGACCTTGCCGTCGGGGGACACGGCGATCTTGTCGCCTTTCACGGCCGGGTCGCTCCGCCACTTGGCCCGCCCGCTGGCGACCTCCCACGCCGTCACGTAGGGCCCGTGCGACCAGACTTTGGGGTCCGGGATCGCATAGGTCGAGCCGAGGGTGTAGACGGTCTTCCCGTCCGGGCTGAACTTGGCCGAGCGGAGGCCGTCGGTCAGGAAGCGGGCCGACCCGATGCGGCGGACCACCTCCGGAGGCAACTCGAACCCCTCCGCATCCTTGCGGGGCGTCGGGTCGGCGGCGAACGTGGCACCGGCGAGGGCGAGGGCGAACAAGGCGGATCGGGCCATGGCTTTCTCCGTGAATCCGGGCAGGAGGATGCCTGGGACAACTTGAGTAGAATGTCCCACATCCACCGCGCATCCGCCAAGTCAGTTTTTTTGGAGACCGATGCTCGACCTCGTGCTGCCGCCGTTCACCGACCCGGCGAACCCGTTCCACCTCCTGCACATGGAGATGGCGCTGGACGAGGCCGCGCTCGCCGCCGCCGAGGACGAGGTGCCCGTCGGCGCGGTCATCGTCTCTCTCGAGCGGCAGGAAGTCATCGCCCGCGCGCACAACCAGCGGGAACAACTGCAAGACCCGACCGCCCACGCCGAGATCGTCGCCGTCACGCAGGCGGCGGCCGCGCTGAAGTCGTGGCGGCTGGAGAAGTGCATCCTGTACGTCACGCTGGAGCCGTGCCCGATGTGCGCCGGGGCCATCGTCCAGGCGCGGCTGCCGGTGGTCGTGTACGGCTGCACCGACCCGAAAGCCGGCGCGTGCCACACCCTCTACCAGATCACGAATGACGCCCGGTTGAACCACCGCTGCCAGGTCGTCGGCGGGGTGTACGCCGACCGGTGCGCGGCGCTCCTGAGCGGCTTCTTCGCCCGAAAGCGGGCGCTGGGAAAGAAGTGACCCGACGGGCGGGCGGCACAACCGGTTCGTCCCTCCCGTTCGGCCGGACGGGGCGCGCCGGAACGCGGGTTCCCCCTCACGGCCGGCGGCTTCCCGTGGTAAACTGAGGCGAACACGGCGGACCCCTCGCGGAGCGCGCACCCATGCGGAACATCCTGGTCATTCTGGCGGCGGTGGCGGCGGGGCCGGCCGCGTTCGGGCAGCCGCCCGCTCGCCCCGCCTCGCCCATCGACCGCGAGTCGCTCGACCGCCTCAACCTGCGGGCCGAGTGGAACGCCTTCATCCCGGTGTCCGGGAAGCGGGACGGGTTGGTCCAAATCCAGCCCGTGGACGACCAGCAAGTGTTCGTCCAGACGAAGGCCGGGCTGCTGGTGGCGGTGGACGCCCGCACCGGCCGGCAGCAGTGGTCGCACAAGTTCGCCACCTCTTACGGGGGCAGCTACCCGGTCGCGGTGAACGCCAAGTTCTGTTTCGCCGTCAGCGTCGGCAAGCTGTTCTGCTTCGACCGGTACAGCGGCGCGCTGATGCTGGAGCAGGACCTCCGCGAGACGTTCCCGCACCGCGAGGAGACGCCGGTGTCCGGCCCGGTGGCCGACAACCGCAACGTGTTCATCCAGATGGCCAGCGGCTACCTGATCAACTACCGGCTGCCGCCGCAGCTCCAGGGCCAGGCGGCGGCGAAGGGGGCCGACCCGAAGGCGCGGGCGGGCGGGCAGAAGAACGTCGTCGAGCAGGTGGCCAAGGACTACGGCACGCGGTCGAACCCGCCGCAGTCGGCGTCCGGGGACTCGGACTATCGGGTGCGGACGGTCGAGCCGGATCGCGCCGCCGGCACCGGCCGCGATCAGGCCACGCCGTCCATCTCGGCCCTGTACAGCGTGGTGCCGCCGTACCAGTTGAACCGCAACCACCCGGTGCCGTCGCTGGTCGCCATCCCGGTCAGCGTCAGCCCGCCGTACAAGTTGGTGGCGGACCACATGCGGTACAACCAGCCGACGCCGTCGGTCAGCTCGCAGTCGGCCCTGTACCGTCTGGAGGAGGACAGCAGCCTGCGGGCCGTCGGCGACAAGTTCAAGCGGGAGTGGCGGTACGCGACGCCGCAGCGGTCCACCGCCCAGCCGGTGATGGTGGACAACGCGGCCGACCCGTTCTCCTCGCGGGTGTGGGTGAGCACCGAGGGGACGACCGTCGTGGCCCTGAACAAGGCGCTGGGCGGCGAGGAGGTGATCGGCACGTTCGCCGGCTCCCCGCTGCACCCGCTCGTCGGCCCGTTCGCCTTCACCCCGGACCAACTGCTCGGCTTCATCCCGCTGGATTCCGGCGTGGTGCTGGCCATCGACCTGACCGCCGGCGTCCGCTCGCCCGACCGCAAGGCGGTGCCGGTGGTGTACCACTGGAAGGCCCCGGTCGGCGGGCAGATGAGCAACGCCCCGGTCGCCGGCGGGGACGCCGTGTACGTGTCCGGTGCCCGGAACGGGTGCGCGAAACTGGACGTGAAGACCGGCGAACTCCAGTGGCGAACCGACCCGAAAGTGGACCAAGTGCTGGCGGTGAACCGCGACCACATGTACGCCCGCGACGGCCGCGGCCGGCTGGCGGTGTACGCCGCGAACGGTCGCCCCGACCCGCGGTCGCAGTTCGTCCGCCCGTCCGCCACCTTGGACCTGCCCGAGTTCACCGTCGGCGTGTCGAACGACAAGACCGACCGCATCCTGCTCGGCGGCGACAACGGCCTCGTCGTCTGCCTCCGCGACGCGGCCGCCGCCTACGCCAAGCCTGCCCGCATGGCCCCGCCGGCGATGATGGCCCCGCCGAAGAAGGTGGAGCCGAAGCCGGCCGACCTGCCGCCCATGGGCGACCCGAAGAATTGACCGCAGTCGCTCGCTAAACCCAGGCACTAACCACAGAGGCACAGAGGCACAGAGAATGCAAGAGATGCGGCGGGTTTCCGAACCCTCCCCTCTCTTGGTTCTTCTCTGTGCCTCTGTGCCTCTGTGGTTAGTCTGATTTCGGGGGAATCCATGCGCATCGGCATCCTCGTCGCCTGGGCGGTACTGCTGGTCGGGCCGCTGCTGACACCGGTGGTCGCGCTCGCCGCCAACCCCGCCGGGTGGGGCGTCTGGCGGGAGGCCGACCGGCTCGCCGCGCTCGCCGCGAACACGGCAATCCTCTGCGCGGGGACGGTGCTGGTGGCCGTGCCGGTGGGCTGGTTCGTCGGCCTCTGGGCCGGGCGATTCGGCGGGTCGGCCGCGCGAGTTGGGCTGCTCCTCGCCGCGTTCGTCCCACTGCCGGTGTACGCGCTGGCCTGGCAAACAGTCCTCGGCGGTTGGCTGCCACCGATACGATTGTCGCCCGGCGAAGTGGCGTGGCGGCCGTGGGCGGTGGGGCTGCTGCCCGCGGTCTGGGTTCACGCGACGGCGGCCGTGCCGTGGGTGGCGTGGGCGGTGGCGGCGGCCGTCCGGCGAACCGACGCCGATCTCGAAGACGACGCGCTTCAAACGGGCGGCGTGCGGGCGGTCATCCGGCGGGTGCTACTGCCTCGCTCGCTGACGGCGGCCGTGCTGGCCGGCGCGTGGGTGATGGCGCAGCCTCTCACCGAGATCACGGTGTCCGACATGATGATGGTGCGGTCGGCGGCGGAGGAAGTCTACACCGAGATGGTGATCGACGGGGCCGGTCTACCGGCGGCGGTGGCGGCCGCCGTGCCGGTCTGGGCGGCGGCGGTGGGTGCCGGACTTCTCCTCGGCCGGCGGGTCGCGCGGTTCGACTTCACGTCCCCGGACACGTCGTCGGTTCGGAAACTTCCACTTTCGATTGCGGCAACGTGGTCGCTCCGCCTCACTGTCGCAGGAATCGTCACGATCTTCGCCGTGGTGCCGGTGGCTGCGCTCGTCTGGAAAGCGGCGGGCGGCGGGGTCGGCCGCGAACCGGAGTGGGCGTTCCTCCTCGGCGAGCTTGGGAAAGTCTGGAGTTCCGAGCGGGGGGTGATCGTCCGGAGCGCGGCGTCGGCGGTGGCGGTCGGGCTGCTGACGGCGTTCCTGGCGTGGGCGAGCTGCTGGGCGGCGCGGCGGTCGAACGGGTTCCGCGTGGCGCTGTTCCTGCTTTGCGTCTTGCTGCTGCTCGCGCCGGGACCGGTGATCGGCCTCGGGTTGAAGCGGTTCATTTCGCTACTGATGGACGTGGAAGAGTGGGTCTGGCCGCGCGGCCCGGTGTGGTCGCTGCTGTACTACCAGCCGACGCCGCTGCCGGCGGGGTGGGCGGCGCTGCTGCGGTTCTTCCCCGTCGCGTGCGTGGTCGTGTGGCCGGCGGTGCGGGCGATCCCGGACGAGTTGCTCGACGCCGCGCGGCTGGACGGCTTGGGCTTTGCCGAAACGTGGCACCGACTCGTCGCCCCACTCACGACGCCCGCGTTTTTCGCGGCCGCCGTCGCCGTGGCCGCGCTCGCGCTGGGCGAAGTCAGCGCGGGGAAGCTGGTGAACCCGGCCGGCCACCGCGTCTACATCCTGTGGCTGTTCGACCAGATGCACTACGGCAGCGAATCCATGCTGGCGGCGATGGCGCTGACGCAACTGGCGGTGACGACGAGCGTGGTGGCGGCGGCCTCTTTCGTCGCCGCTCGCTCCGCGAGCGGGCGCGGGGACACCGCTCGCGGGGCGAGCGGCGACGATGCCGGTCCTGCCGCTTGATCGGCGAAAACCGCTCGATGACGTTGTTGTGCTTCACGTTGTCGCAGGTGAGTGTGAACGGTTACGGTCGCCGACGCTCCCGCTCGTAAGTTCAAATGTGCTACTTCCGCCCGCTACAGTTCCATGTCAACGATCTTGTGCCGCTCGTCCAGCTTTGCCAGCAACAGGTGATCGGTAGTCGCACCCCCGGTGTCCAGCCAGACCTCAACACGCCCTCCACGGATGCTGACGCTTTGGACCGTGAGTCTCGAAGCCAACTCAGATTCTTCAAGGTCGTCGTTCCAAATCAGGTCGTAGTTGAACGCTTCTCGTGCCGCAACGATTTTGAACTGCGTCAAGTTTGCGGGGAGCCAGTCCAAGAAGTCGGCGGCGCGGTCAAATGCGATCCCGATATCGGGTGCTGCTGAGACTCCGATTTCCTGATCTCGGATCAACGACGCATCAACGGCGGCGTACCACAACTCGGCAGCACGGTCCCACCGCACCGCTCCCAATCGGGCGTGGTGCGTGAGTCGAAAATCGTCTTGCTTATCCTCGGTCAACAGACACCTCCCTGTCGCGTTGAATTGTTCACCAAGCACCGGACCAACTCCACCCCGTCACCGCTTGATCGGCGAGAATCGCTCGATGACGTGGTTGTGCTTCACGTTGTCGGCCATCATCACGATCAGGTCGGTGAACGAGTCGCACGTCACCTCGAACAGGCACAGCGACATCTCGTCGGCCGTGCCCTCGCCGTACTTCAGACGCTTCGGCGGGCTGTTCGGGTTGGCCGGGTTCGCCGCCGAGTTGTCGTGCCGGGATTCCATCTTGATGACCGTGCCCTTCGGCAGCTTGAACGGTTTGCGGTAGACGTAGAAGTCCTGCCAGTTGAAGTCCCAGTCGCTCACCTTTACCAGCGGCACCGTCTTCCCGCCGGGCAGTACCGCCCACGCGGTCATCTCCCGGCCGAGCAGGTGCATGTGCGGCGCGGTGCCGATCAGCGTCACGTCCACCGGCAGCTTGTACTCGGCCGTCAGCTTGAAGTCCTTCTCGCCGGCCGGCATGTCGATGTGCCAGTTCTCGACGGCGATGCCGGCCAGCACCCGCGTCACCGGCTTGCGGGCGAAGTAGATGGCCACCTCGGACTGGTCCGTCTCCTCCTTGCCGCTGGGGTGGTAATGCACTTGCAGCACCATGTCCGAACCCTTGGCCAGATACCGGCCGACGCCGTCCGGGACGAACCGGGGGACGACGCCGGGTGCCCACCCGCCCAGGCCGCCGGTGGGGAAGAAGCCGAACCCGCCGTTCTCCGCGTCGTAGCCGAGTTCGGGATCCTTGGCGTCCAGCTTGCGGGCGGTGCCGGTGGTGTCCAGCAGCGCGAGCGCGTGGTGGACCACCTTGCGGTTGCCGGGCCGGAACTCGATGGCCCCGACCATCACGCTGTCCTTCACCTCCGGCATCGGGATGACGAAGTTCCGCAGCACGTCCTTGCCGGTGGCGGGCACGGTGAACGGCGCGGTCATCTTGACGATCAGGTCCGGTTTGCCGAGGTGCCAGTCGGCGGCGAACTTCGGCGACGGCGGCAGGTCGGCCTTGTCCCCTTCCGGGGCAAAGGCGTCGGCCCAGTCCTTGAGGGTGGCGATCTCGGTGGCCGTCAGCAGCCGTTCATCGGCGAAGCGGCCGTGGTTCGGCACCAGCCGCCACGGCGGCATCGTCTTCGCGGTCGTCACCGAGGCGAGCTGCTTCGCCCGCTTCTTGGCGTCGGCGTAGCTCAGCAGCGAGAACGGCGCGACTTCGCCGGGTCGGTGGCAGGTCGAGCAGTTGGCGAACAGGATCGGCGCGACGTGGCGGTTGAACGTCACCTTCGCCGGGGCCTTGCCGAGGTCGGGAACGGTGTCCTCGAACAGGCAGCCGACGGGCGCGGTCTTCGCCACGGCTGGGGATTTCCCGGTTCGCACGGCGGTGATGGCGTCCTTCAGGTCGTGGCTCGTCACCCGCATCCGGGGCTTGCCGGGGGCCTCGTACCAGTCGTCGATTCGCCCCCTGTATTCCACCGCCAGGTCCGCGTTCAGCACGAAGGCTTCGGGAACGTGCGTCGGCTTGAATCGTGCCGCCAACTCGCCAGTCGCGTCGAACAGCACGGGGCAGGGCAGGGCGTACTCCTTGGCGTACTCGGCGGCGTCCTTCCGCGCGTGCGATTCGCCGGACACGACGCCGTAGAACTCGACTCCCGCGCCGCGTTCCGCGAACAGCGTTTTCAAGGTCGGCGCGTACCGCTGGCAGAGCGGGCATTCCGGTCCCAGGAAGAGCAGGACGACGGCTTTCGTGTCGGGGTTCTCGCCGATCCGGTGCGCGGTGCCGGCGGTGTCGAGGAGCATCGGCAGCCGCACCGGTTCGGCGGCGAACGCGGGCGACGCGAGGAGCAGGGCCAGAAGCGGGGCGGAACGCGGCACGGCGGTATCCCTCACGAGGCGCGGAAAGCCACAGGGAGGAGTATACCGCCGGGCGGGTGTCCGGGTTTCGGCAGCTCACTTCATCGGCGGGAGGGGCGGCAGCGGGATGGTGGGCAGCTCCACCGCCGGCGGGGTCGGGAGGACCGGCGTGTCCAGGCTGACCGGGATGATCGGCGGCGGGGCGGTGTCGATGGGCGGCAGGTTCATCGGCGTGACGACCGGCGGCACCACATACGCCGGCGGCTCGACCGGCGCGGGCGTGGCGTCCGGGGTGACGCCGAGGATCGGCGCGGGCGTGGCGGCGGTCGGCTTGTCGTCGCTGGCGGACCCGCAGCCGAGGGCCGTCAGGCCGAGCGCGGCGGCGGTGAGGGTCAGAAGGAATTTCCGCATGGTCGGCACCTCCGGGGGACATCCGAGACGCCCCGCATTTACCCAGACCCGCGAACCCCCGCAAGCCTGATCGCAGCGGGGCATTCACCGTTCAAAAAAGAGGAACGCGGATGACACGGATCCAAGCCGGGATGAAGAGGATCCGAAATCGGGAGTCAGGGACAAAAGTCAGGGGTCAGAAGGCAGGGAGAACGACGAGCTTCTGACTCCTGTCCCCTGACTGCCGTCTCCTGGTGATCGATCCTCTTCATCCCGGCTTTTTCCGTGTCAGCCGGGTTCCTCTTTTAGAACGGTCCCATCTTCCTCACTTCAGCAGCCACTCGACGACCTTCGCCGGCTCCCACTTGGCGTCGGCGCGGGTCAGCTTGTCGCCCGCGCCGGCGGCGTCGAAGGCGGCCTTCGACAGCTTGCCGCTGGCCGTGCCCTTGTGGTTGTGGGCCAGCGTTTCGGCCGGCGCGCACAGCGCCAGGAACGCCCCCAGGCCGCCGTACTTCACCGCCCCCGGCAGCATCCGCGGGTCGTCGGTCTTGGTGATCGTCTCGAACCGGAACTGGTCCAGGTCGGCGGCCAGCTTGTCCACGGCGTCGCCGGCGGCGGCCTTCGCCAGCACCGCCACCACGCCGAACTCGTCCCACCCGACGAGCCGGATCGTCTTCGCCTTCAGCACGGTTTTGGCGAAGGCGATGGCCGTCAGCACGTCGTGGACCCGCTCGGCCAGCAGCGACCGGTTGTAGCCGAACGTGAACCCGGCGTAGGTCTGGTTCACCCCGTTCGGCTTGGTGGAAACCAGTTCGCCGACGCCCAGCACGTCCGGCGCGACGACGGCGTACCCCGCGTCCAGCAGGGTTTGCACTTCCGGCACCGGCTTGCCGTCGGC
Organism: Fimbriiglobus sp.; assembly: GCA_043738505.1. Classification (GTDB taxonomy): domain Bacteria; phylum Planctomycetota; class Planctomycetia; order Gemmatales; family Gemmataceae; genus JALHQU01. The sequence continues at coordinate 13,213 of JAYUFU010000149.1, read as the reverse complement.
GGTCGTGCTGGCCTTGCCCTTCGGGTGGACCCAGACCACCACCTTGTCCTTGAATTTCTCGGTGAACAGGCCGACCGTCGGCACGGCGTCTTTCTCGTCGCTGCGGCCCAGGTGCGCGGTGTGAACCGTCACGCCGCCGGGCAGCTTGGTCTCCTCCGGCTTCTTCTTCACGGCGATGGCGGCGGGCAGTTCGTCGCACAGCATCGCCCGCAGCGCGCCGCCGACGACGGTGCGGAACGCGGCCAGGCTCTTCGCGTCCGTCGGCGTCAGCTTGGCCAGTTGCGCGTCGGAATCGGCGGACATCTTGGCCCGCACGTCCTTCGCCGGCAGGTCGTCCTTCGGCCGCGGGTGGCCGGCGTCGAACACGGTCAGGTCCGCCGGCGGGGTCGGGGCGATCGGCGGCTCGGCGAACGACTCCTCCTTGCCCATCAGGTGCTTGAGGAACCACTCGTACATCCGCTCGCGGCTCGGCCGGCCGTAGTTGTGCGGCAGGCGGGTCCACGCCTTCGCCAGCACGTTGTCGGGTGCGCCCAAAAGGGTGTAAAGTTGCTTCAGTTCCGGGTATCCCTTGGTGAGGAACTCCTTCGTCCAGTCGTTCGCGCACAGCAGCAGTTGCGGCTTGGGGGCGAACACCGCTGCCATCTCGACGTTGCCGGTGCCGGTGCGGAACAGGCTACAGTTCTCGCACACGCACCCGCCCTGCATCCCGGTGCTGACCATCACGGCCGGGGCCGACACGGCGATGCGGTCGTCCACCGCCGCCAGCACGAAGCTCTGCGTGCCGCCGCCGCTGGCCCCGGTCACGCCGATTTTCTTCGGGTCCACGTCGGGCAGGCCGGACACGAAGTCCACGGCGCGGATGCTGTTCCAGGTCTGGAGGCCCATGAGCGATTGCAGCCGTAGCTCGCCCTCGGCGTCGGCGAACCCGTTCGGGTGCGGCACCCCGGATCGCGCGATGTGGTCGATGGCGGTGGTGTCGGCCACGCCGATCATGTCGTACTGGAACACGACGAAGCCGAGCTTGGCCAGCGTGATCGAGCCGGCCTGGATGTGGTAGCGGCCGCGGTCGATGTCCGGCTCCTCGCCGATGGCCATCCGCTGCTTGGCGGTCGCCTCGGTTTCCTCGGTGAACCGGCCCTTCATCCAGTGACCGTGGGCGTACAGCACGGCGGGGCGCAGGGCGTCGTCCTTGTTTTTCGCCTTCGGCCGGTACAGGTTGCCGCACAGGTAGTGGCCGGGGGCGCTGCGGAAGAACACCTTCTCGATGGTGTAGGTGTCGCGGTCGATCTTGCCGTGGAGGACGGCGTCGAGCGGCGGCTTCTCCGGCAGCGGCCACAGGCCGTTGGCCACCAGCATCTGCTCGCGGATGCGGTCGCGGCGCTTGGCCCACTCGTCCTTGGTCTTCGGGACGATGAAGGGGAAGTAGTCGTTCAGCGTCTTCGCCGCGCCGAGGCGGGAGTCGGCGGGGGCAGTGGCCTTCTCTTGGGCGAAGCCGAGGCGGGTGCAGAAGGGGGAGACGGCGGCGGCGGTGGACGCGGCCAGCCATTCGCGGCGGGAGAGCATGACGGGAGGCTCCGGGCGGGGGGTCGGACACCGCCGAAGGTACGCGGAGACGGGCGCGGAGTCAAACGCCGAAGGGAGTGCAGTAGGGCTGCTCATACCGAATCCGATTGAATTGTTGCCCTGTCTTGTTAGCCCGACGGACGACGGTCGGCGTATCTCACTGCCTGCCCGGCCAAAATATGTGGACATTATTTCCATATCGGGTCTTGATTTCTGCTCCGGCCGAGCGAATAAGTTACTGTCGCTTTTTCGAGGACCGGTCATGACCGCAGTTTCCGCACCATCCGCTGTCCGCGTGCCGGCCAATTCCCGCATGAGGGAGCAGTGCGGGGCAGGTGTCGCCGGCTGGCTTCCCGACCCGTTCCCGCCGGCGTTCGTTTTTTCCCGCGTGTCCGTCAATGCTCCGGACGGGTCGGTTCGGCCGGCGGAGGTCGAATCCGGGCCGGGATTTGGGACGAACACTTGCACCGGGGCCGTCCGTCCGGCAAGCTATGATGAAGACGGCGAGAAGGTGGCCGGCGGTCCCACCGCGCCGACCCACTCACCCCCCATCGAGGAGACCACCGCCATGCCCGTCGCTCGGTTCGTGCGGCACGTCCATATTGCGACTGCCGCAGTTCTCGCCGTGGCCCTCTTTTCCCCGGCCTCCGACAAGCCCGTCCCGCCCAAGTGGGACACCGTTCGCGCCTCGTCCCCGGAGACGGTGGACGAGATGAAGGCCCTCCAGACCCGCGTCAAGGAGGTGTCCAAGAAGGCCACCCCCGCCACCGTCGGCCTGCTCGTCGGGCAGGGGGCGGGGAGCGGCGTCATCATCAACGAGGACGGCCTGATCCTGACCGCCGGCCACGTCACCGGCGCGCCCCGCACCGACCTCGTCGTCGTCCTGTCCGACGGCACCTTCGTGAAAGGCGTGTCCCTCGGCATCAACGACAAGGCCGACAGCGGGCTGGCCAAGATCACCGACAAGCCGCCGAAGAACGCCACCTGGCCGGGCGCGAAAGAGGGCAAGTGGCCGTTCATGGAGATGGGCAAGTCGGCCGACCTGAAGGCCGGCCAGTGGGTGGTGGCGATGGGGCACCCCGGCGGACCGAAGCAGGAGCGGCCGCCGCCGGTGCGGGTCGGCCGGTACGTTAACACCGGCCAGTTCCTCACGACCAGTGGCACCATCGTCGGCGGCGACTCCGGCGGCCCGCTGTACGACCTGGACGGCAAGGTGGTCGGCATCCACAGCCGCATCATGTTCGGCATCGAGTCCAACTATCAGGTGCCGGTGGACAAGTTCCAGACCGACTGGGCGCGACTGCTCCGGGGCGACTCCATCGGCCGCGAGTCGAAGGCCGCGCTGAACCTCGTCTTCGACGAGTCGGCGAAGGACGAACTGCTGGTGGACGAGGTGCCGGAAGGCGGGGCCGGCGAGAAGGCCGGCATCGAGGCCGGCGACGTGGTCAAGAAGTTCGCCGGCACGCCGGTCAAGTCCGCCACCGACATCCGGGAAATGCTGAGTTCGTACAACCCCGGCGACAAGGTGAAGGTCGAACTCGACCGCGACGGGGAGAAAAAGACCGTGGAACTGAAGCTGGCCAAGCGAACGTCCAAGCAGTGACCCCAAACGGGGGACGCAACTCCCCCTACTCCCGTTGACCACGAGATCACTTTTCCTCTCCCACCCAACCCCCAACTCGCACCCCGCCCCGGAACGCCCGCCATGAGACGCCTCCTCACGCTGATGATCCTGGTCGCCGCCGGCCCCGCGCCGGCCGCCGGCCCGAACGACCGCGGCAAGAAACTGCTGCCGAAGCTGTTCGAGGAAGTCGTCGCCCCGGTCGCCGACGCCACCGTGCGGGTGCTGGCCGACGGCAAGCCGGCCGCCCTCGGCACGATCATGTCCGCCGACGGCTACATCCTGACCAAGGGGAGCGAACTCAAAGGCACGCTGACGGTCAAGATGCGGGACGGCTCGGCCTACGACGCCGAGTACGTCGGCTACCACCGGGAGACCGACCTGGCGCTCCTGAAGGTGGACGCCGCCGATCTCGTGACGGTGACGATCGCCCCAAGCAAGGTGGCCGAACCGGGCAACTGGGTGGCCGTGGCCGGCATCACCAGCGAGCCGGTCGCCGTCGGGGTCATCAGCTCCGCCGCCCGCAAGCTGTTCGGCCCGGACACGCAAATCGTGAACGCCAACAAGGGGTACATCGGCATCCAGTTCCCGCGCAGCGATTTCAACAGCCTGAGGATCGACACCGTGGTGAAAGGGGCCGCCGCCGAGAAGGCCAAACTCAAGGCCGGGGACGTGATCGTCGAGGTCGGTGGCACGGCCGTCAAGTCCCGGCAGGAGCTGATGGACTTGCTCGACGTCAAGCGGCCCGGCGACAAGGTGATGGTGAAAGTCCGCCGCGCGGTGAAGGACCAGGACGAGCCGGAGCAACTGGAATTCGCCGTCACCCTCAGTCCGAATACCCAGATGGGCGACCTCAGTCGGGGCGACATCCAGAACAGCATGGGCAGCGAACTGTCCGGCCGTCGCACCGGCTTCCCCCGCGTCATCCAGCACGACACCGTGGTCGCCCCGAAGGACTGCGGCGGGCCGCTGGTGGACCTCGACGGCCGGGTGATCGGGCTGAACATCGCCCGCGCCGGCCGGGTCGAAACGTGGGCGCTGGCCGCCGAGGAGATCAACCCGGTGTACAAGGATCTGAAGGCCGGCAAGTTCCCGCCGCCGAAAAGCGCGAAGCCGGCTGCCACCACGACCGAGCCGAAGGACAAGGGCGAGCCGAAAGACAAGTGAGGTTGTCACGGGCGGCGGACCGGCCGGTACGGGTGGTAGTAAGTGACCACCTCCGCGAGTCGCCGACCCATGTCCCTCTCCCTCCCGACGCCCGCCGAGTTCGTCCTGCCGGATTGGGATTCGACGAACTTCTGCAACATCGCCGCGACGGTGGACCGGCTGCTCGGCGTGCCGACCGATCAGCCGACCGTCACGGATCACTTGCCGCCACCTGCCGAAGCCGTCGTCAGCCTGTTCGTCGATTCCCTGGGTTGGGCCTTCCTCGAACGGCGGCTGGCGCACCCGGTCCTGGCCCGCTTCTTGCGCGACGGCCTCCTGATCCCGCTGACGACGCAGTTCCCCAGTTCGACGGGCGGGTGCATGCCGACCCACAAGACCGGCGTCCGCTCGCCGGTCCACGGGGTGCCGTCCCTGCGGTACTTCGAGCCGCTCGTCGGCGACACCTGCGACCCGCTGCGATTCTGTCGGCGGGGCGACGCGCCGAACTCCCTGGTCGGCGCGGGCGTGACGCCGGAGGCGGTGTTCCCGTTCGAGACCCGCGCCGCCCGCCTCGCCGCGTTCGGCGTGCCCACCGTCAGCGTGGTGCCGGCGAAGATTGCCGGCTCCGCGTTCAATGCGTGGGCCGACCGTGCGACGGCCGAGAAACGGGCGTTCGAGTCCTTCGAGGAGATTCCGGCGGCGGTCGCCACCGCCCTGCGCCGGCCCGGTCGGTTGTTCGTGGATGCGTACATGGACGACGTGGACAAGGCCGCGCACGCCTTCGGCCCGGATTCGGCCGAACTCGACCGGCTGGTGACGCGAGTGCTGACGCTCGTCGGCGAAGTGGCGAAGACGTGCGCGGAGCGCGGTGCCCGGCTGGTCCTGTTCGCCGATCACGGTCAGGTGGCGACCCTGCCGGGCGACTTCCTGCATGTGGACCGCGTCTGCCCCCGGCTGGCGGCGATGACGCGGACCAACGACCGGGGCAAGCCGCTGTCGCCCGGCGGCGGGACGAAGGCGCTCTTCCTGTTCGTCCACGACGCCGAGGAAGCGGCCGAACACCTGCGGGCCGGACTGCAAGAGCGGGCGTTCGTGGCCCCGACGGCGGACCTTCTCGCGGCCGGCTGGTTCGGGACGGAACGGCACCCGGACTTCCGCGCCCGGCTCGGCGACGTGGCGGTGATCCCGCTCGGCGCGACGCACCTGTGGGTCTCGAACGACCCGAAGGACCGCTGCCTGGGTGCCCACGGCGGCCTCCAGCGGGCCGAGATGCTGATCCCGTTCGGGGTTCTTTGACAACTGGGCGAAGTTGCGGTTGACCTGGGGCTGTTGAAACTTTTACACTCTGGAGGATTCCTGGGCCGGCACGGACTGCCCGCCGCCCACACCGCAAGGACGCGCATCATGATCCCGACGATCAACAAGCGGTTTCTGCTGAAAGTGGTCCTCGTCACGCTCCTGGTCGGCGGGTCGGTGTTCGGCCTCCACGCGGTGCAGGCCCGCCGCATCCCGGACGCCCTGAAGCGGCAGGCCGACCTCGCCGCCGGCGACGGCAAGCGGGACGCGGCCATCAGCTACCTCCGCCAGTACCTGGAGTTCCGCCCGGCCGACGCCGACGTTCAGGAGCAACTGGCCGCCCTGCTCAAGGAGCGGGTCGGCAAGGCCCCGTCGCTCGACCTGCTGTTCCTGTACGAGAAGATCCTCCGCAACGACCCGGCCCGGCACGCCGTCCGCCGCGAGGCGCTGGCGATCACCCTCGACCTGCCGCGCCCCCGGTACACGGACGCCGCCACCCACGCCGAGGAGCTGCTCAAGCAGTTCCACGCCGAACCGGGGCTGTGGCGGTCGCTCGGCGTCGCCCAGGCGGGGCAGGGGAAGTCGGCCGACGCCGTGAAGAGTTTCGAGAAGGCCATCGAACTGGACCCGACGGATCGGCTCGCGTACCAGGAACTGGCCCAGTACCAGTGGAAGGAAATGCGGCAGCCGGCCGTCGCGCGAACCACCCTCGACCGGCTCGTCGTCGCCGTCCCGCACGACCCGCAGCCGTACATCCTCCGCGCCCGGTTCGACGGTCTGGTCAGCCCGGACGCCAAGGGCGACCCGGCCGACCTCCGCAAGGCGCTCGAACTCGACCCGGAGAACCTGGACGCGCTGCTCCAGTTGGCCGAACACTTGCAGAAGGGCCGCGACATCCTCGCCGCGCACGACTGCCTCTCCGACGCCCGCCGGCTGCACCCCGGCGACACCCGCGTCGTCCGCGCGCTGGCGTGGCTGGAGCTGAATCGGGGCAACCTCGGTGCGGCCGTCGCCGTGTTGGAGGAGGGGCTGGAGAAGTCCGCCGACGGCTTCGACCTGATGGTGCCGCTGGCCGACCTGCTCGTGCAAATGGGCGACACCCGCCGACCGAAGGAGATCGTCGCCAAACTGGACGCCGTGAGGGGGTCTCCGCGAAAGGTGCGGGAGGCGACCATGCAGTCCAAGTACCTGACCGGCCGGCTGGCTATGCGGGACCAGCAGTGGGCCGCCGCGGTGAAGACTCTGGCCGACCTGCGGACGATGGCCGTCGATCTGCCCGGCTTGGAGAACCAGGCCGACCTGCTGATGGCCGTCTGCCACCAGCGGCTCGGCGACCCCGCCAAGGAAGAGCAACTGCTGCTCGGCGTGCTGAACCGCGACCCCAACCACCTGGCCGCGCGCGGGGCGCTGGCGTCCGCGTTCCTGAATTCCGGCCGCTTCGACGACGCCCTGCCGGAATACGAGCGGGTGACGCAGTCGCCGTACTCGACGCCGGAGAGCCACGTCACGCTGCTGAAGATGCGGGCCGGCCGGCTGCGGACCTCCGGCGCGGCGACCTCGGCCCAGTGGGACGAACTGGAACGGACGGTCGAGCCGGTGATCCGCAAGCTGGGGCCGGCCACCACCGACGCGGCCCGGCTGCGGGCGGACGTGTCGGCCTGGCGCGGGGCGCGGGATCGCGCCGTCGCGGTGCTGCAAAAGGAAGCCGCCCGCCGGCCGCGCGACCCGAACCTGTGGGCGGCGCTGGCGGTGGCCACGGCCGACCTCGGCGGGGTGCCGGTCGGGCTGGCGGTCTTGGACGAGGCGCAAGCCGTCGCCGGCGACGGGGCCGAACTGCGGCTGTGCCGGGCCACCCTGTACGCCCGCGACCCGGCCCGCCTCCGGCCGCTCGACCCGCTCGCCGCACACATCGACACCTGGCCGGACGCCGATCAACTCCGCCTGCTGTACGGGCTGATCGAGGTGTACGACCGGGTCGGCGACGACAAAGGCGTGCTGACCACTTACCGCCGGCTGGTCGCCCGACGGCCGACGGAACTGCCGCTGTGGGAGGCGTTCTACGAGCGGGCGGTGAAGGGCGGTGACGCGACCGCCGCGGCCGAAGCGCGAGCGGCGATCGCCAAACTCGAACCGACGCCGGGCAAGGCGGCGGCGCTGTGCGCGGCGTGGGACGCCGTGGCCGCGCGGAACGCCTCCGCCGCCCCGGCCGCGCTCGCGGGTGTGGTCGCCCACTTCGGCCCGCTCCCCGACCGGGCCGAGGCGTGCGTCGCGCTGGCCCGGCTGAAGGCGCTGACCGGCGACACGGCGTCGCCACTGGAATTGCTCGACCGGGCGGTGCGGCTGGAACCCCGGCGGTTCACCCCCGCGCAGGAGATGATCGAGTACCTCGCCGCCACCGGCGACCAGCCCCGGTTGGCGGCGATCCTCGCCCGGCTCGACCGCGACCACCGCTGGAGCGGGGAGCCGCTCCAGCGCGTGGTGTGGCAGTCGCTGAAGAAACTGGAGCCGACGGCCGGCAAGGCGCTTCTCGAAGCCGCCGCCAAGCACGTCGAGTGGGTGCCCGGCGGCACCGGGTGGATGGGCGACGGGTTCCGACTGTGCGGCCTGAACGCCGAGGCGACGCAGACTTACGAGCGGGCCGCGAGTGCCAAGGGCACGACCGCCGACGACTGGCTCCGGCTGGCCGTGCGTACCGGCGAACTGGACACGCCGGCCGCCGCTGCCGAAGTCATGACCCGCGTGAAGGCCGGCCTGCCGGGGCCGCTGTACCTGACCGTCGCCGCCGCGTTCCGCGAGTCCGGCAAGGGGCCGGCCGACTGGTCGCCCACGACCGGTTCGACCGCCGAACGCCGGCAGTACGCCCAGGCCCGGCTGGCCCTCAAGCTGTCGCAATTCGACCGCTCGGCCGGCATCGCCGTGCTGGAAGAGTTTCTCGCTGACAAAGCCCTGTCACCGGCGGACGCGGCGTGGGCGCGGCAGAATCTGGCCATGCTGATGGTCGCGCGGGGCCACCCGACCGACCGCACGCGGGCCAAGGAATTGCTGGCCGGGGCCGACGCGGTGGCCGGCAGCACCGCCGCCGACAAGCGGTCGGCCGTCGCCGTCCTCGCCAGCCTGTCGCGGCACCTGGACGGCAGCGAGCGGACGGACGTGTTGAAGCGGGCGGTCGGCTTGCTGGAAACCGTGGCGGCGGAAACCAAGTCCGAGCGCGACCGGTTCCTCCTCGCCCAGATGCACCGGAACGCCGGCAACCGCACCGCCGGGCGGACGCTGCTCATCGACCTGCTCAAGGCCGCGCCGACGAACCTGGACTACCTCATCTCGGCGCTGGACGAGGCCACCGAGCCGGCCGACGTGGAGTTCGCCGACCGCTGCGCCGCGGTGCTTCAGCGGACGTACCCCGACGAGTTTCGGGCGGTGGCCGCCGTCGCCCGCCACGAGTGTCGGATGGACCGCTCGGAGCGGGCGCTGACGATGACCGCGGCCTACGCGCGTGCCGCCGACGCCAGCCCGAACGACTTGCAACTCCGCTCGGCCCGCGCCGGGGAACTGCTGGACGAACTGGCCCGGCAGCCGAAGCACCGCCATACGCCCGTCGGCCGGAAGATGACCGACGCGGCGGTGAAGCTGTTCGAGCTGCTGTACCCGACGCGGCCCGAAGCCGTGGTGGCGGTGACGGGGTTGCTCGCCGCCGACGGCCGTTCCGCCGAGGCGTTCGCGCAGATCGACAAGCACGCCCGCACGCTGCCGCCGCGGGTGAAGGTGATGGCCGGCCTGGCGGCGGTGCGCTCGGGCGGCGCGACGCCGGACCAACTGGCGGCGGTCAAAGGGTGGCTGGCGACGGCGAAGGCCGAGGAGCCGGCGTCGGTCGCCGTCCTCCTGCACGAGGGCGAGTTGTGTTCGCTCGGCCGCGACAAGGCCGGGAGCGAGGCGGCCTACGACGCGGCGGTGGCGAAAGACCCGACGAACGTCGTCGCCCTGAACAACCTGGCGTGGACGCTGTCCGCCGACCCGGACGCGGCCGCGCGGGTGAAGGAGCTGCTGGACCGGGCCGCCCGCGAGGTCGGACTGACCGGCGAACTGCTCGACACCCGCGCGCGGATGCGGATCGCGGCCAAGCAGTACGACGCCGCCGAACAGGATTTGAAGCACGCCCTCGCCCTGGACAAGACGGCGCTGCGGCTCTTCCACCTGGCCCTGGTGAACGACGAGCGGACGCCGCCGAAGCCGGCCGAGGCGAAGGTGTGGTTCGACCAAGCCGTGGCGAAAGGGCTGGACGAGCGGATGCTCCATCCGGCCGACGTGGAGAAGTACAAGGCGATGGTGAAGTGATTCGGAGCCAAGTGTTCTGCTCGCTCCGCGAGCGGTCTGGGTTTGACAACCGGAGACCGCTCGCGGAGCGAGCAGAGCACTGAATCACCCCCAGGTGACGAACCCCGGCTCGAACAGGTTCGGCAGGTTGGCGTGCTTCGGCAGGACGCGGACGCTGAACCCGAACTGGCCGCTCGTCCGGCACGGCACCGCGCCGCCGAACGGCACCACCCGGTTGCCGTCGGCGGTGCCGGTCGGCAGCAGCGCCAGCGCCTTCGGCTCGGGGATGTCCCCCTTCGCGTCCAGCAACCCGTAGCAGAGTTGGACTTCCACGTCGTCCGTCCGGAGCGCGCCGAGGGCGACGCGGACGCCGACGGGGAAGTCCTTGCCGACCCGCAGCATCTCGCCCGTCGGGGCGTCCACGCTCTCGACCCGGACGCCGCCCCACTCGGCGGCCAGCCGCTGTCGCCAGCGGGCCAGTTCGACCGCCCCGGCAAGCCCGTTGGCCGTCAGCGCCGCCTCCCGCCGGTGGGCCGGCAGGTAGCACTTTTCCAGGTACTCTTCGACCATGCGGTTGGTGTTGTACACCGGCACCAGGGTGCCGATGGACCGCTTCATGCGGCGGATCCACTCGCGGGGCAGGCCGTCCCCGCCGCGGGTGTAGAACGCCGGCACGATGTCCCGCTCCAGCAGTTCGTAGATCAGCCGGCCCTCGACTTCGTCCTGGTACTTCAGGTCGGTGTACTCCTCGCCGGCCCCGATGGCCCAGCCGTTCTGCCCGTCGTACCCCTCGACCCACCAGCCGTCCAGGATGGACAGGTTCAGCCCGCCGTTGACGGCCACCTTCATGCCGCTGGTGCCGGACGCCTCCAGCGGGCGGCGGGGGTTGTTCAGCCACACGTCCACCCCGTGGATCATGTGGCGGGCGACGTTCATGTCGTAGTCTTCGAGGAACACCACCCGCCGGCGGAAGTCGGGCAGGCGGGCCATCTGGACGACGCGGGCGATGAGTTCCTTCCCGGCGGTGTCCTTCGGGTGCGCCTTGCCGGCGAAGAGGAACTGCACCGGGCGGCCGGTGGCGTTCAACAGCGCGGCCAGCCGCGCCGTGTCGCGGAACACCAGGTCGCCCCGCTTGTAGGTGGCGATCCGGCGGGCGAAGCCGATGGTCAGCGCGTCCGGGTCCAGCACCTCGTCGGCGGCGGCGACTTCGGACTGGGCCGCGCCCCGGCGGCGGAGCTGCGTCGTCAGCCGCGCCCGCGCCAGGGCGATCAGCCGCTCGCGGCACCGCTCGTGCGTCCGCCACAGTTCGGCGTCGGGGATGTGGTCGATCCGCTTCCAGACGGCGAAGTCGGTCGGCTTGGCGTCCCACTGCACGCCCAGATACCGCTCGAACAGTTGGCCCATCTCCGGGGCCAGCCAGCTCTGCGTGTGGACGCCGTTGGTGATCGACCCGATGGGCACTTCGGTGGCCGGCAGGGTGGGCCAGGTGTCGTTCCACATCTTCCGCGACACCACCCCGTGCAGGGCGCTGACGCCGTTGCTGGTGTTCGACATCTTGAGGGCCAGCACGGTCATGCCGAACGGCTCGCCCTCGTCGTCCGGCCGCTGCCGGCCGAGCGTCATGAGGGCCTTGCGTTCCACGCCGAACTGGCGGAGGTAGTCGCCGAGGTACTGGAGGATCATGTCCGCGGCGAACACGTCGTTGCCGGCGGGCACGGGCGTGTGCGTGGTGAAGGCGGTGCCGGCCTTCACCACTTCGGCGGCGGTGGCGAAGTCGAGGCTCTTCTCCTGCATCAGCGTCCGCACCCGCTCCAGCGTGCCGAACGCGGCGTGCCCCTCGTTCATGTGGCAGACGGTCGGCTCGACGCCCATCGCCTTCAGCGCCCGCACCCCGCCGATGCCCAGCACGATCTCCTGCATGATCCGCATGTGCGTGTCGCCGCCGTACAGTTGGGCGGTGATGTTGCGGTCTTCCGGGCGGTTCTCCGGGACGTTGGCGTCCAGCAGGTAGAGCGGCACGCGGCCGACCTGGATGCGCCAGACGCGGAGCCGCACCTCGCGGCCGGGCAGCGGGGCGGACACCGTCAGCGGCGACCCGTCGGCGGCCAGCACCGGGATGAGTGGCAGGTTGAAGAAGTCGTTCTCCGGATACCGCTCCTGCTGCCAGCCGTCGGCGTTCAGGTACTGGCGGAAGTACCCCTCGCGGTACATCAGGCAGACGCCGGTCAGCGGCAGGCCGAGGTCGGACGCCGATTTCAGGTGGTCGCCGGCCAGCACGCCGAGGCCGCCGGAGTACACCGGCACGCTCTCGTGGATGCCGAACTCCATGCTGAAGTACGCGATCCGCAGGTTGGCGTCGGCCGGGAAGGAATCGGAGAACCACGTCTTCGCGGCCACGTACCGGTTCAGCAGTTCGACGACGCGGTCGAGGTGGGCGAGGAAGCCGTCGTCTCCGGCCAGTTCGTCGAGGCGGTCCTGCGACACGCCCGTGAGGAGGCGGACAGGGCTGTGGTCGAGCGACTCGAACAGCTCCGGGTCGATGCGGCTGAAGAGCGCCACCGCGTCGGCGTGCCAGCACCACCACAGGTTGTACGCCAGCTTCTGGAGCGGCTCGAGGCGCGGCGGGAGGGACGGCAGGACGGTGAACGGGCGGACGGTGCGGGGCATCGGCGCGGCTCCTTGCGGTGGCGCGGGGGTGTCTCAACGGGACTGCCCGCCGGTCGTCGGACGGCGGGCAGTTGGGGTGTTAACTTAGGAAAGGTCGGCGCGGCGTCACTCGGTCTTCAGCTCATACGCCGCCGCCCACTCGCCGTTGCGGACGTACAACCGGCCCCGGTTCACGACCGGGTGGTTCCACGTCTTGCCGGGGATGGCGTCCAGCTTCGCCTCCTCGGTGTGGTCGTCGGGCGTGGCCTTCACGAGGAAGACTTTGCCGCTTTCGGCCTGGACCACGAGAAGCCCGCTGTCCTTCAGAAGCACGACCTGACCGTACGAGTACTTCGTGCCGGCGTTCCACAGCACCTCACCGTTCTTTAGCGAAACGCAGACGAGCGATTTGCTAGCGAAGCCGTAGAAGTGGTCGCCGAAGATGACCCCGTCGTTGAAGTACGGGTGCGCTTTCTTGCTGAACCACACTTCCGCGACCGACCATGCGTCGCCGGCCTTGGTGACTTTCAGCCGCTTGGTGCCGAGGATTTGCACCCCGGTGCCGATGAGGAACTCGCCGTCGCCGATCACCGTCGGCTGGGTCGCCCGGTTGATGCCGGCCTTGAACCA
>JAYUFU010000148.1:0-6599 GCA_043738505.1 Fimbriiglobus sp. | reverse complement strand
GGCGCTTCGGGCTAACAAGTCCTCACGATGTGCTGCCGACCGGCATCGGTTCGCCGACAGTCGCCTCGGTAGCGGAAACCGGCTTCACCGGCGGGACCGCGCGGTCGCCCACCCGGCGCAGCCACTCCCATCCGGGCATCCCGTAGGGCCGGAACTTTTCGGGCCGCTCCAGCCCCTCCTCGATGAACAGGGCGCGGGTGCGGCCGAGTTTGCTGGCGGCGGGCGTGTCGATGAGCTGGCTGGAGTCGGTGGCGCTCATCTGGAACAGCACGCGGAGGGTGAACTCCTTCATCGCCTGGCGGTCGAGCGCGCGGTTCAGGTTCGTCACCGAGTCGCACCAGACGACAGCATGCACGCCGACCGGCGGGCCGTCGCGGAGGACGGCGGCGAACTGCTCGCCCGGCGACACGGTCTTCTCCCCGCGCCGGCCGAAGCCGAAATCGTCTTCTGGCTTCCGCAATTCCCGCAGCCGGTGCAACCCGAACACGAACAGGAACCGCGGCGTGCGATCCGTCGATTCGCCCTTCAGTCGGGCTTCCACTTCAGCGGCGAGGCCGGCAACGGTGGTCGCCACGTCCATCCGTTCGACCAGGATTGCCGGCGAATTCAAGGTCTTGCACGCGGTGCGTAGCCCGTCCGCGCCGTCGGCGTCGTCCGGCGTGCCGTCGATCAGCGACAGGACGCGGGCGTCCGGGTCGGGCCGCAGGCGGGCCAGCAGGCCGGCCAGGGCGGTGGCGAAAATGCCCCGCGCGGCATCCTCGTGTTGCCCCAACAGCAACAAGTTCGACCCCGACTGCGGGCGGAACACGGCGGCCGTCGGGTCTTTGATGGCGATGGCGTCGCCGAGCCAAATCGTCGGCGGGCCGAAGGCGGCGAGCCGATCCGCCGGGGCTTCCAGCAGTCGGTTCAATGAAGTGTTGACGGTCACGTCGCCGACCGACGCGCCCTCGAACACCAGCATGGCGTGATTGTCGGACCCCGCGCGGGCGTGGAGCTGCCTCAGATACTCCGCCCGCTTCTCCTCGCTCAGCCAGACCACCTGGAACGGGTCGTTGCCCTCGACGAGGCCGTTGGCGTCGTTGTAGATGGCCTCGCCGGGGCGGGTGAGCAACCGGGCGGCGGTGTTGTCCTTGTTCAGGATGAGCTGCGCGTCGGCCTCGGAGCATTGCAGGGCGATGCGGACGGCCATCTGGTCGATGGTGCTCCGCGCCAAAGAGTACGCGCCGCCGAGGGTCTGCGAGCCGAGCAGCACATGCACACCGAAGGCCCGGCCCTGGCGGACGAGGCGGTCGAGCAGCAGCCCGGCTTCCTGCGCCAGCTTGTCGTCCTCGGTGAAGAACTCCTGGAATTCATCGACGACGAGCAGGATGCGCGGCAGCGGTTCGTCCGGCCGCGCGTCGCGGAATCCGGCCACGTCGTTCACCCCCAGGTCGCGGAAGCGGTCGCCGCGCTCGCGGAGGATGCCGTCCAGCCGGCCCAGTACGCTCAGGCCGAACTCGCGCTCGCTCTCGATGGCGATCACGCGGGCGTGCGGCAGTTGCAGGGCCGCGTACATCTTGAACTCGACCCCCTTCTTGAAGTCGATGAGATACAACTCGGCCTCATCCGGGCTGTAGTGTAATGCCAAGTTGGTAATCAAGGCGTGCAGCAACGTGGACTTGCCGGAGCCGGTCTTGCCGGCGATGAGGGCGTGTTGCGCGGTCCCCTTGCCGAGCATGAACATTTGCCGGCGGGTGGCCCCGGCGCGGCCGACGGGCACCGCAAACCCGTCGCGGGTGCTACCGGCCCACACCTTGTCCGGGGCGGGGGCGATGAACTCGAACGGCACCTCCACCCGCGCGGCGGTGAGGCTGGCCTCGCCCGCCCGTTTGGCGATGGCGGCGATGGCGGCGGACGACGGCGGCGCGTCCACCGTCAGCGGGAACGGCTTCAGCGCCGGGTCGGTCGGCGTGAACGTGCCGTCTTTCCAGTGCAGATTCAGCGCCACGGCTTCCAGGTCGGCCAGGCGGAAGTCGCGGGGCATGCCCATCGCCGCGTCCACGCCGACCAGCGTGCAGACGCCGCACGCCGGGCCGCTGCTCATGATGCTGACCAGCCGGCGGGCGGCGTCCGGGGTGAAGCTCGTCGGGAAGTTGGCGATGACGAGAACCCGGTACGGCTCGGCCACCTCGCCGGCCGCGCGGTTGTATTCCTCAATGCTCTTGTACTGGTTGCGCAAATACTTCTGGATGACGGTCTCCATATGCTCCGTCAGGTCGGCCAGCTTCTGTTCGATCTGCGCCGGCTCCGTCCAGATGCGCGACGACACCAGTTGCTCGTCCGAATCCGCGAGGTGCATGAACGCGCCGAAGTTCTCGCCCAACCCGACCGGATCGATGATGGTGAACCGCACCTTGCCGGCGGGCAGGCCGACGAGGAACCGGAGCATCATGGCCTGCATCAGGGCGACCGCCGCGGCACGGCCGTCGTCGCGGGCCTTCAGCACGACGGCCGACTTCTCCGGGAATGGCAGGTACGCCGGCAGGCACAGGTCGAGCGGATCGCCGCGGACGAACTGCGGGTCGGCGGAGACGCCGTCCGGCAGCAAGGCCTGTTCCACGCGATACTCGCCGAAGCGGATGCCGGCGGGTACGGCGGTGGCGAGTGGGGCGGACCCGTCGCGGAGGGCGGGCCAGTCCGGGAAATGCTTGGCCGCGAAGACCGACAGTTCGCTGAACCGCCCGGCCACCTCGTCCAGCCCGCCGAACCAGATCGACTTGAGGAGCTTCCACTCCAGCGCGCGGTCGCGGGTGGCAGTCTCGTTCGCCTTCTCGAAGGTCATTTCCGCCGCCGCCAGATCGCCGTCGAATTTGTCGGCCAGCACCCGTTCGCGCCCGTCGAAGTCGGCGGCGGTCGCGCCTTCCTCGGACGTGCGGGTGATGGACCGCGCCGTGGTCGTGGCGGCGTGGTCGGCGGTCAGCTTCTCGACGACGGCAATGCCCTGCTTCACCAGGGCACCGATGCGGGGCTTGAAGGAGTCGTCGGCCTTCTTCCGACCCGTCGCGTGGTCGGCGGCGAGTTGCTTGCGGCGGGCGGCGTGGCCGTCGGTCGCCCACTGGATCAACTGCTGACGGGAGCGGTCGGTCTCGGCGAGGAACACCCCGGCGGCGGTGCCACGGTCGCGCACCTGCCGGCGGGCGAGGAAGCCGAACAGCAGGCGGAGGAGCAACCCGCCGACCACGGCTCCGCCGCCGATGACGCCGGCCAGCACCGGCAGTTTCATTTCGAGGGTGCCGAACGCGACCCCCGCCGCAAGCCCGCCGGCCAGCAGCACGCTCAGCATCGGGCCGCCGACGCCGGTCAACTTCGGCCAGAAGGCGGCGGCGAGGCGGTCCACGGCGGCCGTCGAATCCTCCAGCAGTTTTTCCAGCTTGCCTTCGGGGTCGGAGCTGCCCCGCGGCGACGGCAGCCGCTTCACCGGGAACTCGATCTCCTCCCGCTTCACCCCCGCCGCGCCCGCGTGCCGGTCCATTCGGTCCCACAGCGTTTCGATCTGGCCCTCGGCGGTGGCGGCCGTCCGCAGCAGCGCTTCCTTCGTGTCGGCCGCCTCCTTTTCCCCGGCCTCCAGCAGCGAATCGACCGTCCAGAGTTGGTCCTTGTACTCCGCCTTCAACTTGGCCTCGGCCGCGCGGTACTGCTGTTCGGTGCGGGTGCGGGTGTCGGCGTAGCCGCGATCCGCGTTCGCCTGCTCGCCGTCGAATCGCGCCGCCAGCCACTCCTCGGCCTCCTGTCGCGCGGCCGCCAGTTCGTCGTCGGCGCGCTTCCGCTGGGCGGCGATCAGCTTGCGGGCGCGCTGCACGTCCCGTTCGGCGGCGTCGGTCGCGGCCTGGAACGTCTCGGCGGCGGCCTTCTCCCCGCCGGCGCGGTCGCGGACCAACTTCTGGAGTTTGGCCAGCGCCGCGTGCTGGGTGGCGAAGAGGGACGTGCTATCCACGGTGGCGGACCTCGTGATTCGGATGTCTGGATGCCTTCCGTGTTCTGCTCGCTCCGCGAGCGGGTCGGCTCGGGAAGACCCGCTCGCGGAGCGAGCAGAACACTAATCCTGATACTCCACGCTCTGCCGCACGTCGGCGAACAGGACGCCGAGTTGGTCCACGGCCCGCAGGACGTGCGTGACCAGTTGGTCGAGCGGTTCGACGACGGCCTCGGCGTGCCGGCGGCGGGCGTCGTCGTCCCACGTCTCGGTGGCGACCTCCCACTTGGCGCGGGCGGTCTTCTGCGCGTCGTACAGTTGGCTGCGGCTGGCCCCGAATTTCATGACGACGGCTCCGGAGGCTTGGCGGGGACGCTGGCCGCCAACGGCGCGGAGGCGAAGTCGAGCCGCGTCTCGGTGTAGCGTTCCAGGGCTTCGATCTGGCGCTGGAGAGCGGCGACCGCGCCGGGCACGTCGGTTTCGAGGAACGTGTTCAACCGGTGGCTCGCCCCGGTGAACGTCTCGTCGATCAGCTTCGGCAGTTGCGTCATCCACTTGCGGCACTTCACCACCATGTCCTCGCAGTGTTCCAGGCGGGCGACGGCGCGGCGGAGGTTGCGTTCTTGCACGGTGGTGTCCGGCATGCGGCCGTCGAAGCCGGGGAACCGGCGGCCGGCCAGCTCCGTCTTCGCCTGCGCCACCGCTTCCTCGGCCACCCGCACCGCCCGCTGCCACAGGTCGAGTTGCCGGCTCACCCACTCCTGCCCGCGGTGGATCTCGATGCGGATGCCGCCGAGCGCCTCGCCGGCGTCGTGCTGGTACACCTGCAGCGCGGCCAGCCACTCGCGGAGGGCGGGGATGTCGCGGACGTCGGCCCCTGTGGTCATTCGTGTCACCGCTGCGTGAGGTACTCTTCGACCCGCTCGGCCTTCCGTAACAGTTGCGGCACGTACAGGCCCGACAGTTCCATGAACCCTTCCAGGGCCTTCAGCGTTTGCTCGAATTCCTCGCGGAACTTGTCGTGTTCTTGGTCCCGCCAGGTGTCGCCGAGGCCGAGCAACTGCGCGTGCAGGCCGGCCAGGTCCACTTGCAGGTCGGCGTTGAACCGCTTCAGGTTGGTGGCGAACCGGCGGAGTTCGGCCGGATCGACGACGGCTTGGGCCATAACGAACCGCCTTCGGGACGGTGGGAACGAACGACGTGGGTGATGCTATTATACCCGCCCAACCTGTGAGATGTGCTGGACCGGGAAACGGGTCACTTCACGGCCGTCTCAAACTCGATGCCGTTGAGCGCGTCGGCCAGCTTCTGCCGGGCGGCGTCGCGGGCCGTCACGGCGACGGCCCGCTCCTTGTCCATCTGCTCCAGCCGGTCCTCTTGCTGGCCGAGCGTGCGGACGTACCGCTCCCGCAGCTCCTTCTCGCTGGCCCGGTCGCCGAGTGGGGCCAGGTTCTCGCGGATGCGCTTCTGGTCGGCATCGACCTTCGCCCGCTCCGCGTCCAACCGCTGGATGGTCGCGTCCTGCTTGGCGATCTCCTCCCGGATGGCGAACGCCGCGCGGAGAACCTTCTCCGTCTTCGCGTCGATCCACTGCTGCTTCACCCACACCGCCAACGTCTGGTCCTTCAAGTCCGACAGGCCGTAAGTCTGCGACTGCGGCTGGCGGATGACGACCGTGAACGCCGTCGTCGCGTTCGGAGGCAGCGGCAGCTTGAATCGCCAGAAGTTCTCCGTGATCTCGTGCGGCGTGTCCGGCTCGATCAAGTCCCAGTCGGTGCCCGGCCGCGGGTGGTCGAGGTACAGCACTTGTTCCTTGTCCGCCTTGCTGACGAACGTGTACTTCGTCTTCGACTCCTGCCCGAAGTACGTCCACATCGTCCCGCCGCTGATCTTCACCCGCGCGACGGCCTGCTTCTTGGTGCCGATGCTGTCCGTCACCCGCACGCCGAGTTCCACCGCGTACCCGACCAGCCGCTTCTCCGTCGGCTTGAGGGTGTCGAGCATCGCCTCGCCGACGTAGCTGCCGGCGTCCAGTACCGTCACCGGCCCGCCTTCGAGCGTCAGCCCGGTCGTGTTCTCGAACTCGACGCACCGCATCGGGTTCTCGGCGCGGGCCTGCTTTTGGTACAGCAGGACCGACCGGCCGGCGAACGGCTTCAGCAGGATCGGCACCAGCGCCGACTGGTTCCGCCGCACCGTGACGGGATTGTCGATGACGTACTCGAACAGGTCGCCGACCTGCCGCTCGCGGGTCTGGGTTTGAACTGAAGAGACGGCGGAGGCGCGCATCGGCGCGGGCGCGGCCATCATCGCCGCCGGCATCGCACGACTTTTCGCCATCCGCATCCGCTCCACCCGACCGCCGCCCGCGGATACCGCCTCGTCAGCGGCGGCGAACTCCATCATGTACGAATCGACGGACTCCACCCCGGCCTCGGCCATCGGCGGGAGGACGCCGGTGCTTTCCCGCACCTCGACGACCGGCCGGCGGATGTGCCGGGGCGTGTACAGGTCGTGGACGAACGACACCGGCAGCCCGGCGACGAGCGTCAGGCCGACGTCCTCCCAGTCCTCGTCGGACGTGTTGTCCACCACCGCCCAACCCTGGATGAGGGGTTGAGGCGATCTGTCGGAGCCGGAAGCGTGA
>JAYUFU010000147.1:0-6599 GCA_043738505.1 Fimbriiglobus sp. | reverse complement strand
CCAACTCGTCCTACCGGGCGGCGCGGCTGGATTTGGCGGCGGCGGCGGCCAGGGCGGGTTCGGCGGCGGCCAGGGCGGGTTCGGCGGCGGCCAGGGCGGGTTCGGCGGCCAGGGCGGATTCGGCGGCGGCCAGTTCGGCGGCGGCCAGTTCGGTGGCGGCCAGTTCGGCGGCGGTCAGGGAGGGTTCGGCGGCGGCCAGGGTGGGTTCGGCGGCGGCAAGATGGGCTTCTCCGGCAACACCGGCCTCTGATCCGACGCGACAGTAAAATGCCCCGGCTCGCGCTTCGCCTTCGGGTGGACCGCGAGCCGTCTCCGTTCACGGGGTTGCCATGCGCTTCACGCCCGCCTTCGCGATCCTGCTGTCCGCCGTCGCGCCGGCCGCCGAACCGTCCGCCGTCGAGAACGCGGTGACGGCGGCGCGGCTGGCGTGGGACGTGCCGGGGATAGCCGTGGCCGTCGTGCGGAACGGTCAGCCGCCGCTGCTGATCGCCCAGGGCACCAAACGAATCGGCAAGGACGAACCCGTCACCCCGGACACCGTCTTCCCGCTGGCGTCCTGTACGAAGGCGTTCACCGCCGCGCTCGTCGCGTCCCTGGTGGACCAGGGGAAAATGGGCTGGGACGACCCCGTGCGCAAACACCTGCCGGCGTTCGCCCTGTCCGACCCGGCCGCCGACAAGCTGGTGACGATCCGCGACCTGTTCACCCACCGCACCGGTCTCGGCGGGCACGACCTGCTCTGGTATCGCGCCCCGTGGGGACCGGAGGAAGTCGTCAAGCGGGTGGCGAAGCTGCCGCTGACGGGGCCGTTCCGGGGCGAGTTCCAGTATTCGAGCCTGCCCGTGACGGCCGCCGGCCTCGCCGCCGCGAAGGCCACCGGCTTCGACTGGGACGAGCTGATGCGACGGCGGATCTGCAAGCCGCTGGGGATGAAGACGGTGGCGTTCACCACGGCCGACGCGGCGAAGTTCCCCGACCGCGCCGCCGGCCACCGCGTCGGCGAGAAGGGCGTCGAGCCGATGGCCGAGTACGTCCTCCGCGAACCGGACCCGGCCGGGTCGATGAGTTGCTCCGTCCGCGACCTCGTGCCGTGGATGCAACTGCATTTGGGCGACGGCCGAATCGGTGCCCTCCGACTGATCCACCCCGAAGACTTGACCGAGACTCGGCAGCCGGCGACGACCATCCGCCGCACGGCGAGCGTGAAAGCCACCCACCCGACGGCCACCCAGGTGAGCTACGCGATGGGCTGGGTGGTGTACGACCACCGGGGCAAACTCGTCGTCGCCCACGGCGGCGTGATCGACGGCTTCCGCGCACTGGTGATGCTGGCCCCGGACGACGGCGTCGGCATCGCGGTGCTGGCCAACGTCCACGAGACCCGCCTGAACATGGCCCTCGGCCACACGCTGTTGGAACTGCTGCTCGACCTGCCGAAGGGCGATTGGAACGCGCACTACCAGAAGCTGACGAAGGCCGAGGCGGACGCGAAGGCCCAGGCGAAGCAAGCCCGCGACCGCGACCGCAACCCGAACGTGCCGCCGTCGCTGTCGGCGAAGGAGCTGGCCGGCACCTACGAACACCCGGCCTACGGCGTCGGCAAGCTGGTGGCGACCGCCGGCAAGCTGACGTGGGAGTGGAGTTCCTTCGCGGTGCCGCTGGAACACTGGCAGGGCGACCTGTACCGCGGCACGTCCGGCTACTTCGCCGACGACCTGTTCGCCGTGCGGGTGGCGAACGGCAAACCGGTCGGCTTCCTCCAGCGCGGCATCGAGTTCGCGCGGCAGTGACGGGGCATTTCACTTGAGTCGGGCGAACTCGGCGGTGATAATGCCGGATAAGGGGAGGACATGAATGACATTCGCGATGAGCCGGGCGCGGGCCTCAACCCGTTCGTCGCACTCGTCCGCGCCCGCCGCTCGACCCGTCACTTCCGCCCCGAGCCGGTGCCGCCGCACTTACTCGACGAACTCCTGGAGGCCGCGCGGTGGGCTCCCAGTGGCTTCAACCTCCAACCGACCCATTTCGTCATCGTGACCGATCCGGATGTCAAAACCAGGTTGCTCCCCGCGTGCATGAAACAGCGCCAGGTCGTGGAGGCTGGAGCCACCGTCGTGTTCACGGGCGACCGGCACGTCGTGGCGAACCACCTCGATCGGGTTTTGCGGCAAGACCGTGAGGCCGGTGCCATCGATGCCGAATACGAGCGGATGCTGCGGAAGGCCGTCCCGCTCTTATTCAACCAAGGGCCGCTCGGGCTCGGGTGGTTGTGGAAAGCGGTGGTCGAGGGGGCGGTCGCGCCATTCATCCCGATTCCGAGCGTCCAGGCGGTCCACAAGAGTTTCTGGCTGGCGAAGCAGGTTTGTTTGTCGGCGATGGTGTTCATGCTCGCGGCCCAGGCTGCGGGGCTGGCCACCTGCCCGATCGAGGGCTTCGGTGAGCGTTCGGTCAGGCGGGCCTTGGGCATCCCTTCCAGCCAGACCGTCGTTCTCGTGGTCGCGGTCGGGTACGCGGACAACGCGGCCGCGCCGAAGACGCGCCTGCCGCTCGCGGGCCGGGTCCACCGGGATCGGTGGTGACCTTCGTGTGGGGCTTAACGGCGGCCAAAAGGACTTCGCCGCCGAACCCGGTGCGTCCTGTCGGCTCATCCACGCACCCGGTGACGGTGTCCCCTCTTTGAAAACCTCGGCGGTGCCACCCATTCTTCCACCTCTCCCCGCTGGGGGAGTTCGGAGAGCCAGGATAAGCCCCCCTCCCGGCGGCTTCGCCACCGACCTCCCCCAGCGGGGAGAGGTGGGAAGAGTGCCACGCCGCCACGCGAAATTGATTGCCATCACCGGGTTTCGTGGCTCACGCCGGCCCGCGCGCGAAGCGCTGCGACGCCGCCCGCTCGCGGATGAGGCCGGCGAAGTAGGCGTTGCCGTTCCGCGCGTCGAACCGCGCGGCCAAGTCCGCCGCCGTGTCCGCCAGCCACGCCCGCACCTCGGCCACGCGATACTGGCCGCTCGGCATACGCCCCGGCGGGCCGTCGGCGAAGCGGACCAGCACCGTCTCCCGGCCGAGCGCGTGCAGGCGGTCGAACAGGACGCCCACATCGAGGCAGAAGTGCAGGCGGGTGAGCGGGTCGGTGTACTCGCGGATGGCCCGCTGGCACTGCCCGGCCAGCCGCACCGCCGCGTCGATCCGCCCGGCCAGCGCGAGCGCCGCCACGACCATGCCGAATGGCCAGTAGTACACGTCCTTCACCCGCACCTGCTTCTCCGCCCGCGTCAGCCAGCGGGGCAGTTCGGCCCACCGGTCCCGGCGCATCAGCAGCTCGAACAGTTCGTACCACTGCATGTCGAAGGCGTTGCGGTTCGGGGTGAACAGCTCGGCCTCGGCCAGCCGCAGCGCCCCCTCTTCATTGCCGACGAAGATGGCATGCTGGAACAGCATTGAGGGGTTGAACACGGCGGTCAGCCGGCGGCGAACCACTTCCGCCATCGCCTCGACGGCGAACGCGCGGTCGCCGAGGTCCGGGCCGAGGAGTACTTTCACGTACAGGGCGTGCGCCGGCGACTGCCCCGCACGGGCCAGCCGCGCGGTCAGGTCGGCCAGCATCTCCTCCAACTGGGCGCGGGAGACGGTGTCGAAGTTGGCCATCCGGCCGACGAGCGTGCGGTACTCCCAGAACAAATCCCGGCCGCCGAACAGCTCCGGCCGCGTGTCGTACTGGTGCAGGCACCAGGTGAAGGCGACGGCCATCGCGTCGCCGCGCAGCAGGCTGCCGGCGACGGCCAGCAGCGGCAGCCGCGCCTCGACGCCCAGCGGCACGTCGTTGTGCAGGTCGGCCAGCCGCACCGCCTCGGCGATCACCTCAAACTTGCCCAGGGACGTGGGCATCCGCGCCGCCTCGGCCAGCAGCGCCCGCACCTGATCGTCGTGACTGGTCATGGCGCGGCCTCCGGGAGTCGGCGGTTCGGCGGGCGGACGGCCCAGGCCAGCGCCGCCAGCGGCACGCACACCGCCGCGAACGCGAAGAAGAACGGCGCGGTCACGCCGCCGGTCTCGTCGCGGACGGTCGCCAGGATCACCGGGCCGATGGCCGACGCGAACACCGACAGCACCTGAACGACGGACTGGATGCCGCCGAGGTTCGTCCGCCCGTAGGTGTGCCCGTAGACGGCGAAGTAGACGACGGTGATGACCCCGCCCGACACCCCCAGCAAAACGGCGTACACCACGGCCATTCCCAGCGACCCGACCAGCGGGAAGACGGCCAGCGACGCGGCGTGCAGCAGCACCCCGACGGCCAGCAGCTTGCCCAGCGACACCCGCCGCGCGAGTGCGCCGGCGACCAGGTTTGCCGGCAGCCCACTGACCATCAGCACGCCGAGGACGAGTTTGCTGGTGTCCGCGCCGGTCAACCCGTGTTCCTGCAACAGCAGCTTGTTGTCGAGGGTCAGCGCGGAGAACGTCAGGTTGAACATCGTGGCGGCGGCGGTGTAGACCCAGAACGCGGGGGTGGCCAGCGCCTGCCGCACGGTCATCGGCGCGACCGGCGCGTTGATCGCCGGGTCGTCCGGGGTGACGCCGCACGCCTCCGGGGAACTGCGGGCGAACAGCAGGCCGAGCGGCACGAGGCCGAGCAGGAGCGCGACGCCGATGCCGTCCCACACCGCCCGCCAGCCGGCCGGCCCCGCCGCGCCGAGCCGCTTCATCGCGTCCTCGACGACCAGGATCGGCACCACGAAGCCGACCGCCAGCAGCACCGTGAACACCCCCATCGCCACGCCCACCCGTCGATGGAACCACTTGCCGACCAGCGCGATGGCCACTACCGACAGCGCCCCCTGGCCGAAGCCGCGCACCATCGTCAGCGTGACCGCCAGCTCCCGCTCGTCGCCGGCACGGGCCATCAGCAACACGCTGCCGCCGAGCGCCCCGGCGACGACCGCGAGGGTGAGGCGGGTGCCGGCGCGGTCGATCAGCCAGCCGACCGGCAGCACCACCGCCGCGCCGAGAATGACCGCCCAGAAGTTCAGCCAGTTGAAGCGGAGGTCGCCGATCTTCAGGTCTTCGCACACGGCGTCCTTGATGATGCCCAAGCCGTAGGTCCGGCCGGGCAGCGTGGCGGACATGGCCACCGCCGCGAGGGTCACGTTCACCCAGCCGTAGTAGAACGGCACCCGCGCGGCCCACGACTTCGACGGGAGGTGTTCCGGGGCCGGCGGCGACATTCGAGGGACTCGGGCAGGTCGGTGGAATCGGCGGAGACGCATTTCCCTTCCGTCACCGTCACTTTACGGGGAGTGATACCGAATCCGATTGAAGCAGGACGATTGGGTGGTGTTCGCCAACCCCGCGACGGATTCGTTCCGCCAATCCTGTGGACAGCGCTGGGGTGAGGGTCTTCGCGGATCGAGCCGCATCGCCCGATTTCAAAGTACGTTCAGCGTGCCGCGATTGAACGCCAGGGCGAGGACGCCGAACGCCAGCGCCGGCCGGCACCCGGCGCGGACGCTGACGGCCCACGCGCCCAGCGGCAGCCAGAACAGCGCCCGCGAGTACGACCAGTAATCCTCCGCGATCGCCGGTCCCGCGAGGAGGGTCAGCGCCACCCCTCCCCAGCCGATGGCGGCCGCGACGGTCGGCGTGCGGTCGCGGACCAGCCGCCACACCAGGATCAGCGCGCAGCCGGCCAGGAACACCGCGTACACGACGCGGATCAACCACTCCTGCTCGTTGCGGCTTTCGAACTCGTACCAGGTGCGGATGCCCTCTAGCGGCGCGGCGATGTTCCGGTCGGTCGGCATCACCGGCCACTCGCCGTACAGGGTGAACAGGTAGGTCATCCATGCGAACAGCGTCGCCACTCCGACGGCGAGCGCGGCGGCGGCGGCCCACCGGCGTTCCCACACCGCCGCCGCGCTTACCACCAGCACGACGGCCAGGTTCTGTTCCCGCGACAGCACCGCCGCCGCCGCGACCAGCCCCAGCGCGACCGGCGGCCACTTCCGTTCCCAGGCGATCACCAGTGCGAGGCCGGCGGTCATGGCGAAGGCGTCGGTCAAATCCCGCACCGCCGGCACCATCGCGTTCACCATGACCGGGTACAGCAGTCCCCACCACGCGGACATCCCGCACCGCCGCGCGTACCCCGCCGCCAGCCCGGTCATCAGGCCGATGGCGAACAGGTTCATCAGCGGCATCACCCACACCAGCGCGCGGCCGTCTCCGCCGCCGGACGCGAGGAAGCAGGCGAGCGGGTAGAGAATGCGGGCCTGCCGGACGGGGTGGTCCAGGCGGCTGCGGTTGTCGGCAAACGGATACCGCGCGACGGCGTAGTAGGCGTGCCCGTCGTACCCGACCGGGGTGACGCGGCGGGTGACGGGGTCGAACGCCGCGTCCGCCGCCCACCGCGTGTCGCGGCCGAGGACGACGAACCCGGAGATGTCCCACTCCTGGCGAAGCAGGGCGTAGGCCATCCCCGCCGCGTGCAGTTCGACGGCCACCCACGCGACGACGAGCGGCGAAAACAGCCAGCGGGGGAGTGTCATGCGGCGGCGGGTGGAAGAGTGGCGGTGGTGATTTTGTTAGCCCGCCGCGCCAGCAAGGGG
>JAYUFU010000146.1:0-6604 GCA_043738505.1 Fimbriiglobus sp. | reverse complement strand
GATGGCGTACCCCCGAGCCGTCCTCGGTTGACCCGCCCCAGACGGAACCCTATTCTGGCAGGCGTCTCAGTATTCGACCCGGAGGTTCCTCTCAATGCTCGCTTCGCTACTCCTCGCCGCCGCCCTGTCGCCGGCCGCGCCCCTGCCCAAGGACACCACCCCGACCGGCCCGGCCCCGCGCGTGGTCGAGTTGAAGCCCGGCCAGGACGGGAAGATCATGATCACCGTCCTCCGCCAGGAGAAGGTCAAGGTGGCGGTGGCCATCGGCGGTGCCTTCAACCCGAACGGCGGGCCGGCCCCGGCGGTGAAGGAAGAGGAGCGGACGGTGAGCCGGTACGCCACGGTCGAGTTGTCCGACGCGAAGGATCTGAAAGCGTACACCGCCGCCGGCAAGGAACTGGACGTGAAGGACACGCTGTCCAAGTTGAAGGACGGCGGGGTCGTGGTGATGGCGACCGACGGGCACAGGGTGGACCCGATCTTCGCCCGCGTGTTCAAGGACGACACGGTGGTGCTGGTGTCGCCGGAGTTCGCCGCCATGCCGAACGCCAACATCGGCGGCACCATCAAGCCGGGTCTCCGCCCGCTGCCGCCGGTGCGGCTGCTGCCGGGCGGGCCGGGCGGCATCCAGGTGCAGTTGGTGCCGGCCGTCGAGCAACCGATCCTGCCGCCGCCGCCGGCCGTCGAGAAGAAGTGACGGGCTGTCGCAATCCGCCGCCGGTGCCAATCCGTCTGGACTCGGAACGGGTCGTCCGCGATACTGTCGCTGGTGACCCGTCGTTCGTTTCCCGCCCCACCGAGGATTCACCCGCATGTTCACCACGCTGATGACGGCCGCGCTGCTGGTGCCGGCCGCGCCCGTGCCCCGCGACATCGCCTCGACCGGCCCGGCCCCGTACATCCTGAACCTGCGGGCCGGCAACGACGGCGAGGTGAAGGTGACGGTCGTGCGAACCGAGAAGCAGAAGGTCATGATGATCCAGGCCGTCGGCGGGCCGAACGGCGCGCAGGTCATTCAGCAGGTGGAGAAGGAAGTGCCCGTCACCCGGATGGTCGCCCTCGGCTTGGCCGACCTCAAGGACTTGAAGGTGTTCTCGGCCGACGGCAAGGATGTGGCGATCAAGGACGCGGTGAAGAAGGTGAACGACGGCGGGCTGTTCGTCGCCTCGGCCAACGGGAAGAAAGTGGACGCCAGTTACCTGAAACTGTTCAAGGACGACGTGCTGGTGTTCGTGTCGCCGGACCTCATCCCGCAGGGCGGATACAACTATGGTGGCATGTACCCGCCCCCCGGCATGATGCCCGGCGGCCCGGCGATGATGCCGGCCATGCCGGTCGCCCCGCCGCTGCCGGGCGGCCAAGTGCAAATCCAGATCGCCCCGGCCCAGGCGGTGGACCTGCCCCTGCCGCTGCCGCCGGAAAAGAAGAAGGAATGACGGGTAGGGTTCGACGACGCGACACCGGCCCCTCGGCCGGTGTCTTCTTTCGCTGCCGCGGGTCACTTCTTCTTCGGCTCCGGTTTGACGACGGGCGTGTCGACGGCGTTGCCCCACTCGCCCCAACTGCGGTAGTAATTCCGCACGTCGGTCGCGCCCATCAGTTCCATCCCGTAGGCCATCACCGCCGCGCGGCCGCCGGACTGGCAGTGGGTCGCCGTCGGCTTGTCGAGCTTCACGCCGGCGTCGGCGAACACCGTCTTCAGCTCGCCGGCCGGCTTGAACCGGTGCGTGTCCTTGTCGATCAGGTCGGTCCATTCCAGGTGCTTCGCGCCGGGGATCGCGCCGGCCTTCTTGTTCGTCAGCGCGTCGGTGCCGCAGAACTCCTTCTCCGACCGCGCGTCCACGATCTGCCACTTGGCCCCGTCGAGGGACTTCAGCACCTCGGCCTTGGTCGCCAGCCGGTTCGCGACGGCGGTCGCCTTGAACGTGGCGGGCTTGACGGCCACCGCATCGGTGTCGGTCTCGGTCGGATGCTTGCCGGCCTGCCAGCCGATCCACCCGCCGTTCAGCAGCCGCACGTCGGCCGCGCCCCAGTACTTCAGAATCCACCACACCCGCGCGGCGTCCTTCGCCATCGCGTCGTCGTACACGACGACGGGCGTGTCGGCGGCGAGGCCGAGCGCCCCGATCCGCTTGGACCAGTCGTCGGCGTCGGTCCCGTCGCCGAACGCCTTCGACCACGCGGCGGCATCCACCCACCGGGCGGCGGGGACGTGACCGGCATCGTACTTCTTC
The DNA here is from genome assembly GCA_043738505.1 of Fimbriiglobus sp. GTDB lineage: Bacteria > Planctomycetota > Planctomycetia > Gemmatales > Gemmataceae > JALHQU01. Next base: position 4,370 of record JAYUFU010000146.1, on the reverse strand, counting down.
TTGTCGCGGGCGTCGAGGACGACGAACGTCTTCGCGGTTTCCGGCTTGGCGAGCGCGGCCGGTTCCACGAGCAGCGTCGGCGTCGGGTAGGCGTCCTCGGCACCGACGGCGGACGCGGCGAACAGCAGCGCGAGAGCGGCGAAACGAAGCATGAGTGACTCCGGGAGGAGGTGGGACAACGGATTCGTGGGCGTGTAGCGCCCTCACCCGGTTGCTGCGCAACCACCCTCTCCCTGTGATCCTGAGCCGGTGGCTCAGGCGGGAGAGGGTTGATTTCTGGCTCCCCTCTCCCCAGATCTCGCGGCAGCGCGGAACGTCCGAGGGTGAGGGCGCGTAATGCTGAGGCGGCAAACCAGGTCAACACCGCTCTCAACCTATAGACGCGAAAGAGCCGGGCGACGACGGCGTCACCCGGTTCCTGTCGGTTCCATTCGCGATTCGGCGGTTACGCGCCGACGATCTGGGTCACTTTGACCCGAACGTGCGGCTGACGGTGGCCCCGCAGGCGGCGGATGTTCTTCCGGCGGCGGAACAGTTGGGCTTGCGTCTTCACGCTGGGGAAGTCGATGACTTCGGCGATGATCTTCGCCCCGGCGACGGTCGGCCGGCCGAGAGTCACCTTGCCGGCCCCGTCGGACACCAGCAGCACGTTCGGCAGCTCCAGCGTCTGGCCGGCCTCGCACGCCCGGTGGTCGATGGTGATGAAGGCCCCGACCTCGGCCCGGTACTGGTGGGAACCGACTTCGATGATCGCGTACATGACAAGCTCTCGCGGACGCTGCGCACGGGATTTCGTGAAGCGAGAATAGTATCCGCCGCCGGCCACTTGGCTAGGGGAAAACCGCGTCGGCGGTCTCGAACGCCGTGCGGCTGGAACCGGCTTTGGATTTGTCACCCCGCCATCGACACCACCGGCTCCTCGATGCCGAAGGTGCGCATCAGCCGGGCGTGGTCGAGGTCGGCGACGGACTCGACCACCTCGTCCGGGCGGTAGGCGTAGCGGGGCAGGTCTTCCCGCCGGGTGCCGCCGCTCAACACCAGGATCGTCTTGAACCCGAGTTGCACCCCGCCGAGGATGTCCGTCTCCATCGTGTCGCCGATGACGACCGTCTGGTCGGTGGTCAGGCCGAGTTCCTTGCGGGCGGCGCGGAGCATGAGCGGGCTGGGCTTGCCGACGCTGAACGCCTTCACCCCGGCCGCCGCCTCCAGCATCGCCACCACCGCCCCGCACCCCGGCCGCGTGCCCGTGGAGGTCGGGCAGTTCGGGTCCAGGTTGGTGGCGATCAGCTTCGCCCCGCCGAGGATCATGCCGAGCGCCGCCTCGGCCATCTCGAAGTTCAGCGTCCGCCCCTCGCCGACGACGACGTAGTCCGGATCCTTCTCGACGAGCGCGTACCCGCTGGCGTGCAGAGCCGTGTGCAGGCCGCTCTCGCCGATGACGTAGGCGGTGCCGTTCGGCTTCTGCTGGGCGAGGTAGCGGGCCGTCGCCATGGCGCAGGTGTAGACGTGCTCCTCTTCCACCTCGATGCCCAGCCGCTGGAGCTTCATCGCCACGTCCAGACGGTTCCGCTGGCTGTTGTTGGTCAGGAACCGGAACGGCACGTTCTCGACGCGCAGCTGGTGAATGAACCGGTCGGCTCCGGGGATGAGCTGGTTGCCGCGGTAGATGACCCCGTCCATATCGATCAGGCAGCCGTACATGAACTCTCCTCGGTGTGGAAGGCGGCCCCGGCGCGTCGGGCACCGGGCGGGGGAGAGGCCGCGTGGCGGAGAGGTGCGAGTGGGATTCAGCAAAGGCTGTGCCGGCCGGCGGCGCGGGCGCGTCGCGGGCGGTAAAACGCCCACGTTCGCCGTCGTTTTGCCGTCCGTCGCGGGGCGAATCGCGACGAACGGCCGGCGGCGGAATGCACGGAATGCGGGCAATTCCGCGCCGGCAGGCGGCGTTTCGGCGGACGAACGAGAAGAGTTCGTGAAGATCGATTGAAACTCGGCGGAAATCGCTATTCCTGTAGGCGTGGGCGAAGCACCTTCTCCTGGGCTTCGTCCCCACGGGATTTCGCCCATGACCTTCTTCGACGCGGTCGCCGAGTTGCCGGCGCTCACCGTCCTCTTCTTCGCCGTGGCGCTGGCGTTCGCCTTCGGGTTCGAGTTCATCAACGGCTTCCACGACACCGCAAACGCCGTCACCACCGTCATCTACACCCGCACGCTGCCGCCGACGCCGGCCGTCCTGTACGCCGGCGTCATGAACTTCCTGGGCGTCCTCATCGGCGGCACCGCCGTCGCCTTCTCGGTCGTCAACCTGCTCCCCGTCGATGTCCTCGTGGACGCCAGCTCGGCGACCGCGCTGGTGATGGTCCTGTCCCTGCTGGTGGCCGGCGTCGGCTGGAACCTGGCCACCTGGTACATCGGCCTGCCGGTGTCCAGCTCGCACACGCTCATCGGCAGCATCCTCGGCGTCGGCATCGCCAACAGCCTGCTGCGGGGGTCCGGCCTGTCCGGGGTGCGGTGGGACAAGGCCGCCGAGGTGGGCGTCGGCCTGCTGGTGTCGCCGGTCGTCGGGTTCGTGGCCGCGTACCTGCTGCTGCTCGTCATGAAGCGGGCGTTCCGCGACCCGAAGCTGTACGTCCCGCCGGTCGGCGACGACCGCCCGCCGAAGTGGGTGCGGGGCGTCCTCATCGGCACCTGCGGCGGCGTCAGCTTCGCCCACGGGTCGAACGACGGGCAGAAGGGGATGGGCCTGATTTTGCTGGTACTGATCGGCTTCGTCAGCGGGCACTACGCGCTGGACATCTACGACGCGAGCAAGGTCGAAGCGGCGCGAGTGGGGGCGGCAACGGTGCGGGACCGGCTGGCGGCGGCGGACAAACTGACGCCGGAACTGGCCGCCCACGCCGACGGGGTGGCGACCGCACTGACCGGCCTCGGCTCGTTCGCCGACCTGCCGCCGTCCCGCCGGTGGGACGTGCGCCAGCACCTGTTCCAACTGTCGCAGGCGACCAAGGACGCGGCGTTCGCGGCCGACAAGACCGACGGGTGGAAGGCGGCGAAGAAGGGGCTGACGGGGGCCGTCGAGTTCGTGCCCATCTGGGTCGTCGTCTGCGTGGCGCTGGCCCTCGGCGTCGGCACCACCGTCGGGTACAAGCGGATCGTCATCACCGTGGCGGAGAAAATCGGCAAGACGCACCTGACCTACGCGCAGGGGGCGGCCGCCGAGATGGTGGCGGCGGTGACCATCCTGGCCGCCGACCTGGCGCACGCGCCGGTCAGCACCACGCAAATCCTGAGCAGCGGCGTCGCCGGCACGATGGCGGCGAACAAGTCCGGCCTACAAGCCCGGACGGCGCGGCGCATCCTGCTGGCGTGGGCCTTCACCCTGCCGTGTACCATGCTCCTCAGCGGCTGCCTGTTCGCGGTGGGGCGGCTCCTGGTGATGTGACGGCCGCCGGAGGGGTGCCGTCTTAAATCGCCATCCGGCTCACCACATCTGGTCGGCGGTGAGCGCAGCCGTGCGGCCGATCTCCGGGTCGTGTTCGCCGTCGGTCGAGATGCTCGGGATGGCGACCAAGTCCGCCAGCCCGCGGACGATGTCTTCGTGGCGCTTCTGGAGCCAGTCGATAGCGGCGAGCGTCATGGTGTCTCCGAGTGGTGTTCTGGTATTCTAGCGCCGGAGGCCGGAGAGGGAAACCCAAACGGAGGGCGAAGACGTGGCCGATGAAGTTGTGCCGCGAGCGGGCAACCGGTCCTGGCCGGGGTGTGCCTTTGTCGTGTCCTTACTGGTGCTGTTGATAGTCGTCCTCTGGGTGTGGTTCTGGTTTATCCGAGACCGCGCGGCCAGAATGGAAGCCCCGCCGAGGATTCGCGCCGTCCTCTCCTCCCAAGAAGCCGCGTGGAATGCCAAAGACCTCGACGGGTTCATGGCCGGGTACTCGAAGAGTGACGACCTCAAGTTCCTCTCCGGCGACGACGTGACGACCGGTTGGCAGGCGACCTACGACCGCTACCACGCGAAGTATGTGGCCGGCGACAACAAGATGGGGACGCTGACGTTTACCGTCCTCGATGTGGATGTCGTCAGCAGCGATGCGGCCATCGTCCGCGGGCGGTGGGCGCTGGTGAAACCCGACGGCAGCAAGCCGCACGGGCTGTTCACGCTGCTGTTCCGCCGCATCGACGGCGACTGGAAGATCGTGTCCGACCACACGTCGGTGGCGGAGAGGTGAGGGTCTTCGCGGCGAGCGGAACGTAGCGGAATGGCCCTGCTTGCTCGATGGGTGTAGCTAACTTCTCCGGTGGTGACAGGGCAATTTGGGTCGAGGAGGGTCTTGCTCCTTCTCCGCTCGGATGGATCCGATGACCCCGCCCACCGT
>JAYUFU010000145.1:0-6616 GCA_043738505.1 Fimbriiglobus sp. | reverse complement strand
CGGCATGGCAGGCCCTCCATCGGGGGAACTGCCACGAGGATAGGAAGGTGTCCACCATGTCCCCGAACGCCTGTCACCCATGTCCCCGGTCCAAACACTCCCGACTGTGGAAGGTGGAGTTGCAGAAGTTGGCCGACGACCTGCGACTGACCGTGCGGGTGTGTCACGTCCCGCCGGGGACGAGCAAGTGGAACGAGATCGCGCACCGGCTGTTCCGCCCCATCTCGCTCAACTGGCGGGGCCGGCCGCTGACCAGTTTGGAACGGATCGTGCGGCGGATCGGGGCGACGACGACGGCGACGGCGACCGGACTGGTGGTGAAGGCCGAGCTGGACCGCCGCAAGTACTCCCTCGGCCTGACGGTGAGTGACGCCGAGCGGGCCGCGGTGCGGCGGGTGCCCGACCCCTCCCACGGCGAGTGGAACTACCGCATCAAGCCGAGGTCGAAGTTGTAGCAGTTATTTCGTAACGGGTTCTAACGGTCCCGTCACCGCTTCACCAGTCGCCAGGTGAGGACGGCGGCGGCGAGCATGCCGACGGCGTTGGCCGCCCACACGCCGACGGCCATCGGCACCTTGGCGTCGCGGGCCAGGCCGGCCCCGGACAGCAGGAGCGGGTAGTAGCTGAACAGCGTGGGCAGGAAGCAGACGACGAAGATGCTCAGGTAGTCGCCCCGGTTCGCCCACATGCCGACCGGACAGCCGATGAGGGCGAACACGACGCAGCCGAACGCGAGCGCCGGCCGCATGTGCCACTCCAGCGTCAGCGTGCGGGCGGTGCGGTCGGCGAACTGGGCGATGTTCAGGTAGTCGTCGGCCTGCTTCGCCCGCTCGTTCGGGTGGGGATCCACCTTGCCCGGCGGCAGGTCGAACGTCGCATCCAGGGCGAGCAGGGCGGGACCGTCGAGGGTGACGCCCCGTGGGACGGACAGGATGGCCGCGGCGGCGCGGCGGGCGATGCCGGCGATGGCCATCCACTCGTCGGACTTGACCGGCAGGTCCGGCCAGTCGATGGCCTGCGGGCGGCCGGCGATCTGCTCCCGCAGCTTCTCCTTCTGGAACTCGTTCGGCAGGTCCACCGGCGTCGGCTTGTTGGCGTTCGACACCAGGTCGCCGGCCGAGCCGACGACGGTCCAGGCGTTGTCCGACTCGTCGTCCGTCACCGACAGCTTGTTGCGTTCGGTGTCCACCACCAGCCGCGCCTGGCGGGCGCGGGCCACCATCGAGTAGCCGCCGTCCGCGCCGGCCTTCTTCTGCTTCACCACCACGTCGATCAGCCGGCGGCCCTGCACGTCCCGCACGTACAGCACCCACTGGCTGTTCGCCGACTTGAACATCCGCTCGCGGCGGAGGATGTTGTAAATCGTCTCTTCCGGGTCGCGGAGGGCCTCCTCCTGGATCTCCCGCCAGCACGACGGGATGACCGTGTGCGAGATGGCGGCGGTGGCCGTCGCCCCCAGCAGGCCGAGGAACAGGGCCGGGCGGAGCAGCGAGTACAAGTCCACCCCGGCCGCCTTCAGCACCACTGCTTCGTTGTCGTGCGACAGCCGCCCGTAGGCGACGCACGAGGCGAACAGGGTGGTGGCCGGGATCGTGTACGGGAAGCTGGTCGGGACGGTCAGCGGGATGACCGTCAGCACCTGCGACAGGGACAGGCCGAACTGGTTCGCCTGCTGCACCACCCCGGCGATGACGAACATGGCCGTCAGCCCGGTCAGGGACAGCAGGAACACCCGCAGCAGCTCCCAGAACACCATCCGCTGGAAGGTGCCGAAGAACGTGGTGTGCAGGGAGTCGAACACGGCGGGGGGTTCCTGGGTGGTTGAGTGCTCTGCTCGCTCCGCGAGCGGTCTTCTCGGAACAAACCAAGGCCCGCTCGCGGAGCGAGCAGAACACTACCGCCCCGGCGCGGCGCGGACGGTGGGCGGCGGTGCCGCCGTGCCGAAGCGGTTCCGCAGCCGCTCGGCGATGACCCGCACCGGGTCGGTGACGACCGGCAGCATGTGCGCCTTCGGCGTCAGCGTCCCGTTCACGCGGGTCAGTTCGATCTTGAACAGGCTGCCGCTGAGCAACCCGGTCACGTCGCCCAGCGGCGTCGTCAGCCACCGCTTCAGCGTCTGCGACCAGATGGTGTAGAACTCGAACTGCACGTACCGGCCGTCGGTGTCCAGTTCGCCCGACCCGCCGAGGCTGACGGCCGAGCCGAGCAGGTCGAGCTGAGTCACCCGCACCCGGTCGCCTTTCAGGTCGAAGGTGGCGTGCGCCTCTTCGAAGGCGCTGCCGTCCGGCTGCTGCCCCTTTAGCACCTTCACCAGGTCGAGCAGCACCGGCAGGTTGTACATGCGGCCCTGCGGCACATCCACCTGCCCGCTGCCGACCGTCACCAGCTTGCCCGACTTGGCGTCGGGCAGGTTCTCCACTAATAGCGACCCCTGGGCCAGCCCGCGGAGTTCGGCCCCGCTCGCCAGCTTGTAGTGCCGGGCCAGGTCGTCCAGCTTCACCCCGGAGGCGGTCAGGTACAGGCGGTAGCGGACGGGGTCGGCGAGGATCACCCGCGCCTGCCCGCCGACGGTCCCCTGGAACAGCCCGGCCGACAGGTTCCGCACCTCCACCGCCGCCGGGTAATACTCGCCCGGCCGCTGCGGGTCCGGCTCCTGCGGCAGGATGCGGAACGGCACCCGCACCGCCGCCAGCGGTTGTTTGGCCACCGTCGCCTTGTCCAGCCACAGCGTCCCGGTCACGTTCCCCAACCGGTTCCCCTCGTAGCGGCCCTCGCTGGCGAACGTGCCGGTCAGGTCGTCCCACGGCAGGCCGGCGTCCAGTGCCGCGCCGCGGAGCTTCAGTTCGGCGTTCCAGTAGACGACGGCGTCGGCGGCTTTCCCCGGTTCGGCAGTGGGTGGGGCGGGCGTTTCGGGCGGGAGGACCGCCGGCGGCTCGATCGGCCCCTGCCCGCGCGCGACCGCCGCCGGGTCGGTCGGCATCACCTTCACGACCAGGTGCTTGACGAGCAGGTCGGCCCCGCCGCGCAGGTTCAACTCCTGGAAGCCGGCGCGGAGTTTGCCCGGCAGCGCCTTCAGCAGCGCCGCGTCCGGCACCAGCGGCGTGACCGACACTCCGCCCAGGTTCGCCCACACCCCGCCGCCGTCGGCGAACCGCACCTCGGCCGCGTCCAGCTTCAACTCGCTGGCCGCGTGGCGGGCGGAGAACTTCACCAGTTCCAGCCGCCCGTTGTGGTATCGCAGCACCCCAGCGAGCTGGTTCAGTTCGTACCGGAAGAAGTCCGGCGTCACCGTCGGCCCCTTGAAGTTGAAGGCCAGTCGCAGGTCGGTCGCCGGGTCGAACGGCGGCTCGACGGGCAGCTTAGCGGCCGCCGGCTCGACGCCGGGCGCGTCGGCCACCACCACGACCGGCCGCTTGCCCCGCTCCCAGATTTCGATGTCCGCGCCGAACGTCACCTCGCCGCGCGGGGCCAGGGCCGTCACCGCCGCGTCCAGTTTTAGCTCGGTCAGCCCCTCCTTGAACGACTCGTCGATGGGGCAGTTCTCGCCCTGCACCCGCAGGGTCAACTTGCGGTCGGGGGTGCCGGCCACGGCCTCGCTCTCGCCGGACAGCCAGAGCCGGCCGCCGTCGTGGGCGGCCTCGAAGTTCCGCAGCTCCACGCGGTCGGTGTCGTCCTCGCCGAGGCTTACCGGTTGCGGCCGATCAATGTCGGCGGCCGTCACCCGGATCATCACGTAGCCGCGAATGCGGGTCAGTGCGTAGGGGAAGTGCCGGTAGTTCACCTTCCCGTCGTACACGCGGATGCGGAACTTGTTCTCCACCCGGTTGACGCCGAACTTCTGCCGCACGTCCACCACGAAGTCGCCCCGCCCGCCGGCCCGCATCTTGCCCATCGCGGTCGCGTACTTCGGCGGCAGGGCGGCGATCAACTTGTCGTCGATGGGGATGTCGGTGCCGGTGATCTTCAGGTCGATGTGCGGGTCCGGCCCGTCGCCGGCCACCACCCCGGACACCGTCACCCGGCGGTCGCCCAGCTTGCCCGTGATCTGCACGCGGAACTCGTCGGTGCCGTCCGACGCGGTGACGGACTTCAGCCACCCGTCGAGGTCGGTGAACGGGTACCGGAAGCGGTCGTAGGTGACGCTCGCCCGGTTGGGGATGATGTCCACCTCGCGCCGCCAACCGCCGTCCGGCCGGGTGAACGCCACCCGCACGTCGATGCCGCCGACCGGCCGGAACTCGCGCTTCCACTTCTCCCCGTCCGGGGCCAGCTTGGCCACCATCTCGTCGTCGAGGGACAGCCCGCGAACGGTCAGGTCGAGCCGCTCCAGCCGCCGCTCGGCCTGTTCGCGGGGGTCGCCGGCCGCAGCTAGGTCGGGCGGCGGGCGGAGTTGCGCGAGGGCGGTGAGGGGGCGGAGGCGGGGGCCGAACTGCGGCGGCGCGGGGCCGAAGAGGGGCTTCGTTTCGAGGTGCAGTTCGACCGTCGCCGCGCCGAGTTTGCCGGTCAGCTTGTCCACCGAAACGCGGCCGTTTTGAAGGCGGATGCTGCCGGCCAGGTGTTCGATGGGCTTCGGCAGCCGGTCGTCCTCGTACCGGCAGTCCCGCAACTCCACCCGCACCGTGACCGCCTGCGGAGCCGTTCCGCCTCCCGCCGCCGGGGTGAGGTCCAGTTTCACCCCGATCCGGCCGGACAGCCCGCCGACCACGCGCACCGCTTCCGGGTGGAACCGGGCGAGCGCCGGAGCCAGTTCCGGCCGCAGCAGCACGTCCGGGATGTCCAGATGCGCGGTGAGTTGCTTGGCGGCGCGGTCCCACTTGGCCGTCACGGTCAGCGGGATGACGAACCCGTTCGGGTCGAACCGGCCGGCCTCGTCCAGCGCCCCGGCGGGCAGGGCGGAACACTGGCCGTCCACCTTCACCACCGCCACCGGGTCGTTCACCAGATGGAGCTTGACGTTCTTCAGGGCGAGGGGCGGGAAGCCGTCCGGGTCGGCGTCGGACAGCAGCACCGTCGCGTCGCGGAGGACCACCGTCGGGGCGGCGCGGTCGGCCGCGCCCTCTTTGTCCGGGAACTTCGGCACGTCCCAGGTGCCGTCCAACCGGCGCGTCAGCCGCACCGTCGGCGCGTCCAGTTCGACCTTGCGGACGGCCAGCTTGCCGCGGTTGAACTCCTGCTTGTCGTGGTAGATGACGGCCGACGGAATCGTGACGAACGGGGTCGTCTCGCCGGCGCGGGTGAGCGTCAGGTTGGTGACGCGGATGCCGCCGAAGATGCGGACGGCGGCCGACTCCACCTTCACCTCGACCGACTCGCCGACCAGCTCGCGGACGTGTTGCTCGACCGCCGCGCGGACCTTCTCCGGGCTGACCCAGTGTACGACCACCCACGCGCCGAAGCCGCCGGCCGCGAGGACGGCGACGATCAGCCCGCGGATCAGCCAGCACCGGACGAAGGACGCCATCCGTGGTCACGCCTGGGCGGAATCCGGCCGCGCTCGCGGCGGCGGAAGGGCGGGACAATAGCCGGCCGGCGAACCCCGGTCAACGCGGACTGGCGATTGTCGCCGTTCGCTCCGTAGGGCAATTCCGGTATCCGTTCGGCCCACGAGCCGCGACCGCAAGGGCGCGTCTGTTTCCTCGGCGACAGGACTTGCGGTCGCGGCTCGTTCCGGACACCGGCCACAGCCGACGCATCTTCAATCTCCGCGCAGCCTTGGGGGCGGGGTGTTGGAACACGGCGGCACATCGTGTTTCCCGGATGCGGCGAGCGGGCTGCAGATATTCTCATCCCACCAGCGGGCGGAAACCCGGCCTTCCGGCGGATTTTCGTTTGACCGCCCGAACTCGTCGGTTACCATACCGGGAATGTCTTCGGCCAGTCGGCCGGAGAATTACATGTTCGGCCCACACCACACGCCTCATGCCGAGCCAGCTTATGCCAAGTCAATCCAGCGATAGCAGCCCGGCACAAGCCAAGAAACGTCGCCGCAAATTGTGGAGCCGCCCACAGCGAGAGGAAATCCTACGCAGCACAGCGGGACGTTGTTACAGCTGCGGGCTCCCAATGGGTATCTCTGACGATTGGTGGGTGGAGCACATCATTCCGCATTCACTTGGTGGCAGCGACGACACTGACAACCTTCTCCCAAGTTGCCGCCTATGTAATTTCGCTCGTTCGAATCACAGCCCAGAGTACATCCGTCGCATTCTTGTCATCGGATCAGCGATTATCCGAGAGGTTGATCGTGGTTCACAGCTAGGAGTTACGGTAGGCGCGTTTCTCCAGCTGCGCGAGCAGCGGCTCGCCAAGAAGAGAAAACATCCGGATTTGGCGATGAACGCCGCTGCCAAGAACACCATCCGACAGCAACGTCAAAGTGCGGGCAAAGTGTCTTTGGCCACAGACGCTCACAACCGCACGAGCGATACTCCGGCCGAACAAGGCGCTGCACCGGACGGCGATGAACAAGCTTGATTCTGAGAGTTCATCGTGGCTGTCGCCGCCGGTGAGCTTGATCGTTCGGCGGCCAAGACTTCACTGAGGAACTATGTCCATGCGTGCCTTTCTTTATGCTCTTTTCTTGGGACTGCTGACGCTGCCGCCGGCTTCCGCCCAA
>JAYUFU010000144.1:0-18823 GCA_043738505.1 Fimbriiglobus sp. | reverse complement strand
TGGTTCAAGGGCGGGCAAACGCTGCTCTGGAAGGACGGAGAGGAAGAGGGCAACCCGACCTACGGCCCCGCGAAAACGAAACGCAAGGTTCGTGAGGTCTAAAGGCAGAACCTCAGACAGGGGCACGAATGGCAAAGGGCAAGAAACCGGCTGCACCCGCGAAGCCCGAAGCGGCTGGGGGCGTGTCGTTGACCAGAGGGCTTTACAAGGCCATCAAAGCCACCAAGCACGAGTTCCACGCGACACAGGTAGCCGAGCGGTTGGCCCTGACGGACAAGGATCGTGTTGAGGCCCTTTCCGAGTCCATTTCGACGTACATCGTCAAGAACCTACCCAAAGCCATCGAACGGCGGGACGGGCTGGAAGACTACCGCACCAACCCCTACGTCTTGCTCACGTCCGCCAGCGTCATGAGGTTGACGGACGCCGACACCTTCGCCAACTTCCTGTTCAACAACAAGCTCTACATGGGGCTTGAAACGTCGTTCGGGAAGTCCATCGAGTCCGTGCTTGTCATCCCGTACCCCACCGGCATCACGTCACCAGCGAAGTGGGAAGACCCGCCGGAGAAGGTCGCCGAGAGCAAGGCCCTTGTCGGACTGGACAAGGAAGAGAGAGCCGCCAAACGGATCGACTCGGTTTGGCGTGAAATCGACAAGTCCATCGTCGTCGACACCCGCCGGTTTCTGGTCAGCATCAAGAGCGGGCCGAATTGCATCAACGACACGCAAGTCACCGGCATGACCACGGCCATCGTTCAGCAGTACCCGAAGTGGATGGCATCAACCAAGACGAACTGCCCCGGTGTCACCGAGCTTGACGTAATCATCGGCCTCACCTACGGGACGGACAGGACGACCAACAACAAGGAAAATCAAATCCTTATCAAGCTGCTTCAACAGGGCTTTGAAGAGGAAGACCGAGCGAACAAGCCGGGCGTACTCATCGACACTGCCACCCGCTCCGTTCGCGTGTATCGGAGGATCGGAATCGATTTCTGGTCGATGATCGGCAACCCAATTCAGCCCCAGAACTACAGGTTCGTTTACCTCGAAGTCCTGTTGGCACTGGCGAAGGCGTTGGCGAAGGGCATGACCGCCGCCAGCCTCGAAGACAGGGTGAACGGGAAAATCCGCCAACTGTCACAAGCCTTGGCGAACCTCTCGTTCCCCCGAAACAGCCTACCGGCGTGGGTTCGTGAAGAGTTCAAAGACCACGAACTCACTTGGCTTGCGGCAGCGATGACGGCTTTCTACGACTCGGGAGTCTAATATGCCGTTGGTGTGGCAGTCGTTCTCGACCACTACATCGAAACCCTCCGCACCCTCGGCCGCCAAGCGGGGATGCTCGGCGACATCTACGCCGGGGCGCAGTCGCGGTTCGCCAACCCGGTCAGCCTGAAGAAGCTCGTCACCCTCATCGACGAAACCGAGTGGACCGCCCTCGGGGTGGACGTGAAGGCGGAAGCCTACGAGGGGTTGCTGGAAAAGGCCGCCAGCGAGGGCAAGAAGGGGGCCGGGCAATATTTCACCCCGCGGGTACTCATCCAGTCCATCGTCCGCTGTCTCAAGCCCGATCCCCGCGCCCATTCGCAGTTCAGCATTGCCGACCCCGCGTGCGGCACCGGCGGCTTCCTCGTGGCCGCCTACGAGTGGCTGATGGACGTGACGCACAAGGTGCTCGAACGCGACCTCGCCAAGCGGATCGCCCGCAAGACCTACTTCGGCTCCGAGTTGGTCGCCCGCCCCCGCCGCATGGCGCTCATGAACCTGTTCCTCCACGGTGTCGAACCGCACATTGACCTGACCGACACCATCGACAGCCCGCCGCCGGGCAAGTTCGACGTGATCCTGGCGAACCCGCCGTTCGGCACCAAAGGGGCGAACGCCGCCCCCGACCGCGACGACTTCACCGTGAGCACCAGCAACAAGCAGCTCAACTTCCTCCAGCACTTCCTCACCGCCCTCAAGCCGGGCGGGCGGGCCGGCGTGGTGCTGCCGGATAACTGCCTGTTCGCCGACCAAGCGGGGGAGGTGTTCAAAGTCCTCACCGAAGACTGCAACCTCCACACCGTCCTCCGCCTGCCGCGCGGCACGTTCACCCCGTACAGCCAGGGCGTGAAGGCGAACGTCATCTTCTTCACGAAGGGGGCACCGACGCGGACCGTGTGGATTTACGACGCCCGCACCAACGTGCCGGGCATCACCAAGAAGGACCGCCCGCTGACGGCCGCCCACTTCGCCGCGTTCGAGACGTGCTACGGCGACGACCCGAACGGCCGCGCGAAGCGGAAGCCGGCGCACTCGACGGACGACCGCTGGCGCGGGTTCGGCATCGCCGAGGTGCGGGAGAAGGGGTTCAAGCTGGACGGGTTCAAGTGGCGGAAGGAGGAGTCGGCCGACGACATGGACGAGCTGCCGGAACCGGAGGAGTTGGCCGCCGACGCGATGGCCGACCTGACGGCCGCCTTCGCCGACATCGGGCAAGTGCTGAAACTGCTCGAAGCGGAGGCCGCGGGGTAAGAATAAACAATTGGGCCAGTTTGACTATTGATTCTGGTGAGTCGTTTTGGTAAACTGCTTTCACTTCTGTACAAAAAGAGACGCCCCGGCGTGAGCCGAGGCGTCGGCCCGGAGATGCTATCTCCGGGGGGGTTCTTCGGAAATAGTACCACCGGTTCCCCGCCAGTCAAGTGCCGACCCGGAAGGAGGCCCACGGTGGCTACCCAGCCTTTGTCCACAAAGTACGTCAAGGCAATCACTTATATCGACGGTTTCAACCTGTACTACGGGATGAAAGCTGGCGGGCTTCGCCGGTACTACTGGCTCGATCTGCGAATGCTCTCGTTCCAACTGCTGAAACCGCCTCAACAACTCGTCGAGGTAAAGTACTTCACGGCGCGGGTGTCCGATCCGGCCGACAAGCGGAAACGACAGTCCGACTATCTCGAAGCTCTCCGAACGCACTGTGGCATCAAACCGTTCGAGGGGCAGTTCTTGGCGAAGGCTGTCGAGTGTCACCGTTGCGGGAACAGTTGGCCGAAGCACGAAGAGAAGATGACGGACGTGAACGTCGCCACGGAGATGCTGGCCGACGCCTTCCAGAACCGATACGACACGGCGATCCTCGTTTCCGGTGACAGCGACCTCGTGCCGCCCATCCGCGCCATCAAGCGGCTTTTCCCCGCTCTCCGCGTGATCGTGGCGTTCCCGCCGAATCGGTATTCCAGAAACTTGGCCGACACCGCGCATGGGCACTTCTTCATCGACGAGCCGACGCTCGGCCGAAGCCAGTTGCCGGACGAAGTGACCAAGCCCGACGGCTACGTCCTGAAGCGCCCGCCGACGTGGGGACCGACCGACGCCGAAATCGCCCAACAACAGGAACTCACCCCATGACCGCCGACGAACTGCCGGACGGGTGGGCGCTGGCGACGTTGGCCGAACTCGTGTCGCCGTCGAGTGAGAAGGTTGAACCCGAAGATCGGCCGAACTCGGCTTACCTCAGTCTCGAACACATCGGGCCGCACACCAACCGCATCATCGGGCAAGGGACCGGCGCGGACGTGGGCGGCACGAAAGCCGTCTTCCGCGCCGGTGACGTGCTGTACGGCAAGCTCCGGCCGTACTTGAACGAGGTGGCGATTCCCGACTGCGACGGCATTTGCTCGACGGACATTCTCGTCTTCCGGCGGGTGCCGCACCTCGACGCGAAGTTCCTCATGCGGTTGCTCTCCCGCCGCGAAGCGGTGGACTTCGCCAACCGCAACTCGGCGGGTGTCCAGCTTCCGCGAATCCGCTTCAAGGAACTCGGCACGCTCGAAGTCCCCCTTCCCCCGCTGGCCGAGCAGCGGCGAATCGTGGCGGCGGTGGAACGCATCCTCGACAAGGTGACGGCCGCCCGCGCCCGCCTGGACCGGGTGCCGACGACGCTCAAGCGGTTCCGCCAAGCCGTCCTCGCAGCCGCAAGCCGAGACCGTGAGCCATCGCACTGGTCGGGTATGGTGTGCCACCTCCGCGCCCTGTTCCGCAGCGAACTCGGCCGGTGGGACGCCTACTGGGCATCGACCGCCGCATGACAAGTTGCCAACGCGAAGGACGCTCACCCGTGTCTTGGTGAACCGGCGGCGCGAGCTGCCTGAGTGGACACCCGTGACGGATGCGAGGGGAGGTATTTGGGTCGAAGACCCCACCCCCCGTTCCGGAGAGGGGGTGTTCAACAGGACAGCGCCGTCGAGAATTCGCCGAGGGTTTCGGGGGACTCAAGCGGTTTCCCGATAACGTTTCCCCATTGAACACCCCCTCTCCATTTATGGGGAGGGGGACGGGGGGTGGGGTCTCCACCCACGCGCCCTCACTTCCGCGGCAT
This sequence comes from Fimbriiglobus sp., assembly GCA_043738505.1. Classification (GTDB taxonomy): domain Bacteria; phylum Planctomycetota; class Planctomycetia; order Gemmatales; family Gemmataceae; genus JALHQU01. The sequence goes on along the minus strand of JAYUFU010000144.1, from coordinate 14,455 downwards.
CCGCACCGCCAGGTCGTCGCCCTTCGGGTCGTCGTTGAACGACTGCCCGCCGTCGTCGAGGCCGTTCGCGCCCACGCTGTACAGCAGATACCCCTTCTCCGTCGGCTTGTAGACCAAGGGTTTCGCGCCGAACACGTCGTCGGGCAGCTTCGCCACGTACTTCGGCGCGAGGTCGGCCAGCTTCGCCGGATACTTACCGTGGTCGGCGACGTGCGCCGCCAGCGCGAAGGCCAGCACCCCGTTGCGGGAAAGCTGCTCGGCGCGGTCGGCGGCGTCCATGAGCTTGTCGATGTTCGGTGCCATCAGGGCGAGGAACACGATGGCGATCTTGTCGCTCACGGCGGTGCGGACCTTCGCCTCGTTCGCCTGCTGAACCCAGTTGGGGAACTCGCCGACCTCGCGGTTCCGCGCCACCAACTTCTCTAGTTCCCGCCCGACCTCGGCCCCGGCCGTCCGCCGCTCCGCGCGGGTCGGCGTGCGGGCGACCGCGACGAACCGGTCGTACCACTCGGTGTTCAGTCGGAACATCCGCTCCCAGTCCAGCATCGCCATCGCCTTCTCCTGCTCCTCCGGCGTCATCTTCGGCAGCCCGCCGACGATCTCGCCCGCCCCGCCGCGGCGGATACTCTGGAGGGCGTCCAGCGCGGTGAACCGCTCGCCGAGGGCGAGTTTGTCGGCGTAGGTGGGCCACTTCGGCAGCGCGAGGAGGTCCGCCTGGCATTTCAGCGCGGTCTTCGCGTCCCGCTTCGCCACTTCGAGGAACGCCTTCTCGGAGTTGTGCGCGACGGCCCCGAGCGCGACGCCGACCAGCAGCTCGATACCCGACCCGCCGCGCGCCACCAGCCGGCCGAGGCGGTGGATGGTCAGGATGTCGGCCCAGGCGTCGTCGAACTTCTTCTCGCCGCACCGCAGCATGGCGCGGACGCTGAAGGCACTGGCGAACTCGCGGACCTTCTGCGGGATGGGTAGCAGTGCCCCCAGCAGCGTCCCCGGCGACCCGTCCTTCGGCCGCGAGATGTACGGGTGGAAGTAGTCCTTCCGCTTGCTCGCCTCCATCGCCACCGCCAGCGGCTTCTCGTTGACGGCCAGCCACTCGGCGAACTTCGGCTCGTCGGTCGCCTTCCACGGGTTGGCCCGGAGTTGCGTCTCGCGGTCGTGGAAGGCTTGCACGTCCTCCACCCCTGTGAAGAACTTGGAGTGGGGAACCAGATAGTCCCCCTCCTCCGGCGGCACGGGGATGCCCAGCGCTTTCCAGAAGTCGGGATGCAGTTCCGCGCGTTCGGGCTTCGGGCCAAGAGCCTTCAGCAGCCCGACGACGGCGTTCGTGGCGGGGGTGATCTTCCCCCGGAGGCGGTCGTTCAAGGCGGTTTCGTAGTCGAGGTAGCCGTCGGCGGTCAGCGGGGCGGAGATGACGGTGGTGTCCTTGCCGAGCTTGAACTTCGGCTCGACCTTCTTCGGCGGGTCGCCGGCGGACGACACCGCGGCGGCCAGCAGCGCCAGCGGCGCGAGGCGGAGGAGAGGCATGACGGGAACCTCGGAGAAATGTTCCCAGGGTGCGCTGCGCGACCCTGGGTGCCAGAAAACAATTGCCGCACCCGAAGAGCGGACATCGTTCTATTCGCCCGGCCTCGGCGGGAATTTTCATCTAGATTGACCGCATGGACGCGATCATCCTCGCCGCCGGCAAGGGCACCCGCCTGCGGCCGTACACCGAGAAACTCCCCAAACCGCTGCTGCCGGTGCAGGGCCGGCCGATCCTGGACTGGATCCTGGCCGCGCTGCCGCCGGTGGACCGCGTCGTGGTGGTGGTGAACTACCTCGCCGACCAGATCGAAGCGTACCTGAAGACGCAGCCGCACGCGAAGAACTGGGCGACGGTGACGCAGGCCGTGCCGCGCGGAACGGGCGACGCGCTCATGGCCTGCAAGGGCAAAGTCACCGCCGACACGGTGATGGTGCTGAACGGCGACGACCTCATCGGCCGCGCCGACCTGGCGAAACTGGCGGCGGTGCCGGCCGGCATCCTCGTTCACCCCGTGGACGCGCCGGACGCCTTCGGCATCGTCTTCCCGAATCCGGACGGCACGCTCAAGCGGATCATCGAGAAGCCGGAGGGCCTGACGCCGCCGCAGTTGGCGAACATCGGCGGGTATGTGTTCCCGAAGGCGGTGTTCGACCTGACGCTGCCGCTGTCGAAGCGGGGCGAATACGAGATCACCGACGCGGTGGCGCAGCTCGCCGAGAAAGCCCCGTTCCACGTCGTCGAATCCCGCTACTGGCTGCCCATCGGGGATGTCAGCCAGTGGTGCTGGAGTCAGTTGGCGGACGTGGGGCCGGTGCGATGAGCGACTCGGCCCACGCCGCGTCGGCGGCGGACAGCCTCGGCTCCGGTTCCGATTCGTAGATGTACAGCCGATAGCCGGCGCGGTCGTACACGCGGTGGAGCAAGGCTTGCAAATCCAGCAGCGGTTCGGGTTCGCCTTCCCGGAGCGGGATCGGGATCGCCGGGATCGGGTCGCGGAGGCGGATCGGCCAGTAGTCCGCGCTCGGCCGCCGGTGCGACCGGCTGACGGCGACCGAGTAGGTGCCCGCCGGCATCCCCGCCCACGGCAGCCGCGGGCCACCCCGCAGTAGGTCGATTTCCACCAGGTGTGCCCGCGACCCCAGCACCTGTCGCCGCTTGCCGAGGTGCTGTTCCCGATCCGGCCCGGCGTACTTGTTCGACGGGCTGAGCAGTTCGACCGCCGTCACCACCTCGTGCGTCGCGCGGTCGAAGAGTTCCAGATAACCGACGCGACTGATGTCCACGTCCGGCGGCACTTCGACCGTCACCGGTTCCGTCAGGACGGCCGTCGCCGTGCCCCCGCCGCCGTCGAAGTCCGTCGGGTGGACCGACAAATCGGCGTGCCCGATCCGCCGTCGCCCGTCGTCCGGAGCCTCGTGGAAGTACAGGTGTTCGCCGATCTTGACGTAGTAACTCGGCGCGAGCGGGTCGGACAGCGCGTCCGCCGCCGCCGCGAGGAAGCGGTTGTGGAAGTCGGTCCAGACGGCGGCATTTTCCAGGTACGGGTTCATGCCGGGGAACGGGGACGGCATCAGGAGCTTCCTCCGGGCGGTGCCGGTATTCTACCCGATCCACCGCCGCACCAACTCCCCGGCGTCGGCGAGGGTGCGGAAGGCCGCGTCCGGCCGGCACGCGACCAGCTCCTCGTGCGGGTGCCAGCCGGTGGCCACCGTCACCACCTTCGCGCCGATGGCGCGGGCGCACCGCACGTCCAGCGGCGTGTCGCCGATCACCCACACGTCGTCGGCCGCGTCTACGTTCCCGACTCGCGCGACTACGGCCGTCATCGCCTCGCGGGCCACGTCGTCGCGGTCGTAGTGGTGATCGCCGAACCCGCCGAGCGGGTGGCCGTCGTGCAGGAAGTACTCCCACAACCCGTAGTGGCCGAGCTTGGTCTTCGCCCCGCGCACCACGTTCCCCGTCAGCAACCCCAGCGTCACGTTCGGCCGCTGCCGCACCGCGTCCAGCACGTCCGTGACCGCGACACACACCTCGCCGGTTCCGCCCGCCAGGATGCCGGGCAGGTGATCGAGGTAGGCGTCGGTCAGTTTGACTTGATTTTCCAGGTGATCGGGCAGGTCGTGACAGGCGAGCAAGGCACGGCCGATGTCCCGATCCGTCCGCCCGCTGTACGGCACCTCGTCGCGGACCTCGGCCACGCCGAACGCGGTGCGGAGGGCCAGCTCCATCGCCTCCTTGCCGGCCCCGCCGGTGCGGACCAGGGTGCCGTCGATGTCGAACAGAAGCACGGGCATGGGGACGACCGGGGCGAGTGAGGGGACCCACGGTCATGATAGGCCGCGCGTTTCGGCGGGTGAATGGATCGTACGAAGGCAAAACATCCCACGACTGGCGTTGGACCAGGCTCCGAAACGCAACTGGGTTATTCGCTTGACCGTGCCGAATTCAGTGGTGATACTACCAACAATAGTCCCGGCCAAGATGTCGGAGAATCACCTGTTCGTCGGCGGAGAGCGGACGACGGGACGACGGGTTTTCCCTTCGGAGGGTTCCTCATGCGGGTTGCCGTGATTGCGGTGGCAGTGCTGATGGCGACACAACACGCCTTGGCCCGACAGCCTGGTGGGAATGAGATTCCCAAGCCGCTGCCCGACGCCGTCGTCAAGGCGTGGAAAGACGCCGGCGCGGAGGTCGGCTGGCTGCGCGTCCCCGAGGGATCCGCCGCAGTCGTTTTCGTCCCGCTGAAGGACGGGCGGGCCGGCGACGTGCCGGGCTTCCGCGTCTACCGATGGCCGGTGGGGCGGCTCGCCGCGCTCCCGGTACCGGAGCAGGCGTTCGGCCTCTCGCTGGAAGGAACGCAAATGACCGGGAGCGGACTTCGCGAGTTGGTCGGGTTTTCGACCCTGCGGTTGCTGAACTTGGCCGGGACCCAAGTGTCGAGCGCGGGGTTAACGGGGGTGGCAAAGTTGGGCGGGCTGAAAGCACTCGACCTCTCCAGCACCCAGATCGCGAACTCCGGGTTGACCAATCTGGTTGGCCTCAAGGAGTTGACTGTGCTGAACCTCAAACGCACGCAAGTGACGGGGGCGGGGTTGAAGGCGTTAGCCGGGATGAAATCGCTCCAAGCCCTGGACCTGAGCGACTTCGGGTTTCTCGACGCGGGGCTAAAGGAACTCGTCGGCCTGACGGACCTGCGGTTCCTCGACCTCGGGTACAGCGGCTTCAGCAGCGGCTTGGCACGAGGTTTCGAGGTGCCGGATGCCAGCCTGGAGTTTGTGGCCGGGATGACGAAGCTCCGGAAACTGGTGCTGCGCAACACCCTGGTGACGGATGCCGGCCTCAAACACTTGGCCCGAATGAGCGATTTGCGCGACCTAACCCTCGCCGGGTGCGGCGTGACCGACACGGGGATGAAGGAGCTAGCGAAGTTGAAGACCCTGGAGGTTCTGGATGTCTCCAGCACGTTCGTCACAGACGCGGGGGTGAAGGAACTCGCCCCGCTCGGGGAGCTGCGCGTGCTGGACCTGGGTGGCCGGACGCCCCGCCAGTCGCAGGGCTTCCTCGACTCGCACACGCGGGACGTGACCGATGCGGGGCTAAAGGAACTGGCCAAGCTGAAAAAGCTCCGGTCGCTGGGGCTGGACAACACCGACGTGACCGACGCGGGGCTGAAGGAGTTGGCCGCGCTGCCTGGCCTGGAATCCCTGAACCTCAGTTCGTGTCTGAAGGTGACGGATGCCGGCATGAAGGCGATCGGCTCGCAGAAGTCACTCCGCGAACTCCAACTGGGTGGCGGGTTCTCATTCTTCACCGCCGACGGGATGAAAGAACTCGCCGGGTTGACGAACCTGGAATCCCTGAGCGTTCAGTTCCTCAAAAGCGACCAAGGCGTGAAGGAACTCGCGGGTTTCAAGAATCTGCGAACGCTGAACCTGTCTCAGACATCCGGGTTGTCGGCCACGGGACTGAAGACCCTCGCCGGGATGAAAGGGTTGCGCTCCATTTCGCTGGGGTATGAGGTGGGTTTGCAGGAACTGGCGGGCATGAAGCTCGCGTCGCTCTACGTCGGAATGCCGGACTTTGCCGGCGAAGGAAGAAACATTGGGTCGGGCCTAACCGACGAAGGACTGAAACACTACATAGCGGCCATCGAACCGCCCACTAAACTCTCCCTGGCGTACAGCCAAGTGACGGACGCCGGACTGAAACACTTGGCCGGGCAGAAGCAGTTGCGAGTTCTCAACCTCACCGGCTCCCGCGTAACGGAAAACGGTCTGAAGGAACTGGCCGGCTTGCGGCTGACGAAGTTGGAACTCAATTTTGGCTGGCCCCGCACGGATGACGGCCTCAAGCACTACCTGGCGGCCATCGAGCCGCCGAGCAATTTGGACTTCTTCTCGACCGGACTCTTCAACGAGGGGAAAATCACGGATGCAGGGATGAAGCACGTGGCCAGCGTGTCGAACCTGAACACACTGAAGTTGAGCAACACCTTGGTCGGAGACGCGGGGGTCAAGGAACTGGCTGGGCTGTCTCAATTGACGACCCTGCAACTCTTCATGGATCATCTCCTGACCGACGAGGGGATGAAGCACCTGGCCAAACTCAAACAACTGCAGACACTAACGCTCCGAGCATCGAAGGTGACGGACACGGGGCTGAAGGAGTTAGGCAGCTTGACCGAGGTGCAATACCTCAGCCTCTTGTGGACCCCCATCACGCGCGCGGGTCTCCGGGAGGTTGCGGGCATGAAAAAGGTGCGGACGCTGCTGGTTGGCGGGCCGGGCGTGACGGACGACGGACTGGAAGAACTCGCCGGCATGACGGGCTTGAAGCAGCTTCGGTTGGACAGGACGAAAGTGACGGGCGATGGGGTCAAGAAGCTCCGTTCGGCGCTACCAGGATGTGACATCCGGGTGACGCCCGCCGAGAAGTAAGCTTGGGGGGCCGGAGGTGGTTTCGGGGACATCGCTTCGTCCGGGTCACGGTCGGGCTGCTCTCGCAAGATTTGGCGCTCACCCGACGCTTGAGTTGCTTCTCCAACTGTGCCGGCCGCACCAGAACGCCTGCCATGCTCTCGTAGCGGCCAAGATCGCGAGCATGACATCCGACATGGCGAGGCACCGAAGGGGCAGCATCGGTCCTCACTTCCTCACGCGATGCGGCTGACTTGTTCCTCCTGCAGCGGCTGGCTGAGGTAGCTGACCCGCACCTCGGCGCGGAGGCGTGTGGTGCCGGGCTTCGCCCCCTCCACGGTGATCGGGAGGGCGCGGCTACCGCGCCCTCCCGAAGGTGCCACTCCCTGGCGGTCGCGGCTCGCAAGACAGGCCGCTCCCGTGTGGTCGCGGCCCGTCGGGTGGGGGTGGTCACTTCGCCGTCACGGTCACGTCGAGCGGGGCGATCCACTGCTTGTGTTCGGCCCCGTAGTACAGGTAGGCGCGGCTGGCCGGCCCCTTGTACTCGCCCGGCGTCTCGCCGATCAGGTCCAGGCTCAGCGTCACCGTCTGCTTCGGCGACATGCCCCGCCAGTACAGCACCAGCTCCCGGCCGCGAATCTCCCAGAAGCTGACCGTCGGTTCGGTGTCGTCCGCCGGCCGGCGGGTCAACTCCTTGAGCTGCTTCATGTCCTGCGGCAGGCTGAGGCCGGCGGGCAGGCCGACGATGGCCACCGCCATCCCCTGCCCCTTGTCCTGGAGGTTCGTCATCGTCACGTCGAGGCGGACGCTGGCGGCCTCGCCCACTTCGGCGGCGGTCAGCTTGGTCGTCAGCGCCACCGGGCACTTGTCCGAACTGAGCGGCTGACGGGTGCGGGCCTCCCAGCTCGCCGTCACCGGGTACGCCTGCTTGGCGGACGTTTCCACCACCAGTTCGGTGCTGCCGGACTCCAACAGTTTCTCGGCGTCGGGCAGGTCGAGGACGATCGGCCCCGTCTGCTCGGTGGTGAAGTCCTTCTTGGCGATCTCCTTCCCGCCGACGCTCACCTTCACCCAGCCGCTCTCGGCCGGCCGCTTGGTGGACCGGGCGTAGTCGATCAGCGCCTTGAGGGCGAGGATCGTGGACTGCGTCGAGCCGAAGCCGCCGTACCCGCCGCGCTGGCTGCCGATCCACTTGGCGGCGGCGTCCACCTGCTTGCGGTAGGTGCCGGTGTCGTTCGCCTTCAGCCAGCCCAGCACCGCCAGCCCGGTCGTCTCGATCAGCAGCGCCTGACCGCTGGAGCAGGTGACGCTCGTCTCCGCGCCGGGGACGCTGCCGTCCTTCGCCTGCATGTCGCCGACCTTCGCCAGCAGCTTCTCGGCGTCCGCCCGCTTGCCGACGTTCATCAGCGAGTTGGCCAGCAGAGCCAGGAAGTACGGGTCCTTCGAGTCCTTCGCCTTCTCCGTCAGCGCGGCGATCTCCTTCGACAGGTCCGACTTCTCGGCGACCTTCTTCTCGGACTCGGTCAGCGCCCACACGATGTACGCGGCGGTGACGTGGTCCGGGGCGCGGCCGAAGGTGTCCAGGGCGCGGGTGTTTCGGGCGAACCCGCCGTTCCCGTCCCGCTGGCCGAGCAGGTACTTCTTGGTGCGGGCCATCATCTCGGCGTCCACCGGATGCACCCGGCTCATGTCGGTGAACTGGAGCAGGCCGTAGGCGGTGAGGGCCTCGTGCGGCGGGGCGGTGCCGCCGAACCACTCGTACCCCTTCTTCGACGGGTCCACCGGCGACTGGCACTCGAAGCTGGTCAGCTTGGCGTACCCGCGGTCGATGAAGCCCTTCGCCCGCATGGCGACTTCCGGCTTCGCCTGGTTGGTCTCGTTCAGGTAGTCCAGCACCAGCACGTTCGGGTAGTTGGTGGTGCTGGTCTGCTCGAAGCAGCCGTAGGGTTCGCGGAGCAGCCCGTCCAGCCCGGCCTGAATCTCGGACAGGGTGTTCGGGTAGACCGTGACGCGGGCCTTCAGCGAGCCGCCGACGATCAGCTTCGGCGCGACCAGCGTCAGGGTGACATTATTCTCCAGCAGGTCCGACTTCTCGCCGCTCGCCGGGTAGCCGTCGGGCACGACGGTGATCGCCCGGTGCGTGAAGCTGTCGGTGTCGGTGCCGGCCACGCCGTCCAGTTTCAGGCCGAGCTTGCCCTCGGTCTTGGTCGGAGTCAGGCGGACGATCTTGCGGCCGCCGCTGCCCGCGCCCAGGTCCAGCGTCACTTTGTTCGGCCCGACCACGGCCAGCCCGTCCGGGGTGAGCGTGACTTCGCCGGTGCGGACGGCGTCGGCCTCGTTGATGCCGACGACGGCCAGGTCGATCTTGTCCGACGAGCCGATCTCGGCCGGCAGCTTGGTGCCGACGCTGAACGCCTTGCGGACTTCGAGGACGCCCGACACGGAGCCGAGGCGACCGTCCAGCGTGTGGCCGGCGATCAGCACCTCGTAGGGATTCACTTGGTCCGACAGGGCGAACGAGACCGTCGCCTTGCCGTTGGCGGGCGTGACCAGCACCGGCTGCCAGAGCAGCGTTTCTGTGAAGTCTTCCCGCTTGTCGGTGGCCGTGGCGGCGCGGGCGTGGGCGTACTCGCGGACTGGCAGCGGCGACAGGCGGGGGAGCAGGTTCTCGACCAGCCCGGCGGCGTCCAGGTTCAGTTGCTGGAACTTCTCCGCAATGCCTTTCCCGCCGTTGGCCTTCTTCACCGCCTCGCCCAGTTCCTGCTTCCGCTTCTCGCGGAACAAGAATTTGGCCTCGTTGAAGACATCCTTCCCTTCGGCTTCCTTCATCTGCATCCCACGGCCGGGCATCCCGGCGAACCCGCCCGGCATTCCGGCGGCCCCGCGGCCGGGCATCCCCGGCCCAGCGGGACCACCACCGGGGAACGGCTGACCGGGGAACGCTGGTTCGCCCTTCGCGTCACCCGGCTTCGGGAAGCCGTCTTGGACGGGCGGCAGGACCGGCGTCCGGGCGTCGTTCTTGAATTTGCCGGCCGCTTGCTTGGCGGGGTCGGCCGCGTTGTTCTTGTCGCCGGCTCCGCCGCGGGCGGGGGCCATGGCAACCGGCTGGGGCACGGGGCCGGGGGGCGGCGCGAACCCAGGACCACCGGGGCCGGCGGGCATGGCCGGCGGAGCGGGGAACCCGCCGGGCCGACCGCCGCCGATCCCACCGCCGTTGAAGCCGCCGCCTTTCCCTTCGCCCATGTTCTTGTCGAGCCGTTCGCGGTCGGCCTCGGCCGCCGCCCGCACGGCGCGGGGGGCCATGCCGCCGTCCGCCTTCGCGGCCATCTGGAACGCGGCCGCGTCGTCGCCGAACGGAGCCATTTCCGCACGGGCCGCGGTGGCCGTCTTCCGACCGGAGTACATGCCGTCGCCGCGCTCCGGCTTCGGCGCGATCTTGGCGAGGGACCGCCAGTCGCCGTTGTCGCCGCTCACCAGCGTCGTGCCGAACGTGAGTGCGGCCAGCAGCAGCAGGCCGACGGCTCCGACGGCCAGGTGCTTGCGGGCGGCCTCGGTCGGCTTCAGCGCGAACTGGCGGACGACGATCAGCCCGCCGGCGGCCAGCACCAAGAAGCCGATGAGGAACGGCAGGTAGTTGCCGCGGCGGACGATGGCGTTGTCGTAGGGTTCCAGGTCCACGACCACCGTGCCGAACTTGGCCATCTTCTGGTCGTACTCGGCCTTCGTCTTGCGGACATCCGCCTCCGGGTCGCCGCTCGCGCGGTACTCCCACTGCGCCTGTTCGGCCGACTCCAGTTCGATCAGCGACGCCTCGTACTTCGGCCAGTACTCGTCGAACACGCGGCGGAACTTCGGCTGCCAGCCGGTCGGGATCGGGCCGGTCGTCGCCGACACCAGTTGCAGTTGCTCCCGCACGTCGGCGGCCACCGCCTTCTGGCGGAACTCGGCGTTCGGCTGCTCGGCGAACCGCCGCCAGCCCTGGGTGCCCAGCAGCAGGTCGAGGCCGGCGGCCGCCTTCGGGTGGTCCGTCAGCAGGAAGTCGGAGTGTTCCAGTTCGTCGCCCTTCTGCACCTCGCCGGTCAGCAGGAAGTGCGTCGGCAGGGCGTGCCGGGTCTTCTCGTCGGCGTCCACGATGACGCTGTTGTTCACCACGGCCGCCCACAGGATGGCGGGCTTGTCGTTGCCGCGCTCGTCCTTGCTGGACACGTCCAGTTCGACGGCCGCGCCGGGCGTCAGGTACTGGCCCTTCTCCACCGGCTTGCCGTTCCGCTTGACGGTGTAGCTCAGGTTCAGCCGCTCGCCGGGCTGGCGGTAGACGAGGCGCTCGACCAGCGGCTTGAGATCGTCGCGGCCGGCCGAGTCGTCGTGCGGCAGGTCGAACACGGTGATCCGCGTGACGCCGCCGAGCGTCACCGCGCCGGGGTCGAGGACCACTTCGGTGGGTTGGCCGGGGGTGAGGGTGGCCTTCGCGTGGGCGATCGGCTGGCCCCGCGTGTACGCCCCGACGAACACCATCTTCGAGGTCTTGCCGGCCGGGTGCAGCGTCACCTTGATCGGCTCGCCGGCTTTCGTCACACCGGTCGGGATGGTCATGGCCAGGCCGTCGGCCTTGGCGTCCGGCAGCTGGTAGCCGACGGTCGGCGTGGCGGCCAGCCCGCCGACACCGGCGGCCACGGCGGCGGGGCCGATGGCCGCGCGGGGTTGCAGGATGCCGGTCGGCGTTTCCAGCCGCACGGCGTACTTCGCGCCCGGCTGCGGGGTGAAGTCGAACGCGCCGAGGCCCTGGTTGACGCCGGGGTGGTCGGCGTCGGTCAGGGTGTTCACGCGGACGAGGTCGCGGGTGCCGTCGGTCAGCCAGCCGACGATGTCGGCCGCTTTGCCGGCGGAGGTGGTGGCGCGGAAGTAGACGCGGTTCGGCACGCCGGCGATCAGGTCGCCGCCTTCGGGGAAGAACTCGACGGTCATCTTGCGGGTGACGAGCGGCACCGACTTCACCAGCGTCTCGGCCTTCACCACGTCGTTGCCGTTCATCTTGGCGACGACGAACGTGACGCTGGCGTGCCTGATCTCATCGACCCCGCTCGGCAGGGTGAACTCGACGAACGCCTTGCCGTTCTTGTCGGTCTTGGCCGGCACCCGCGTCGGCTTGATGTCCGTGCCGTCGGCGTCCACGGTGACGGCGACCGGCGCGTCGGTCATCGGCGCGGCCTGGTCGGTGCATTCGACGGTGAACCCGACTTTGTCCCCCGGCCCGAACGACTTGCCGACCCACTCCAGTTTCTTCTGGAAGGTGGGCGGGGTGAAGTTGTTGACGAGGAACTTGCGGGTCGCCAGCGGCTTGCTCTTGTTCTCGCTCGCCGGCTGGCCGGGGCGGGGCAGTTCCCACACTTGCAGGGTGTACTCGCCGCCGGCCAGCTCCGCGGCGACGGCCACGGTGCCGGTGCCGACGCCGCGGACGGGCGCGCCGTCCGGCCCCAGCACCGGGTCGATCAGCCCGTCCTTCGCCTTGGCGGTCGGCTTGGCCAGGCCGCTCGTCTCGCTGCCGGGCAACTCGCTGCCGTCCGGCTTCAGCACGACGAACTTCAGCGGCAACTCGGTGGCCGGCGGCAGGAAGCGGAAGCGGTCGAGCGTCAGCGAGCGGAAGTAGACCGTCTCGCCCGGCCGGTACATCGGCTTGTCGGTGGTCAGGAAGGTGGTGAACGTCGGCTCCAGCATCCGCAGGTTCTCGGTCAGGTCCGACCGCGTGCCGGTCTTGGCGTCCACGGCCGAGATGGCCAGGAACAGTTCGGAGCCGGTCGGCACCTTCTCCCACACGCCGGGCGGCAGGCGGAACTTGTTCCCGTCGGGGTTCCTCTCCGGGGTGAACGTCTGGGCGTGGATCTCCTTGCCCGTGCCGTCCCGCACGGCCACCTCGACGGCGGCCGGGTACGGCTTGTTCTGCTTGTCGGTGACGGCGATGGTGTACTCGTTGAGCGCGCCGGGGACGGCCGTCGTCGGGCCGGTCACGCTGACGGCGAACGGCTGCGCCAGGCCCTGATTCACCGCCGCGACCTCGGCCGCGATCCAGCCGGCTTCCAGTCGCTTGCGGGTGTCGGTCGCCTTGGCCAACCGCACTTCCACCTGGATCCGCTGGGCGTCCACGACGGCCTTGGCGATATCCCGGTTCTGCTTCGCCTTGTTGGCGGCGGCCAGTTCGCGGTCCACGGGGCCGCGATACGCCTTGTACCCGACGGCGTCGATGAGCGCCGGCGCGCCGAACCCGGCGAACGCCAGCAGCAGCGACGCGGCGACGGCCCACTTGGTCCAGACCGACAGCATCGACGCGCGGGCCGCTTTCGACGGCTTGGGCATCGCCACCGGCTCGGCCGGCGGGCGGAACTGGACGGCCGGGAACGCCGACTTGGCGGCGGCGGCCATCAGCCCGCGGGCCTTGGTCACGCGGTCGCGGGCGGCGGTCCAGTCGGGGTCGGCGGCCACGTTCGCGGCCACGTCGGCCGCCTCGGCCGGGTCGAGCAGGCCGTACAGCCAGTTCAGGACGATGGGGTCGAGGTCGTCGGAGCGGGGCATGGAAGGTACTCCTCCCGATGGGCCATCGGGCGGGGGCAGGGCGGCGCGGGGCCGCCCGGTGGGGTTCGGGCAAGGGTTCGACACCGATCCGGGGACCGGCGTCACGCCAGGCAGGGTGAATCGCGCTCTTCTGTCTTCTCTTCCGTTCCGCTGTCGTCTTCTCCGGCCACCGGCCACGGCTCACGGCTCACTGCTCACCAGCACCTTCCGCAGCTTGATCAGGGCCGACCGCATCTGGGTCTTGACGGTGCCGACGGGGGCCTTGCGGATGGCGGCGATCTCCTCGTAAGTCAGGTCGCCGTTCTGCCGCAGCAGGAACACTTCCTTCTCGTCCGGTCGGAGTTCGACCAGAGCGGCCTTGAGCCGGTCCACGGCCTCGCGGTCCTCGTAGGCGGCGTCCGGGGCGATGTCGGGTGACGCGAGCATGGTGTCCTCGGCGATCAGCGGTTTGACGCGGCGGGACCAGGCGCTCCGCTGCATGTCCTTGGCGGTGTTCAGGCCGACGCGGAAGATCCACGCGCGGAGGTTGTCCACCGTCGCGGCCGTGTCCCTGGCCCGCCAGCACTTGAGGAACGCCTCCTGGGCGGCGTCCTGGGCGTCGTCCCGGTTGCCCAGCACGTACAGCAGCGTGGACACCAGTTCGTCCCGCAGGGCGGTGAACGCGGCCACGACGGGATGTTCCGGCGACCCGCCGCCCCCGGCGGGGAGCGGGACGGTCGCGTCCGGTGGTCGTCGGCCGATGGCAGCAGCCCCGCGATTGCCCATAGTCCTCTCACCGTATCCGACGACGGACGCCCGGCGGCGGATTGGAAAAACCCGCGCCCGCCCGTGTTACGGGGAATGCTACGCCGCGACGGGGCGGGCGAGCAAGGGAAATGGCCGGGCCGTCACGGGAGGCGGGTGCGAGGCTGGAAATGAGCGTGGCCGGAACGCCGGGAACTGCGGCCGGGTGATCCCGCGGTGTCGGCGATCGGCCGCTGTCGCCGCCGCTCGCTCCGCGAGCGGTTTCGATTTCCCGAAACCTCGTCGGAATTTTCGTTGCGTCTGCCTGTCGGCGGGGTACAATATAAACGGTGACTGATAGGTTGTCGGCCTTGTCGAATCACCCACACTTTGCCGACGGTGAGGAACGCATTCATGAGTTCCGCTCACGCTTTCTCCTCCGAACCGGAGTCGCCGCCGGGCCACTTGCGGCTGCCCGCCCCACGGGTCGTCCGGTTCGTTCGGGCCTGACGGGTGCCATTCCGGCTCCCACCCGTTTCCGCCCGCTCGCCAACCCCGATCCGCACGCGGCAGCCACGAGTTCCGCAAGCGAAACCCGCGCCGGCACTCACCACTCGGTCATCGAGCCGAGGTCACAGGTCACACGACCTTTCCCGTTGTCGGTGCCGCGCGAAAGCCGGCGACCGTCCGACCGGGAAACACGAGAAGCGGGGGGCACACCGTT
>JAYUFU010000143.1:0-18938 GCA_043738505.1 Fimbriiglobus sp. | reverse complement strand
CTTGCTGGCGCGGCGGGCTAACAAAGACAGTCGCTCTCGGCGAGAGCGGCCCACCCTAGCGGAAATCAACAACCTCACCCGATCCCGCACGAGTCGCCCATGTCGCTGGTCATCGAGAACGTCGGCAAGGAGTACCCCACCCGGTCCGGCCCGCTGAGCGTGCTGACCGAGGTGTCCCTCACCCTGGACCGGGGCGAGGCGCTGGCGGTGACGGGGCCGTCGGGGTCCGGGAAGAGCACGCTCCTGCACATCCTCGGCACCCTCGACCGCCCGACGACGGGTTCGGTGAAGCTCGACGGCACCGACCCGTTTGTCCTGTCCGACGACGCCCTCGCCGCCTTCCGCAACCGGCACATCGGCTTCGTGTTCCAGGACCACCACCTGCTGCCGCAGTGTTCGGTGCTGGAAAACGTGCTGATTCCGACGCTGGTGAATCCGACGGCGGATCGCGTGCAACTGGAGAAGGACGCGCGGGAGCTGCTGGACCGCGTGGGGTTGGGCCACCGCCTCGACCACCGCCCGGCGGAGTTGAGTGGCGGCGAACGCCAGCGGGTGGCGGTCGCGCGGGCGCTCATCCACAAGCCGATGCTGCTGCTGGCAGACGAGCCGACCGGCAACCTGGACCGCGCCTCGGCCGGCGACGTGGCCGACCTGCTGGCCGAGTTGCACAAGCAGGAGAACGCCATCCTGGTGGTGGTGACGCACAGCGCGGAGTTGGCGAAGACCTTCGCCCGCCGCGCCGAGATGACCGACGGGAGGCTCGCGTAACATGCGCTCCACCACTGCCCTCGTCCTGCGCACCCTGCGATACCACTTCGCCGCGACCGTGCCCGTCGCCGTCGGCGTCATGATCGGCGCGGCCGTCCTGACCGGCGCGCTGATCGTCGGCGACTCGCTGCGGGGAAGTCTCCGCGCGCGCGCCGAGCGGCAACTGAACGGCGTCACCGCCGGGTACGTCGGCCCGCGGATGGTCCGCGAATCGCTGGCGACGGCGTTGCCACCCGACACACTCCCGGTCCTGTTGTTGTCCGGGTCCGCCCGCGCGACGGCGACGGACGGCACCGAGCGGCGACTCGGCCGCGTCACGGTCTTCGGGACCACCCGCCCCGTTTACATCCGGGCCGAACCGGGGAAGGGCGCGATCCTGTCGGCGCGGGTGGCGGCGCGGCTGGGCGCGGGCGTCGGGGACGAGATCGTCCTCGGCGTGCAGAAGATGTCGGCCGTGCCGCGGTCGTCGCTCCTCGGCAAGCGATCGCTAGACGACGTGGCGGAGTCCGTCAAGCTGAAGGTGGACGCCGTCCTGTCGGCCGACGACGCCTTCGACGACTTCAACCTGACGCCGAACCCGGAGCCGCCGCTGAATGTGATGGTCCCGCTGGAAGTGTTGCAGAAGCGGCTGGAGCTGCCCGGCAAGGTGAACGCGCTGCTCTCTTACGGCGGCACCGCCGACGAACTGAACGCCGCCCTCGCGCCGAAGCTCGACCTCGCCGACTACGGCCTGCGGGTGAAGCCGGCCGGGCCGGGCCAAGCGTACGTGTCGGTGGAGAGCGAACAACTCGTCCTCGATGCGGCGACCGTCGTGGCCGTGGAGAAGGCGACGGCCGCCCTCGGCCTGCGCTCCGAGCGGACGCTGATCTACCTCGCCAACACGATTGCTGCCGGCGAGGCGCGGGTGCCGAACATGCCGACGACGGAAGAGCGAGCGGCCTGGGCCGAAGTCCCGACGCTGCCGTACTCGATGATCGCCGGCCTCGACCCGGCCGCGCCCGCCCCGCTCGGCCTGACTGCGCCCGACGGCCCGCCCCTGCCGGTCCTGAAGGACGACGAAATCCTGCTGCTCGACTGGCCGCAGTCGCCACTGAAAGCGGTGCCGGTCGGCTCGAAGGTGACGGTCGGGTACTTCAAGCCGGAGATGGAGGCGAGCGTCGAGGAGGCGTGGGCGACGCTGACCGTCGCCGGGCGGGTGCCGTTCGAGGTGCCGGCGCTGGACCGCGACCTGACGCCGCCGTTCCCCGGCATCACCGACCAGTTGACGATGAGCAGTTGGAAGCCGCCGTTCCCGTACAACGCCGGCCGGATCAAGTCGCGGGACGCGAACGAGCAGTTCTGGGACCGGCACCGCGCCACGCCGAAGGCGTACATCACGCGGGCCGCCGGCGAGAAGTTGTTCGGCAGCCGGTTCGGGTCGGTCACGTCCATCCGTGTCGCGCCGGCCGCTGGCGAGAAGGCCGAAGCGACTGCGACGCGGCTGCGGGTCGAACTGCGGAAGCACCTCGATCCGGCCGCCGTCGGGCTACGGTTCGAGCCGTTCCGCGAGCGGTTCCTGGCCGCCAGCAAGGGCGGCACCGACTTCGGCATGATGCTGCTGGCGTTCAGCTTCCTGCTCATCCTGGCCGCGCTGCTGCTGGTCGGGATGCTGTTCCGGCTGGCCGTGGACCGCCGGGCGAAGGAAGTCGGGCTGCTGCTGGCGACCGGGTATTCGCCGAGGAAAGTGCGGAACATGCTGCTCGCCGAGGCGGGCATCGTGGCCGTCGTGGGTGCGGCGGTCGGGGTCGGGCTGGCGGTGCTGTACGCCGACGGGATGCTCCGCGTCCTCACATCCCTGTGGCCGGACGCCAACGTCGGCAGTTACTTGACGCTGCACGTCGGGGCCGTGTCGCTGCCCGTCGGTTTCGCGGCGACATGCTTGGTGGCGGTGTTCGCCATCTGGCTGGGGGTGCGGGCGCTGGTGAAGGTGCCGCCGCCGCAGTTGCTGCGCGGGCAAACGGAAGTGGCCGAATTGGAAGCGAAGCCGGTGACGCCCCGGCGGTCGGTGGTGCTGTCCATCGTATGCGGCGTCCTCGGCGTCGGGCTGGTCATCGGCGGGCGGTGGGTCGGCAACGCCGACATGCGGGCAGGCAGTTTCTTCGGCGGCGGCTTCCTGCTGCTGCTGTCCGGCCTCTTCCTCTTCCGCGCCTGGCTCCGCCGCGCCCCGACGGCGGTGGCGAGCGTGCCGGGGCTGGGGCTGAGGAACGCCACCCGCTCCGCGTCGCGCAGCCTGCTCACTGTCACCCTGCTGTCACTGGCGACGTTCCTGCTGGTGGCCGTCGAGAGCTTCCGCAAGAAGCCGGGGGCCGGGTTCGCCGAGCCGAGCGGCGGCAGCGGCGGGTTCGCCCTCATCGCCGAGGCCGACGTGCCGGTGTTCCAGCCGTTCGACCGCGAACCGGGGGCCGGCGATTTCCTGGGCAAACTGCAAGACGCCTTCGGCGGCGCGTCCACCGACCCGCGCTACCAGAAGGCGAAGGCGGACCTGGCGGAGTTGAAGCTGAAGGCGATGCCGTTCCGGTTGCGGGGTGGGGACGACGCCAGTTGCCTGAACCTGTACCAGGCCGGCAAGCCCCGCGTCGTCGGCGTGCCGGACGAACTGATCCCGCTCAACCGCTTCACGTTCGCCATGACCGAAGCCGAGACGCCGGGGGAGAAGGCGAACCCGTGGCTGCTGCTGGCGAAGCCGCGAACCGACGGCGCGATCCCGATCTTCGTCGAGCAGAACACGGCGATGTGGATGCTGAAGACGTTCCTCGGCGGCACGGTGGCGGTGCCCGACGCGGCCGGCCGCGACGTGAAACTGCGCATCGTCGGCACGTTCCAGGACAGCGTCTTCCAGAGCGAGCTGATGATGTCGGACAAGAACTTCCGCGACCTCTACCCGCGCGAGGAGGGGTTCCGGTTGTTCCTGATCGACGCCCCGGCGGACAAACTCGCCCGCGCCGCGGAGCTGCTCGAAACCGGCCTCCAGGGGAATGGCTTCGTGGTGTCCCGCACGGCCGACAAGGTGGCGGCGTACCAGGCCGTCATCGGCGCATACTTGTCCACGTTCCAGTTGCTCGGCGGGCTGGGGCTGCTGCTCGGCGTGTGCGGGCTGGGGGTGGTCATCCTGCGCGGCGTGTGGGAGCGGCGGTCGGAACTGGCGGTGCTACGGGCCGTCGGCTATCGCCCGCGCACGCTCGTCCGGCTGGTGCTGGTCGAGAACCTGTTGCTGCTGATCGCGGGGCTGGGCATCGGCCTCGTCGCCGCGCTGATCTCGGTGTTGCCGAACCTGCAACTGGGCGGGCAGTTCGACGCGCCGCGATTGGGATTACTGCTGGGCGCGGTGTTCGTAGTGGGGTTCGCGGTGGCGGTGTGGGCGACCCGAAGCGCGGCGAGAGCGCCGCTGATTCCGGCGCTGCGGAGGGAGTAGCCCGGCGAATCCGTCGCTCGCGTCGAACGGATCGAGGCGCGCCGCGTGCGGCATCGAACGGAACGTCGCGGGCCGCCGGCGGTCGGCTCACCCGTCGGGTCGTTCGCCCGACCGGTCATTCCTCCGACGGCGGGTGTGTGGTACAACTACACAACACTGCGCACGACCTCCAAGGATTGACCCATGGCCGACCGGAGCAGCCAGACCCTGCCCACGCCGACGGCGGAACAGCGCCGGGTGACGGCCGAGACGTTCGAGCGCGCCCGGCAGGTGATCCAGACCGGCAACCACGACTACGCCATCCAACTGCTGCGGACGTGCTGCCGGCTCGACCCCGGCAACTTCCTGTTCCGCCAGACCCTGCGGCGGTGCCAGAAGGAAAAGTACGGGAACAACTTGCGCGGCAGCCGGTTCGCCTTCTTCTCCACCCCCCGGTTCAAGGCCCGCGTGAAGGGGGCGAAGGCCGGCCGCGACTACCTGCGGGTGATCGAGGTGTGCGAGGACGTGTTCGCCCGCAACCCGTGGGATCTGGGCACGGCGATGGACGCGGCCGAGGCGTTCGAGGCACTCGGGTCGCTCGATTTGGCCGCGTTCACGCTCGACCAGGCGCGGCAGAAGTACCCCCGCGACGCCACCCTGAACCGCGCGCTGGCCCGCCTGTTCGAGAAGCGGGGCGACTTCCAGAAAGCCATCTCGCTGTGGCAACTGGTGCAGCAGGCCAACCCCCGCGACGTGGAGGCGGCGACGAAAGCCAAGGACTTGGCGGCCAGCGAGACCATCGCCCGCGGCGGGTACGAGGAGGCGCTGAGCGGCAGCAAGGAGTCGCCGGTGATCGGGCGGATGGAGGCGCGGGCGGTGGAGAAGCAGGACAAGGTGGCGCGGGACACGGCGGCACTGCTGAAGCGGATCGAGGCCGACCCGACCGAACCGGAACTGTACGGCCAGTTGGCGGCGGCGTACCGCCGGCACGGGCAGATCGACCGCGCGCGGGCCGTCCTCCAACAGGGGCTGGGGCCGACCGGCGGGCACTTCAAACTGCAAGCCGACCTGCTCGAACTCGACCTCCTCCCGCTCCGCGAGAACCTGGACCGCACGGAGGCCAAACTGAAGGCCGTGGCCGCCCGGACGGCGGACGACACCGACTTCGCCGACGAGCCGACGACCGACGAGCTGAAAGCGATTCGGTCGCGGTTCCAGAAGGAGATCGCCGCGCGGGAGGCGGAGCTGTTCCGCCTGAAGGTCGAGCGGTTCCCGACGGACGCGGGCCACCGGGTGGAACTGGGCGTGCGGCTGATGCGGCTGGACAAGCTGGACGAGGCCATCGCCGAACTCCAGGTCGCCCGCCGCGACGACAAGTGGAAGGGCCGCGCGGCGATGTACCTGGGCGTCTGCTTCCGCAAGCGGAACAACTGGAAGCTGGCGCAGCGGAACTTCGAGGAGGCGCTGGTGGCGCTGACCGCGCCGGCCGACGAGCCGGCCCGCAAGGAGGTGCTGTTCCAACTGGCCACCGGGTCGGCGGAGAACGGCGAGTTGCCCCGCGCCGTGGACCTCGGCCACGAGCTGGCGAACATCGACTTCGGGTACAAGAACATCGGCCGGCTTCTCGACGACTGGCACGCCCTGGCCGAGCAGCAGGTGTGACGGCCGGGCATCGTCGCCCCGAGCGGTGTCGCAATTCTTCCACCTCCCTCAACGAGGGGAGGTGAGAAGAGTTGGGTCGTCCGCGAATGCCCGTGACCTCACCGGTTGGCGGTCGCGTTCTCGGCGGCGGCGGCGGGGGTCCGCCGGCCGCTCGCCCACCGGGCGGCGCAGGCGAGCAGACCCCGGACCAGGCCGGCCGGCCGGCCCGACCACGTCGCCGCCCGCCAGTACCACCGCATCGCCGTCACCGGTTCCGATTCCCGCAGGACATACCCGATGGCCCGGCAGGTGGACGCATACCCCTCGCCGACATCCCGCCGCGGGATGCGACCGCCGAGACCCCGGCGGGACACCGCCCGCGTGATGATCGACACGGCCGTCGCCACCCGGTCGCTCAGCTTCTTCGACAGGTTGCCGTGCCCGGTGCGGTAGAGCACCAGCGGCTCGCACACGAAGTCGAACGGGTGGCGCGCCGCCACCCGCAACCACAGGTCGTAGTCGATGGCCAGGTCGAGTTCGCGGTCGAACCCGCCGACGTGGTCGAACACCGCCCGCCGCACCACCGCCGACGAGAAGCAGACGAAGTTCTTGCGGAAGATGGCCGCCAGCACGTCCCCGCGCTGGTCGGCGGCGGGGGCACACGCGGCCGGCAACTCGTGCCCCGCCTCGTCGATGATCCGCCGGCCGGAGAAGCAGACCCCGACGGCCGGGTTCGCGCGGAAGACGTCCAACTGCCGCTCCAACTTCGCCGGCAGCCAGGCGTCGTCGGCGTCCAGGAACGCGACGAACTCGCCGGCCGTCAGCCCGACGCCGAGGTTCTTCGCCCGCGACTGGCCGAGCGAGTCCGAGCGGACGTAGCGGACGCGGCGGTCGATCAGGTGCGGGCGGACGATCGCCTCGGTGCCGTCGGTGCTGCCGTCGTCGACGACGATGAGTTCCCAGTCGGCGAACGTCTGCGCGACGACCGAATCGATGGCTTGGCCGATGAACCGGGCGTAGTTCTTCGCCGCCATGACGACGGACACGGTGGGCGTCATGCGCTCAACCCCCTCATGAACTCCGCCGCCACCTTCGACACGCAGAAGCGGTACTTGCCGCTCGGCTCCTGCGGGATGGCGTCCACCAGTTCCAGGTCGTGTCGCATGGTCGGGCCGAAGGTGTCGGTCACGAGGCGGGCCACCTGCCGCCGGCTGTCGTCGGTGAAGAGGTCATCCGTCACCATGCGGACGCGCAAGTGGGTGACGGTCTCTTGAATCAGTTGCACCTGGGCCGCGCCACGGATCAGCACGGCGAAGTTCTCCGTCAGCGAGATGCCGGAGATGAGCGCCCCGGCCGGCGTGACGACGTAGTCCGCGTCGCGGCCTTCCACCGTCTCGATGGTCGGCAGCCCGCGCCCGCACGAGCAGGGTTTGCCGGACATGGTGACGACATCGCCGACCTTGTACCGGATCAGCGGCATGGCGAAGTTCGACAGGTCGGTGAGCAGGAGCGGACCGGTGTCGATCGGTTCCGCGTACACGCTCTCCGCCGCGACGTGCAGCCCCTGGGACTTCTCGCACTGGCAGGCGATGAGCGACACCTCCTCGCAGCCGTAGCGGTTGGTCGCCGGCACGCCGAACACCGCTTCGATCACCTCCCGCTGATACTGGTGCAGCGGCATGGCGGTGCTGACGATGCCGTTCGGCCGGATGTCGTCGATGCCGCTTTTCTTCAGCGCGCACGCCAGCAGGTAGAGCGAGTGCGCGTGACCGAACAGCAACCCCGGCCGGTGCCGCCGGAGTTCCGCGACGAACTCCTTGATCCGCGCTTCGGTCAGGCCGATGGTGTCGAGGTAAATGGCCCGGTCCACGACCGCGTTCGTCAGCCGGCCGCGCAGCCCGAAGTGGCGGTACTCCGGGTTGCCCCACACCTTCGCCACCCGCTGGCCGAGCCGGTAGCCCGACCACTGGTCGGCCCGCATCGTACACGCGGACTTCCACTGCGCGCCGGGTTCGTCGAGCTTGATGGCGAGCGGAACGCCGGTGCTGCCGCTGGTCGTTTTCGTGCGGACCTTCTTGCCGCGGTACGCTTCGGAGAACAACTCCGCCGCGTGCGCCCGGATGTCGGCCTTCGTCAGGACGGGGAAGTGCCGCAGGTCGTCGAGGGTCTTCACGTCGGCCGGGTGAACGCCGGCGGCGGTCCACGTCCGGCGGTAGTACGGCACGGTGGCGAAGGCGTGCCGCAGTTGCGCCTTCAGCGCGACGAGTTGCCGCGCCCGGATCGCCTCCGGCGGGTCGAACTGCGACCGCTCCAACTCGCGGAGGTAGTGGAAGACCTTGCTCCGCCGCTTCGCGGCGATGGCGGGCAAGACGAGGTGTCGGTTCAGGGTGTCGAGCATCCTTGCTCCGGGTTGGGAATCGACGAGTCAAATCCGAGGCCCGCAGAGGACGCAGATTTCAAGGCATGATGAAGATGAAAAAACAGCTTTCAATCTTCCCTGTTCATGCCTTCATCTGCGTTGAAGTCTGCGTCGTCTGCGGGCCTCTTTTCAGTTCCTCAACAGTCCTCGCTGCCATTCGATCTGCTTCGCCAAGCCTTCGTCCATGCCGGTGGTCGGCTTCCAGCCGAGGTGCCGGAACAGCTTCGTCACGTCCGCGCCGGTGGCGAGTTGGTCGCCCTTGCGGGGCGGGTGACGTTCGATCACGGCGGTCTTCCCCGATATCTTCTCGATCTTGCGGATCAGGTCCAGGATGGTGCCGATCTCGCCGCCGCCCAGGTTGTATGTCTCGCCCGGCAGCGCGTCGAACCCGGCCCGCGTCGTCGCCTCGACGCAGTCGTCGATGTACGTCGCGCCCCGCACCTGCATGCCGTCGCCGGTCAGCTTGATGGGCGTGCCGCTCAGCACCCACTTGATGAACAGGTGGATGCCCATCTCCGGCCGCTGGCGGGGGCCGTACACGCTGAAGAACCGCAGCACCACGGCGGGGATGTCGAACTCGTCGAAGTAGACGCGGGCCAGTTGCTCGCCGGCCAGCTTCGTGATGCCGTAGGGCGAACTCGGCTTCGTCGGCAGGCTCTCGTCGCCGCTGGCGTACTTGCCGTACACGCTGCTCGTGCTGGCGTACACGACCTTCCGCACCGTCCGCACGTCCTTTAGCGCTTCGAGTAGCCGGTGGGTGGCGACCAGGTTGCAGCGGTTGTAGAGGTCGAAGTCGATCCAACTGCGGGTCAGGCCGGGCATCGCCGCCAGGTGAAAGACGTACTCCGCGCCGGCCAGCGCGGGGGTGAGGTCGGCCGACGCCAAGTCCAATTCGTGGAAGGCGAAGTTCGGGAACTGGCGGACGGCGAACAGGTTCCCTTCCTTGATGCTCCGGGCGTAGTAGTCGGTGAAGCAGTCGATGCCGACGACGGAGTGGCCGTCGCGGAGCAGCCGTTCGCACAGGTGGGAACCGATGAACCCGGCCGCGCCGGTCACAACGCACTTCATGAAGTTTCGCCCGCGGGAAGAAAGCCGCGAAACTGTAGCACGCGAACGGGGGGGTGTTCAACGCGGGTTTCGGCGGCACCGGAGCGGAAGCAAGAACTAACCACAGAGACACAGAGGCACCGAGAAGAGGAGGGAAGAATCATTTTTCAGAACTCTCCCCTCTCTTCTGTCTTCTCGGTGCCTCTGTGTCTCTGTGGTTAGTCCTGTTTTTCCTTCACCCCTCGGTTCGCGTCGGGATTTTGCCGGTCGCCACCAGCAGCCAGCGGGCGGCGGCCCACAGCACCAGGCTGAACACGCTGCTCAGCACGAACACCACCAGCCCGACGTTCAGCGCCAGCGCCGTGTCGGACATCTTGCCGATGGCGTTCCCGCGCGGGAACACGACGGTCACCAACTGGTAGCCGGCGGTCAGGGTGGTGGTACTCACCCACAGCATCGGCAGCAGGGTGACGAAGGCGTACCGCGCGCGGCCGACGTTCACCAGCCACGTCGTCACCAGGGCCAGCGCCAGCACCGCCAGCGCCTGGTTGGCGATGCCGAACATTGGCCAGATGGTGTCCACGCTGCCGGAGTAGATGAGCCAGCCCCAGCCGGCGGTGACGAGGCCGCTGGCGATCAGCGCGCCGGGCAGCCAGCTCGGTCGCGCGAACGGCGCGTACGCGCGGCCGACCGTCTCTTGCAGCAGGAACCGGCCGATGCGGGTGCCGGCGTCGATGGTCGTGAGGATGAACAGCGCCTCGAACATGATGGCGAAGTGGTACCAGTACTTCAGCAGCCAGTCGGCCGTCACGCCGAAGGTTCGGAAGGCGTCCTCGAACACGACCGACATGCCGACGGCCAGCGTGACCGCGCCACCGGTGCGACCGCGCAGCGATTCGCCGCCGACCTTCTCCTCGATCTGCCCCAGGTGGCCGAGGTCGGACACGCCGGCCGCGTGCAGCGGGTCGCGGCCGTACTTCGCCTCCACCTCCTTCACTTTTGCCGCATAGGTTGGCAAGTCGTCAATAGCCACGTTGATGTCGTAGTAGATGGTGTTCGGCAGCGCGGCGGCGGCGATCAGCGCCGTGATGCCGACCAGCCCTTCAATCAACATCGCACCGTAGCCGATGGTGCGGATGTGCGACTCTTTCTCGATCATCTTCGGCGTGGTGCCGGACGAAACCAGTGAGTGGAAGCCGCTGACGGCCCCACACATGACGCAGATGAAGACGAACGGGAAGATGCCGCCGGCCTTGAACGTCGGCCCGCCGTTCATGAACACCTCGTTGAACTTCGGCGCTTCCAGCGGCGGGTTCGCAATACAGACCGAGACGACCAGCAAGATCACGGTGCCGATCTTCAAGAAGCTGCTGAGGTAATCCCTCGGCCCCAACAGCAACCACACCGGCAGCACCGCCGCGAAGAAGCCGTAGATGGTCAGCGCCCAGATGGTTTGCGTCCGCGTCAGCGAGAAGAATGGCTCCAGGCTCGACCCCGGAATGAACCCGCCGACCACCACCGCCGCCAGCGTCAGGACCGCGCCGATGAGCGACGCCTCCACCACCCGCCCCGGCCGGATGCGGTACATCCATAAGCCCACCAGCAGGGCAATCGGGATCGTGCAGGCGATGGTGAACGTGCCCCACGAGCTGCCGGGCACGACCTGCGTGCAGCCGGCGTGCAGCACCCAGGCGGCCTCCTCGGGGTACGCATACCCGATGAACTGTAGCCGCTCGATTACGGCGTCCACTCCCTCCCACCGCCATGCGTTGTTCGGGTCCGTGGAGCGGTGATGGATGGCCATCCCCGGCGTGCGGATGAAGAACCGTTCGGAGCGCGATGACGACGCCTCTCCAGGCGAGTACCGCACGGAGCAGCCGGCCGGGAACTCGAACACCCACTTCTTTCCGGGCGTTTCCTGGTTCCATCGGCCCATTACTTCTTCCTTCGCAGGCACGACGATCTCCATCCCCGTCGGCAGCTTCGCCTCTTCGCCGCCGAGGGCCTTCACGACGATGATGCCCAGCCCGGCCAGCGCGATGATGACGATGAACAGGATGGCGATGCTGGCGATCACGGCGGCGGGCTTGCCGAGTTCGACCCGCGCGATCTCGGCCAGCGATTTCCCATTCCGCCGCGTGCTGGCGGCCAGCACGAGCATGTCCTGCACCGCGCCCGCCAGGCACACGCCGACGACCAGCCAGAGCAGCCCCGGCAGGTAGCCGTACTGAATCGCCAGTACCGGTCCGATGAGCGGCCCGGCCCCGGAAATCGCCGCGAAGTGGTGGCCGAACAGCACCCACTTGTTGGTCGGGTGGTAGTTCTGGCCGTCGTTCAGCGCGTGCGCCGGTGTCACCCGGCTGTCATTGAGAACCGCCACCTTCGCCGCCAGGAACGCCGAGTAGTAGCGGTATGCGATGGCCAGGATGCACACCGCGATCACCATGATCGGCATGGCGTGCAGGACCAGTTGGCCGTGCTGGTTGTAATGGAAGATCGCGACGGCGAACGGCGGCATGGCGGGCACCCAATGAGGAACGTTGCCAGTGTATCGGAACGGTCCGTTGCTCGGGGCCATTTCGCGTTTCACACTGTCGGCTCCGGATGAGGTCGAGGGCGTCTCATGCAACTCTTCACTCGTCTCGGCCGGCACCGCCCGATCACCCCAGTCGGCGAAATCGTCACCGGTTGTCGCTCACTACCCTGGAAAACCGCGACGTGCCCGCCGCGTGGTACACCGTCCACCTCGACAGCGCGCCGCAAGGCACCGTGGGCAGCACCGCCGCCAGCATCACTTCGGGCAACCTGCACGTCAATCCTGCCTTCGATTCGACCAACAGCGGCACCGGTCTCGTCTTCGCCGGCTCCGCCTCGGACGCCATTCGCGCGGCGCTGACCGGCGGAGTCGTGGTGAACCTGGCGGCGGTCAGCTTGCCGCCGGCGACCTACACCTTCACCGAAGGCACGTCCTCCCCATCGACCTCGAACCACGCGGCGTTCGCAGTCACGCCGACGGCGGCGTCGAGTACGTGGAAGGTGTACCTGGAAGACCTGACCGCCGACCCGACCGTCTCCGACTGGGACTACAACGACTTCTTCTGGACCGTCTCGGTAAACGAGCAACCGGTGACGTACTCCGATCCACCGACGGCGGCCCCGGATCGGGCCGTGACCGGGATGAACGGTGCCGTCACCATCTCGCCGCTGGCGAACGAGACGAGCAACCACGGATACTACCTGACGATCTCGCAAGCCGGCCTGGATGCCCAGCACGGCGCGGTCACGATCTCCGACGATGGCCGTTCGCTGGTCTACACCCCGACCGCAGGATTCTCCGGTGCCGACACGTTCCACTACACCGCGACGAACGAGTTCGGCGAGTCGTCCACATCGACCGTCGCCGTCACCGTGTATCCCGCTCCGCTCGTCACCGTCAGCGGTCCGGAAACGACGCTGTATCCGGCCAGCACCGACCCGGACGTTCTCGTTCGCTACACGCTCACCCGTGCCGGCGATGGGGCGAGTTCGACGACGGTGCAATACCGGCTGACCGTTCTGGACGGCGTGGACTTCACGAACGAAGTGTCGTGGACGGAAGTTGACGTGTTGGCCGGAGGAGGGTGGACTGCTGCCCATCGCGGTGACGATCTGCGCGGAGACGTTGGCGTACCGTTGCACAGGCAAGCCGGACGAGTGGACGCTCGTGATTCTGGCCAAACACCGCGACAGCGAGGAACTTCCGTACGGTATGATCGAGTTCATGACCCGTCTGGCCAACGGCAAACTCGAGTCCAAAGAGTTGAAGGCTTACAAAGAAATGCAGCCGCCGCTGAGTTTCAAATGAACAGCTGTCGCTTTGCCATCGTGATTGCCGGCCTCTTCGTGACGGTGGCCCTGGCCTCGTTTCCCACCGAGGCCGCGCCCGTGCCCAAAGCTTTACCGCACAAGTTGCATCCGGCGGTGGAGAAGTTGGTCAAACTCGTCCCGCCGCCGGCCGCTCCCCAAGGGGTTCCGACCGCCGCCGACTGGGCCGCTGTCGAGAAGGCCCTCGGCACCTCTCTGCCCGACGACTACAAGGATCTCGTCACGATGTACGGCGAGGGATACTTCACCGACGAAGTCGTCTGGCTCTACGCCCCGAAACACTCACTCCCGCATAAGAGGGTGGCCGAGGTGAACCTCGGATTCCGGAAATCACTTCATGATGAAATGAAGGAATTCGGGACGCAGAGTGGCCCCCCCATGTTCCCGGACGAAGACGGCTATCTATTCGTCAGGACCACGAGCGGTGGGAGGGACATGAGCTATCGCCCCAGCGGGAAACCGAACGAGTGGCGGGCCGCTCCCCGCCAACAGGTCGAGGAGTGCAAGGTCGGGTTGGCCGAATTGTTGCTCGCTCTCGCCGAAGGGAAGTCCACCTCGACCCTAGCCGAGTTGAAGGGGTTCGACCCGCCGATGAAATTCTTCCCGCACGAGCCGGACGGAAAGTGAGCCGTCTCGGTGAACCGTGGCTATCACCACAAGTTTGCCTTTCACCCCACACCGACGGCCTCGCGCTTGCCGGTTTTCGCCAGCGGCACCGTGATCGCGCCCCGCGCCGCGCGGACGGTGTCGGCGAGGCCGGCGGCGTCCAGGCCCATGCCGGCGAGGAGTTCGTTGCGGTCGCCGTGTTCGATGAACTTGTCCGGATACCCGCGGCGGATCACGCTCCGGGTGTCCAGGCCGGCGGCGTTGGCGGCTTCCAGCACCGCGCTGCCGAACCCGCCTTCGAGCGTCCCCTCCTCCACCGTCACGACCAGCGGCAGGCTCTCGACGGCGGCGAGAATCGTCTTCGTGTCCAGCGGCTTGACGAACCGGGCGCTAATGACGCCGACGTGGATGCCGTCCTCGCGCAGATCCTTCGCCGCTTGCAGGCAGGCGTGGGCCGTGGTGCCGAAGGCCAGGAAGCAGCCGTCCGGCCCCCACGTCAGCACTTCCGACTTGCCCAGTTCGATCGGCAGGTGCGGCTTGGCGCGGGGCAGCGTCTCGGCGTTCGCGCGGGGCAGGCGGATGCTGACCGGGCCGGTGTGCCTCAGCGCCCACTGGAGCATCGGCTCCACGTCGGCCTCGTCCGCCGGGGCGAGCGACACCATGTTCGGGAACAGCCGCATGTACGCGATGTCGAAGCAGCCGTGGTGCGTCGGGCCGTCCGGTCCGACGACACCGGCGCGGTCCATGGTGAACACGACCGGCAGGTTTTGCAGGCAGACTTCCTGGAAAATCTGGTCGTAAGCGCGCTGCAGGAAGGTGCTGTAGATGTTGACGATGGGCCGCGCCCCGGCCTTGGCCATGCCGGCCGCGAAGGCGACGCCGTGGCTCTCGCAGATGCCCACGTCGAAGAACTGCTTGGGGAAATCGGCGCGGACCTTCTCCAGCTTGTTCCCCTGGCACATGGCGGCCGTCAGCACGCACGCCTTCGGGTCGGCCTTCAAGGCCGCGTGGATGGCCCCGGACATGACATCGGTATACACCCGGCTGCCGCCCTTCTTCACGCTGATGTTCCGGCGGCCCGGCCCGACCGCCTCGAACACGCCGGGGCTGTGGAACGTCACCGGGTCGTCGGCCGCCTGCTGGACGCCGTGCCCCTTGTTGGTGAACACGTGCAGCAGCAGCGGCCCCTTCTGGCCCTTCAGGTCGCGGAGGATGCGGCGGAGGGCCTTCAGGTCGTGGCCGTCCACCGGGCCGAAGTAGCGGAAGCCGAACTCCTCGAAGAGCATGCCGTTTTTGAGGGTCGCCTTCAGGCCGTCGCGGATGCTCTCCAGCGACGACCGGGCCGCCTCGCCGATGAACGGGATTTGGCCGAGCAGCGCGTTCAGCGTCCGCTTGCCGCCCTGGTACAGGCCGGTCATCCGACACTGGTCCAGGTACTGGGCGATGCCGCCGGTGCGCGGGCAGATGCCCATCTTGTTGTCGTTCAGCACGACGAGGACGTTCTGGTCCGCGCCGCCGATGTTGTTGAACGCCTCGAACACCATGCCGCTGGGCAGCGCGCCGTCGCCGATGACCGCGACCGCGTGCCGCTCCGGGTGGCCGAGCAGGTCGTCGCCCGCCTTCAGGCCGGCGATGGTGGACACGCTCGCGCCGGCGTGCCCGGTCATGAACAGGTCGTAGGGCGATTCGGCCGGGTTCGGGAAGCCCATCAGCCCGCCCTTCGTGCGGATCGACGGGAACGCCTTGTACCGCCCGGTGATGAGCTTGTGCGGGTACACCTGGTGGCCGGTGTCCCAGATCAGCCGGTCCTTGGCGAAGTCGTAAGTGAGGTGCAGGGCGAGGCACAGTTCGACCACGCCGAGGTTGCTGGCGAAGTGCGCCGAGCGGGTGGTGAGTACCGACACGAGCGCGCCGCGGATCTCCTCCGTCAGCTGCCCCAACTGGTCGTCGGTGAGCGCGTGGAGGTCGGCGGGCGACTGGATGCCGGGAAGAATGTCGGCCATGAGAAACACTCCGTCTGTGGGCGAACCGGCTACCGGTCCCGACTGACGACAAATCGTGCCAAATCCGCCAGCGGCCGGCCCGCCGGCCCGAGCGATTCGGCGGCGGCCACCGCGGCGGCCACCAGTTCCGCCGCCTTCCGACGGCTGGCGTCGAGGCCGAGCAGCCCAGGGTACGTCAACTTGCCGCGGTCGGCGTCCTTGTTCACCCGCTTGCCGGTCGTCGCGGCGTCCCCGCTCACATCCAGCAAGTCGTCCGTCACTTGGAAGGCCAGCCCGAAAGCGGCCGCGTAATCGTCGATGCGAGCCAGGACTACGCGATCCGCCGTTCCCGCCGCGTGGACGCCGAGCCGCAGGGCCGAGCGGAACAGCGCCCCGGTCTTCCGCCGGTGGATCGCTTCCAGGTCGGCGACCGTCCACATCCCGCAAGAAGTGGCCGGCCGAATCTTCCCGTCGGCGGTGAGGTCGAGAACCTGCCCGCCGACCATACCGGCGGCCCCGGCCCCGCGCGCCAACTCCAACGTGCAAACCGCCGCCGTCGCGGGGGCGTAACCGTCGGCCAGCACCTCGAACGCCAGCGTCAGCAGCCCGTCGCCGGCCAGAATCGCCATCGCCTCGCCGTACACGACGTGGCACGTCGGGCGGCCCCGACGGAGGTCGTCGTCGTCCATCGCCGGCAGGTCGTCGTGAATGAGCGAGTACGTGTGGATCATCTCCACCGCGACGGCCGCCGGGAGCGCGGCCGACCACTCCCCCCCGACGGCCTCGCAGGCCAAGAGGCAGAGGAGCGGGCGGAGCCGCTTGCCGGGCGCGAGCAGGCTATACGCCATGCCCTCGACGACGGCCGGCGGGGCGTCGGCGGTGAGCCGGGCGAGGGTGTGGCGGAGGGCCGCATCGACCGTCGCCTGCCGGGGTGCCAACTCGACCCACACGTCGCCGGACACCGGTACCGCCTCGCGTTCACGAAGGAAACGGAAAGTTCCCAACATAGTAGCGAGGCGGGTCGGCGTCCGGCGAAGGGAGTTTACTTTCTCCGGCAAAGTGTGCAAGGGGAATTTCGTTCCCCACGAGCCGCGACCGCGAGGGAGCGTCGTCATCCCGTCAGAAGACGATCCCTCGCGGTCGCGGGTCGAATTGCAGTCCGGCGGATCACTTCCCCGCGAGCGACGGGAGTCCTGGCAGCCGCGCGTCGGGCTTATCGTCGCGGGTGTTCTGGTGGCACTTCAGACAGGTCATGGTCATGTCCTGGAAGCCGAGGACGACGCCGTCGATGTTCTTGTCCTTCGCCTTCCGCGTCACGGTCTCGGCGGCCCGGCGGAACAGGTTGATCTGGAGTTCGTACTCCTTCGACTTGCCGGCGTTCAGGAACTCGGCCGCCTGACTGATGCGGGCCAGCGCGATGGACGCCTTCTCGACCTTCGGGAAGTCGCCGAGGGCGATGCCCTCCAGGACGGCCTGGCTTTCCTTGAGCTTGGCGGCCATCAACTCGTGCCCTTTCGGGAGCGGGACGCGCTGCGGGCGGTCCTCGGCCTTCGGCTTGGGAACGTCCTTCTCGGCCGGGTGCCGGGCCGGCGTGTGACCGCCGACGGCCAGCACGCCGAGGACCGCGACGGCGACCACCACGGCGATGCGCAAGTGGGTCATGATCGGACTCTCCGGCGGTGACGACTGCCCGAAACCGGACGGTCTACGCGGAATTGTATCCCGTCTGGACGGGCAAACGCCGTCACCCGTCGGCCCGCCACTCGTAGGTGGCCGACTGGCCGAAGGTTTCCTCGATCTCCACCCGCAGCACGCCCGGCGTCAGACCGTAGTGGGTCTTCAGGTCTTCCAGCAGGCGGTGCGCGACCCACCGGGCGAGCAACTCGGCGGTGGTGTTCTGGATCGGGAGCAGCACGCAGTCCTCGCGGGGGAAGGACCACTCCTTGCCGGCGAACCGCGCGACGACGTTCGCTCCCACCTCTTCGATTCGGATGAGGGGGTTCCGCGTCGCCAGCAGCATGTGGTGGTCGAGTTCGTCCACCACGATCTTGGCGCGGTCCTTCAGGGCGACGAAGTCGAACACGTACCAGTTCTCGTCGAGCGGCCCCTCGATTTGCACCGCCGCGCGGTAGTTGTGCCCGTGCAGCCGCTCGCACGCGCTCTTGTCGTAGGTGATGAAATGCCCGCAGCAGAAGACCAAGTAGTCCTTGGTCACGCGGACGGAGAAACGCTCGGCGGGCATGGGACTCACAACCAGTCGGGGGCGGGCCATCGGAACGGTGCCGACGACTTCACCTTAGTCTCGCGGAGCGCGACGAACAAGCAGGCCGTCACCAAGTCGGCGGTGGTGCCGGGGTTCAGCCGGTTGCCGTCGGAGCGAAGGTGAGCGTCCAGTTCCACCCCGGCGCGGCGGCCGGCGGCGGTGTCGAGGCCACCGAGCGCCAGCACGTTTTTCACCCGCGCTTGCACGTCGTCCGCCACGGCCGGGCCGCACTTGCGGGCGATGAGGGAATCCGGGAACGCGGCCATCCACCGGAGTTGGCAGTCGATGACCGCCGCTTCCACGGTGCCGTACTTCTCGACCGCCGCGAGGAACGCTGGCACGCCCAGGTCGAACACGTCGGCGAAACCGTTCGCGTACTGGCGGGCGATGAGGTCGCGGTCGGCGGCGAGCGCCATCGCTTCCCGCAATGTCACCGTCGGCCGCTGCCGCACGTCCTGCTCGGCGGCGTCGCCCAGCCCGCCGGGGTTCGCCAGCCGGATCGCGTGGTAAGTGCGAACGGCGTCGTCGAGGGTCAGCGTCGCCAGCACATCGCCGACGGCGGACGCGGTGAGGCGGTGCGCGGCGGCCAGCGGCGCGAGCAGCAGAATGATGCCGAGGTTGGTGTTCTGCCCGACCGCCTCACGGGTGGCGCGGGCCGCCAGTTCGATCGTCAGCCCGACCGGGTTCACGGTGGCCGAATCGAAGGCGCGGGCGGCGGCGGCGGCGCTCAGCAGGAAATCGGTCAGGCAGGTGCCGGCGAAGTCGGCGCGGCGGTGGACGTTGCCGACCTTGCGGGCGACGGCCTCCCAGACGCACGCCGTCTGAAACGCCTCGCCGAGGCCGATGCGGATCGACATGGGACACTCCGAGGTCAATGAGGAGCGGTGGAGAAGAGGGGGGGGGGGGGGGAGGGGCAGG
>JAYUFU010000142.1:0-6680 GCA_043738505.1 Fimbriiglobus sp. | reverse complement strand
GCGGACTCACGTCGCGCCGTTCGCCCGTACCCACCCCGGTGGTCGCGGCTCACACCGCCGGCAACTCGACGCGGAACGCGGCCCCTCGGCCCGGTGCCGAGTCCACCGCCACCCGGCCGCCGTGCGCCTCGACGATGCGGCGGACGACGAACAGCCCCAACCCGGTGCCGTGCCGCTTGGTCGTCACATACGGGCGGAACAGCCGCGCGAGGGTGGCCGCGTCGATCCCGGTGCCGTCGTCCGTGACCGTCAAGACGACTCGGCCGCCGACAGTATCCTTAGACGCTTCGACGGCAATGCGACCACCCTTGCCGGTGGCGTCGATGGCGTTCAGCACCAGGTTGAACACCACCTGCACCAGCTGGTCGCGGACGCCGGCCAGCACCGGCAGGTCGTCCGGCACGCTCACCGTCAGGTCGCGGTTCTTCCCGCCCTTGTAGTATTTGGCGATGCCCAACGCCTCGTCGATCACCTCGCGCACCCGCACCCGCCCGACGGTGTCGTCGGCCGGCCGGCTGAACGTGACCAGCTCCCGCAGGATGGTCTGGATGCGGGCCAGCTGCGTCGTCACGACGGACAGCTTCTCGCGGGTGTAGGCGTCCGGGTCGCGCCGCTCCAGCATCTGGACGATGCCGCTGATGCCGGTCAGCGGGTTGCCCACCTCGTGCGCGATGCCGGCCGCCAGCAGGCCGAACGCGGCCATCTTCTCCTGGTGCTGCACCTGCGCCTGCGACTCTTCCAACTGCCGGGTGCGGTCGGCGATGCGCCGTTCCAGTTCCTGCTGGTTGGCGGTCAGTTCGGCGTTCAGGCGGCGGAGGTCGTCGCCGGCGCGTTGCAGCATCCGCGCCATCGCCCCGGCCGCCCACGTCACCCACGCCAGGATGACCAGCGTGAGCAGGTACAGCGACACGTTCCGGTCGGAGGCGTCGGTGAGCAGGAACAGGGCCGAGTAGCTGAGGCCGTCCAGCCCGCAGGTGGCGAACGTGACGCGGGGCGTGTGCCGCATGGCGCAGCAGACGAGCGACAGCAGGTAGTAGAAGCGGAACGGCGAATCCAGCCCGGCGTCGAACCGGCAGAGCAGGCCGATGAACACCGCCTCCAGGGCCGACACCGCCAGCGGGAAGTCGCGGAGGAAGACCCGCCCGCGACGGAAGAAGAGCGTGTTCAGCGCGGTGAAGGCGAGGCCGAGGGCGAGCAGGCCGTTGAGCGGCAGGGGGTGCGGGGACTGGCCGAAGTTGGCCAGCAGCACGCCGACGACGAGGCCGAACCAGCGGATGGACAGGGCCACCGACTCGGCGGCGAGGTCGAGCGCGCCGGGGTCGGGGCGCGGGGCGAGGCGGTGCCACATGAGGACAGGATACGGAGGGCGGGCCGCGTCACCCCGTCAGCTTGGCCAGCAGCTTCGGCAGCGTTTGCCCGGAGGGGCCGTACAGCCCCACGTCCGCCGCGTGGCTGGCCTCGGTGCGGGTCAGGTTGCACTCGATCACCGTCGCGCCGTTGGCCTTGGCGATGGGGATGACCGACGCCGCCGGGTAGACCACCGCCGACGTGCCGACCACCAGCAACACGTCGCACTCGTGGGCGGCCATCTGCGCCGCTTCCCAGATGTCCACCGGCAGCGACTCGTGGAACCAGACGATGTCGGGGCGGAGCGGTTTCGCACACGCGGCGCACGCCGGCGCGTCGCCGAGGTTGTCCAGGCCGCGTTCCTCAACCGTCAGGCAACTCGTGCAGCGAGTCCGCCGCAGGCTGCCGTGGATTTCCAGCACGTTCCGGCTACCCGCCTGCTGGTGCAGGCCGTCCACGTTCTGCGTGACCAGCGTGAACCCGTCGCCATAGCGGTCTTCCAGTTCCACGAGCGCCCGGTGTCCGGGGTTCGGCTGCACCCGCCCGACGTTCTCGCGCCGGCCGTTGTAGAACTGCCACACCAGCGCCGGGTTCGCGGCGAACCCCATCGGCGTGGCCACGTCCTCGATGCGGTGCCCTTCCCACAACCCGTCCGAGGCGCGAAACGTCGGCACCCCGCTCTCGGCCGACACCCCGGCCCCGGTCAGTACTGCGACCTTCGTCGCCCACTTCAGCGCTTCCGCCGCGCGGGCGAGGTCGGGTTCGAGGTCGTCGGCGTTCGCGGTCATGGGGGAATCCTCCGAAACGTTGAATGGGCAAATCGGATGCCGCGTCACTGTTGGTGGTCGTCGTGCTTCGGCGGCTTCATGGCTTTCCCCGCGAACGCTTGAAGGACGATCCGCCGCACCTCCGGGTCGCGTCCCTCGAAATACTCTCGAATGCGAGGCAGGGCGTCCGGCGTCACGGCTCGAAGCGCGACCGCGACCGCTTCCAACCGGTCCAAATCGCCGACCCCGCCGGCCCACTCGAGAACCTCGATCAATCGGGGAATGACTGCCGTCGCGGCCGATCCGATCCGGGCTAGAGCATGGGCCGCGGCAATCGCCACCTCGCCCTCCGTGTTGCCTAATAGTTCCGCAATCGCCCTGACGGTCTCAGGATCAGCGACTCCGATGCCGCCGAGCGCCGCCGCGGCCGCGGCCTGGAGTGGTGGGTTTCCTCGGTGGAGGAACGTGATGAATTGCAGACGGTGTTCGGCGGCGACCGCCCCGAACCGACCGAGCGTATACACCCCGACACGGCGAACCTCGGCGTCGCGATCACTCATCCGCGCGGCGATTCCCGCCACCAACTCGGGGGCGGAAAGGTCGTGGTCGGCGACATCCCACAGGGCATCCAAGCGGACAGTCGCGCTGGGGTGATCCAGGTTGCGCAACACGGACGCCACGGTGGGCGTCTCCGAAGCCGTCTCGACCGTGTCCGGCCGGAACAGCGAATCTCCCCGTCGGCGGAGGAATCGCAACCCCGACTGGAGCGAACATCGCGCGTCCCACCGCAGGTGCTTGCGCCACGCCGGTTTGACCTCCCCGCGCACGTAGGCGAACAGGGCGAGGGCGTACCCCAGGGTGATCGACGACAGATACCCTTGCTTTCCGATGGTCCAGTAGTTCGCGTTGCCGTACGTGACGGACTGCGAAACGACGGTCGCGTTCGCCAACAGGATGCCGGCCCCGAGGAAAACCGGCAGCAGGTCGGTCACCAGTTCGTGATCCCACTCGTTCGCGGTCAGGTGCCCGCCCTTCAGAAGCAGTTCGTGGGCGAGTTCGTGCGCGAGCGTGGAAACGAGCTGGTCCGGGTAGTCGAGTTGGGACTCGGCGACGTAAATGGCGGATCGCTCCCGTTGCTCATACAGACCGGCCGCACCGGGCATGTGAACATCTTCGAGAACGGTCAGCCGCACCGCAAACGGATCGACGCCCATGTACTCGCAGAGGCAGGCGAGGCACCGTGCCGCGCCGTCCTCGTCCGGCGTGTAGTCGGCCGGGAAGAACTCGTCGGTCGGCAGAATGACGCGGGCGTTCCGCAGCCGGTCGATGCCGAACCGCCCGGCGAGCCAGAGCATCCGGCGCTCGACCCACGCCTTGCCGGCCGTGTCGAGTGGGCAGCGGGGGAACAGCCAGCCGAGCATGGAAAGCCCTCGAATGTCTTCCGACGGCACCTGTTTTATTGGAACGACACCTCCGCCGCGCGGGCGAATTCGGGTTCGAGGTCGTCGTCGTTGTCGGCGGTGGTGGGCATGCCGAAGTCCTCAAGGACGGCCGTCGCGGCGCATCTAAACCGGGTACTTGTTGTCCAGAAGATGCCCGCGAGCGGCACGGAGCGAGGTGAAGTAGAGCAGCGACACCTTGTCGAAGTCGTCTTTCAACTTGGGGTGGATGCCACCCTTCTCGGCGAAATCATTCGTGTTCGAGCTGACAAAGCAGAGCGGATGTGGATACTCGCCCGCCACCGCGAGTTGTCGGCACAACTCCAACGTCTGTTCCAGGTTCATTGAGTCCTTGAGCTCTTTCCTATGTGACGGTCGAGCCTTGTGGATGACCCGTTCGACAGCGAGAAGCAAACATTGGTGATCGCGGTCCAAGACGGTTGCACAGGCCAACAACCGCTCGGCAAATTGACGGAGGTGGCGTTGCAAGTCGAACGGCACAACCGGGGCGGGAGTCGGGAGTGGAGGACAGCCGGCGGCGGCCGCAGCATCGACAAGCCACTGCTGGTTGACATCGTGCGCTGCCAGCCAAGCGGAAAACGGCTGTTCGACCTTCGCACTCGCGTTGTCAGCGACTTCGCCCGGCACCAGTTCCGGAACGACCAAGTGAAGAGCGTGTTCAGCGGTGGTCAACAGGTCGAGAAGACGGCGGGCACCTTCCAATTCCTGGATTTCGACGCGGCGCTCCTCGACATCCTTGGTCGGTCGTGCGACGCGAAACAAGTCGAGGAAGTTGCAGCTATCGACGATCAGGACCGGAGCGGGGTTCGCCCGAATCCGTTCGGCAACCTCGGCGATGGCGGTCATGCGATCACCAGCGTGTCGTGGTAGCGGGACAGAAGTTCGAGCTGGTCGAAGAACTGCTTGGCCAAGTTGTCCGCTTCGTTCTCGGACCACCCGCGTTCGGAGAGCCACTCGCCCAGCCAGCCGTAGTCGGCCGCACCCGATGACTTCTTGGCGGCGATTACGAACGCCTGCCACGCTTCGGATTCGGCGCGGGTCAAGGGGAGCCGTTTCCGCGCGCCCCCCTCGAAAGCGGTCAACGCCTCCCGAACCTCCCAAGGCAATTCGGCGAAGAATCGCTCGGCGACTGTCGGGATGCGTAGCGTCGCTCCCGCCTGAGCTGCGGCCGGCCTGACGCAGTTATCCAGGAAGTTCGTCAGGTCGGAGAGCGGGAAGAAGAACCGAGCACCGGGCGTAGTGCCGGGCGGAAGCTGTCGGGTCACGTATCCGGCGCGGAGTTCCGAGCCGTATCGGTGCTCGATCGGCACCGACCACGTTCCACGCTGTTCGTCCATTGCGAGTTGATAGTGCCGTACCGTGCCCCGCGAGGAAGCGGAAACCTCCGTCTCCCCGCCGACGCTGGTTCTCGACCACCCGGACGGGAGCGTCGCGTCGAGGTTCCCCAGTACGGTTGTCAGCACCGGAGGCGAGCCTTCCACCCGCCAGTGTTCCCAACGTGCGGCCTCGTTTTGCTCTGCCACGGCGGACCCTCCGGATCGGTCTACGGTTCACGCCCATTCTACCACCCCTCCCCTCACCCGAACAACTCTCCCGCTTCCCGGCACAACTCCTTCGCCCGCGGTTCGGTTGGGGCCTCGGCGATGACGCGGACGACCGGTTCGGTGTTGCTGCCCCGCACGTGCAGCCACCAGTCGGGGCCGTCCAGCCGCAGGCCGTCCACGGTGTTCGCTTTCGCGTCCGGAAAGCGGGCCG
The DNA here is from genome assembly GCA_043738505.1 of Fimbriiglobus sp. GTDB lineage: Bacteria > Planctomycetota > Planctomycetia > Gemmatales > Gemmataceae > JALHQU01. Next base: position 1,351 of record JAYUFU010000142.1, on the reverse strand, counting down.
CGAGCGCCGCCAGCGCGGCCGGAAGCTTCTCCTTGGGCACGGTGAACTTCGTCTTCAGCATGGAGTACGCCGGCAACTCGGCGATCAGTTGCGACAGCGGCTTCCGCTCGTCGGCCATCAGGTTCAGGATTTGCCCCATGCCGATGAACGGGTCGCGGACCCAACCGATGCGGGGGTCGATGACGCCGCCGTTGCCCTCGCCGCCGATGACCGCGTTCGTGGACCGCATGAGTTCCACCACGTTCGCCTCGCCGACGGCCGAGCGGTGGAAGTCGCACCCGGCGGCAATCGCAAGGTCTTCAATCACGCGGCTCGTGGACATGTTCACCACCACCGGGCCGGTGACGGAGCGCAGCCGAAACTTCACCGCCAGCGCGAGCGTGAGTTCCTCACTGACGCAGGTGCCCGTCTCGTCGATGAGCGACAGGCGATCCGAGTCGGGATCGAGGACGAAGCCGACGGCGGCCTCGTGCCGCGCCACCCACGGCGCGACTTCGGTCAGGTTGGCCGGCGTCGGTTCCGGTTCGTGCAGGAACTGGCCGGTCGGTTCGCAGCCGTATTGCACCACCTCGCAGCCGAGTTCGCCGAGCAGCCGCATCCCCAGCGGGCCGCCCGCGCCGGCGTTGGCGTCCAGGAACACGCGGAACCCCCGGCTGGCGATGACGGCGGCACTGACGTGATCCAGCACGAGGCGGAGGTGGTCGTCGGTCACGTCCGGCGGCACGCGGACGGAGCCGATCTTGTCCCACCCGACCCGCGCGAACGCCTGCGAATCGTAGGCCATCCGCACCTGCTGGCCCCGGTTCGCCGGCAGTACGGCCCCGTCCCCGCCGAACAGCTTCAGGCCGTTCCACGGGGCCGGGTTGTGCGACGCGGTGATCTGGACGGCACCCGCCGCGTGCAGGTTCCGCACGGCGATTCCCACTGTCGGCGTCGCGGCGATGCCGATGTCCTCGACCTTGCAGCCGACGCTGAGTAGCCCGGCGACGACGGCGTGCTTGAGCATCTCGCCGCTGGGCCGGCTGTCGCGGGAGAGGACGACGTTGCCGCCGCCGAGGAACGTGCCGAGGGCGGCGGCGAACCGGGCCGCGGCCTCCGGGGTCAGCGAGTCGCCGACGATGCCGCGGATGCCGGACACGCTGACGATCAGGTCGGATGCGGGCATGGAACCAGCCGGGTTGCGAAGCGGGAGGTGTGAGCGGCTATTGTGCGAAAGTGTGGCCGAAGTGACTCCCATCATCTCATATCTGTCTCCCGTCGTGTTTCCACGGCAGAGATCCCAGACATCAGACGGTAGATGGGAGTTGGAATCGATCGGCGCATCACTTCGCCGGCGGCTTGGCGGGGACGG
>JAYUFU010000141.1:0-6709 GCA_043738505.1 Fimbriiglobus sp. | reverse complement strand
GCGACGCGGAGGGGAGCGGGAACCGGTTCGCGCTCCCCTCCGCGTCGCGGCAAACCGGGGAATCACCTCGGCAGGACGGCGGTTCGCGGCGTCGGGCCGGTGTGGGCGGCGACCCACTCCTCGGCGGCGGCGCGGGTCCACTTGGCCGGCTCGAAGCTGACCGCCACCGTCAGACCGGCGGGGCCGCCGTCCGACACCTTCTCCTTCATGCCGCCCGGCAGCGTCACCCACTCGGCGCGGCCGGTCGGCGTCTCGCCCGCCGGCCAGCAGCACATCAGTTGATCGGCCGACACGTTCCAACGGGCCGGGCCGACGGTGATCAGCCGCAGGTCGTCGAGTTCGTCGCAGAGGAACCGCTTCACTTCGGCCAGCGGCGTCCGCGGCGGGAACCGCACCTCGGCCAGCACCGGGTCGCCGGCGGCCGACTCGAACAGCCGCAGCTCCACGTCCGGCCAGTCGGCCAGCGGTTCGGCGGTGGCGGTGTGCTGGCGATCCGGCGGGACGGCGGTCAGCCGGGCGGTCGGGGCACTGAAGTCGGGCGTCCACAGGCCCCGGTGGGCGGCGTTCCACAGCGAGCAGAAGAACGGCACCGGGAACGGCCGGCCGGGGCGGTTCTGGCGAGGCGGCGGGACGACCGGCCCGCTCTGGCCGATCAGCACCCACGCGCGGCCGGCGACCGACGCGGACAGGAACTCGGCCTCCGACAGCGGGTCGGCGGCGGCGAACACCACGCGGTCGAACCCCGTCGCCGGCGGGTCGGTGGCGAACACGGCGACGGTGATGAGCAGTTTCGTGCGGGCGTCGGCGGACAGCATCGGCGGCAGGTCGTTGACCGTGGCCAACTCCGCCGTGGCGTCGGCGAGTTCGGCCGACAGGTGGTCGCGCAAGTCCGGACGGTCGTCGAAGCCGAGCCGCTTCAGTTCCGCGCGGTGGGCGGCGGTGCGCGCTTCGCAGGCGGCGCGACGGCGGGCGGTTTCGTCGGCGACGAGGCGGGTGCGTTCGGCGTGGAACGTGGCGTCCGCTTCGGTCGTCTTCGCTTCGCGCTCCGTTGCGGCGGCGGTCAGCGCGGCCAGTTTCGCTTCGACGGCGGCCACCTTCGCGGTCACGTCCGGGTCCGGCTTCGACCCGCCCAGCAGCCGCTTGAACAGCCCCGCCGGCTTCGCCAGTTGCGCTTTGAGGTCGGCCAGTTCCGCATCGAGGGCGGCGCGGGTTGTGTCGTCCGCATCCTCGGCGGCGAAGGTCGCCAACGTTGCGGCGCGAGTGTCGGCGGCGGCGCGGTGGGCCTCGGTCGCTTCCACGTCGGACAGGATGGCGGCGGGGTGGGTGTCGTCGGCGACCTGTTGCCATACGTCGATCCCGGCGACGGCGGCGGTACGGTCGGCGATCCGCTTTTCCAGCCGCGTTCGGCGGTCGGCGGCGTCTTTCGCGGCGAGGGCCGGTTCGATCCGCGCGGCGACGGCCGGGGACAACCGGTCGGCCGGCTCGCCGGGTTGCAGGAGCCGCAGGACATCCCCCCGGCGGGTCAACCGCTCGACCACGGCGTCGGCGAAGGCGGCGTCCGGCGTCAGCACCAGCACCCGCTGCTTGGCGGCGGCGCACTGCTCGGCGATGTCGGCGGTGACGAGGACGCGAACCGGGCCGACGGGCGCGTCGAGGACGAACAGGTCCGGGCAGGTGGCGGCGGCGACGACGGCGGGGTGTCGAGAGCTGGCCGCCGGCAGGTGGAAGGGCGGCAGGGAACCCGCGTCGCCGGTCAGCCGGGCCAGCGCGGCGCGGGCGGGGTCGTCGGCCGACCGGGTGGCCACGGGCCGATACTCCTCGCGGGTGGCCGGGAGGTGGTCGGTGTGCGGGCGATCAAGGAGAGCGTTCGGCACGGGTATCAACGGGGTGACAGGATCGGGCGGCCGTCCGGGTGGACGCGCCGGGTCTCGGACGGCGGGAGCAGTGGGGAGCGGCCGCGCGGCGTCGGCCCCGGCCCCGTTGGCGGGCCAGTCGCTCATTCGGTCACTCGCCCGCGATCCGGCGAACTCATCGACGGCACCGGGTAGGTCGGGGTTCGGTCGTCATCGGCGTCAATCGTTCCGGAACGGGTTGGGGGCGTGGGCTTGCGCCGCCGTTCACAGCGTCACCAACCATTCATGGGCAGCGGATCATCCGTTGTCAAAGGAAAAACCGGAGTGCGTCACGGGTTTCGGGGAGATTCCGCGCCTGGGGGAAAGCGGTTACGCCGGTGCCGGAGTCGGGGAGAGCTGTGCGGCTCGTAGGCGGTGCCACAGTTCCGCGAAGTCGGCCGGCGGCTTCGCCTCCCACGTCCGCACCACGCCGTCGTCCGGGTGCGTGAACCCGAGGCGAGCGGCATGGAGCATGGGCCGGGCCGCCTTGCTGCCGTCCGAGACCGGTTTTCCGCCGACCGGACGATCATACACTTTCTCTCCGCACAAGGCGTGCCCGGACTCGCCCAAGTGGATGCGAACTTGGTGGGTGCGGCCGGTTTCCAGCCGGCACTCGACCACCGCGAAGTCCCCCAACGCCTCGACGACGACCACATGCGTGACGGCCGGCTTGCCGTCCTCTGGAATCGAACCCTTCGGGGCCGACCCGCGCCGCCCGTCGCCCCGATCCGACACCAACACGGATTCGATTCGCCCACTGTTGGGAACCCCACGGACCAGTGCCAGGTAGCGGCGGTCGGTGGAGTGCGCCCGGAACTGCTTCGTCAGCAGCTTCGCGGCGGCCGACGTGCGGGCGAAGACGACCAGCCCGGTGGTGTCGCGGTCCAAGCGGTGGACGGCGAACACCGGCTTGTTCGGCGTGCCGAGCAGGGCCGGCAGCACGTCGGCCAGGGTGGTGGGCAGGAACTTCTTGGCCCGCGGGCCGAACTCCGCCTCGTCCTCCTTGCTCCGCACCGTGGTCAGGCCGTGCGGCTTGTTCACGACCACCACCGAATCATCCGAGTAGACGACTTCGACGGCAAGCGTATTCGCCAGTTCCGGGGCGGGTTTCGGTTTCGCCTTCGGCTTGGGTTTCGCGGCCGCGCCGGCGGATGGGGCCGTCGCTTTCGCGGTCGGCGTCGGGTTGTCGATGGTGCCGTGGGCGATCCAGACGCGGTTGCCCGTCTTCACCCGCTGTTCGGGCGCGCGGGTGAGCTGTCCGGCGAGGCGGATGTGGCCGTTCTCCACCAGCTTCTTGGCGCGCGCCCAGGTGAGTTTGTACCGCTGCCGCAGCACCGCCGCGATGGTGAGGCGGGACTCGCGGCGGTCGATGAGGAACTGAATCGGGGGCATGGGACCTGAGAGAGTGGTCTGCTCGCTCCGCGAGCGGGTACGGTTCGGAATGGGAAGACCGCTCGCGGAGCGAGCAGAACACGGGAAATCACTCGTCCACGGCGAACGTCTTGTCGTCGATCCTGTCCAGCCACTTCGCCTCGGACACGGTCATCGTCATGAACTTCTTGCCGCCGCGAAGGACGACCAGTTTCGACGGCAGCAGCACGTCGCCGAACTTCTTGAAGTCGGACAGCGTCGTTTCCTCCGCGACCGGCTTGTCGTCCGGGCCGACGGCCTGCCGCTTCATCTGGACCAGTTGGCCGGTCTTCTTGTCGAACAGGAGCGTCACGTCGGCGATGGCCTTGCCCGACACCACCACGGCCGCCGTGTCCAAGTCGCCGACCTTCGCGTCGGGGCCGGCTTTCAGGGTGTACTTCTTGTCGTCCAGCAGAGCGACGAGCAGGCTGATCTCCTGGTTCGCGGTGGTCTGCCGCAGTTCGCCCTTCTGGGGCGCGGTCAGTTCCTGGGCCTTGCCGTCGATGACCGTCTTCACCTTGTCGCCGTTCACCACCTGCGTGGCGACCAGTTTCAGCCCCGGCCGACCCAGGGTCAGCGTCATCTTGTACTTGTCGGGCAGGGCGTACAGCACCTCTCCGGCAAACTCCAACTCGGTGTTCAGCAGCACCATCGTGCCGGCCATCTTCTGGCTGCCGATGGCAGCCTTGGCCAGCGCGTCCTTCCCGCCGTGGGCCTTGATCGCCAGCTCGATCACGTCCTTCGGCTCGGCGGCGAGCGCGAACGCGGGGACTGCGACAACAGCGAGGGCGAGTAGGTGACGCATGAACGCGAGCCTTCGGGGTACGAAACGCCCTGACATCATACGCCGGATGGCCGGCGGGGCGCGGGGAATTCGCTTGTCAGTTTGTTAGCCCGCCGCGCCAGTAAGGGGCGAACCGCTCATGGGGTTGGCCCATTGCTGGCTGTCTTCGGGTTTGTTAGCCCGCCGCGCCAGCAAGGGGCCAATCGCTCATGGGGTTCGCCCCTTGCTCGCGCGGCGGGCTAACGAGAATGGAACCTCGAAGTTGTCGCGCGGCTTCCCGGCCGCACAATGGCGGTGCGAATCCCGACACCCCACGCGAGACGTTGTCATGTCGAACGGGACCACGGCGGACGGCGGCCAGAAGCCCGGCACCGGCGGCGGCTGGCGGGAGGTCATCGGCCTCGTGCTATTCGTCGTCGTGTCCGGGTTCCCGGCGGCGGGCAAGGCCGGGTTCTTGGGCGGCGATTGGGGCTTGAGCCTGCCCGAGCAGATGGCGCTGTCCGTCAGCGGCGGGGCGGTGGCCGGCTGGTTCCTCGCTCCGAACTGGCACTGGGCGGGGATCGTCGGCGGGGCGATTGCCGGCCCGTGCGGCTACTTCGCCGTGCTGTGGTGGGCGACCGGCCGGCAGCAGATTTTCAAGCTGGAACTGGTGCTGGCGCAACTGGTCGGCTCGCTACCGGGGTTCCTCGCGTACCTCGGCCTGTACAAGCTGACCGGCCCCACCGCCCCACCGGAGGAGCCGATCCCCGACGAGTACCGCCGGCCGGCGAGAGAAGACGGCGAGTGAGATTTCGACCGTGGCGACGGCAGGGTATAGTTGAACCCGCAGCCGTCTGCCTCGATTCAAACTGGTGAACCTCGTGCTCGAAGTGACCTACACCCTGACCACCGAGATCGTACTCGATTCCATGGACAGTCGGGCGTTCCGACCGCCGTGGAACCGCCCCGCGTTCTACCGAATGTGGCTGCTCGTGCCGGTCGCGCTGCTGGCGTGCGCGTTCGCCGAGCGGTTGAACGCCGGCCATACGCACGGGCTGTGGGCGGCCGGCGCGGTCGGCTTTTTCGCACTGATTCCGCTCCACCGCTTCCTCTGGTTTCAGAACCCACCGCCGTTCGTGCCCGTGATCGGAGGCCCCGGCGATTTGGTCGCGATGGAAGAGGCCGGAGGTGCTATCCGCGTTCGGTTGAAGCTGACCGACGCGGGCCTCGACGCGGAGTTCACGAACGGCCGATTCCGGATGCGCTGGTCGGAGGTGATCCGGCGGACCGAGAGCGATGATGAGATCGACCTTTACCTGTCGTCAAACCGGATTCTGCTGCTGTCCCGGTACGGTTTTGAGCGGGGCGAGGACTACCGGGCGGTGTCGGACTTCGTGGAGGCGAGGGTGAAGCGGTGAACGGCATTTACCCCTCTGGTGCCGAAGAGGAGCCTGTACAATGGCCGAAGATTCCGGTCAGCCCGACTTCCGAGAATTGTACCATCGGATCCTCGAATCCGAGTACGAGTCCGTGTATTCTTCCATCCTCGCTCCTTGGACCGAACGGCATCCGGTTGCAAGGAATGGGCTGCTCTCGTTGGCAACCCGCGAAGGCATTCCAAAAAGTGACGACGAGGAGCGATGGGGGCTGTACGCGCTTGACCGAGTGAACCAAGCCCTGCTCCTTCGATTCCAACAGGGACGCGCGGACGGGTCCGGTTGGCCGGGGCCGCAAATCGATCAGGAAGAATACGTCCGGTTTGCCCAATCACTTGGCCTTACCGTCTATCACCCGGCTAGTTTTTCGCCCTTTTTTCACGAGATCGTTGCCGTCGAGCAGGCGGAGGATGAGAGGGAACCGATCCGAGTGCTTTCGTCGGACTGGCCGTGTCTCATGCTCGGCAACTTGCTTTTCTCGCGCGCCGGAGCGCGAGTGGCTGGTGGGGAAAAGCTGATCCGCAAGGACATTGCCGAAACGTCAACGCTGTACTGGGCGCACCGCCGCAAGAACCGGCCGTACCAAGACCAGTCCCACGGGTGGGGAAGCAACTCGCAGTGGCGGACGCGGTTTCGCAGGGACTTTCTTGTTGGAACCCTGCTCTGTTTCAACGTCGATGGCGTGATTGATCTGACCGCGCCCGATCCTCCTGCGGATGTCGATGACGGGCTCACGGTAGAGGAGCGTATCGAACTGGTCACGAATCGCTGTTTCGTGACAATCGACAAGCCTCACGAGGACTTGTATCCGTACCGCGATTCTTTTCGTGTTTCGCTCCGGTAGCCCGAAAGCCAAGAAGTGACCTCCCTCACCCCTCCGAGTTCGCCCCGCGCCGCGCGCCGGTCTTCGCCTTCTCCACCGACGCCGTGTGTTCGAACGGCTTCAGGTCCGGCTTGCCGTCGTCGGTCAGGCCGGCCAGCAGGCGGATTTTCTGCTCCGCCCCCTGCAACTGCCCGTAGCACTGCCGCACTAGCGCCACCCCGCGCTCGTACCGGGCGAGGGCGTCCTCGAGCGTGGTGGTGCCGTCCTCCAGTTCGCGGAGGATGCGGTCGAGTTCGGCCAGCGCCGTCTCGAACTTCACCGGCGGGTCGGGGGCTGGGGTCATGGGCAAAAACTCTTCCGTTCGTGGTTGTTAGCCCGCCGCGCC
>JAYUFU010000140.1:0-2136 GCA_043738505.1 Fimbriiglobus sp. | reverse complement strand
TGAAACCCCTGGAGCCATGTTCCGCCACCCCTCCGGCGTGAAGGGCACACGTCCACCCGGCGGGATTTCGGTGCGCCGAAGATGGGGACAGCACTGGGGTGAGCCTCCTGCCGAACCGCGAATCACCCTGGCGTCTCGGCGGGAGCCTCGCCCTCCCGAAGCGGAAAAGATGCCACTCCCTGGCGGTCGCGGCTCGCAAGAACACCCCCTCTCCGGTAGTGGGCCGGGGGTGGAGTCTTCGCCCCGGACAGCCCGACGCCCGTCACTTCCGCTCCCACACCTTCGCCGTCTTGTCCTTCGAGCCGGTGACGAGCCGCTTGCCGTCGGGCGAGTACGCCAGGGCCGTCACGTCGGCGGCGTGGCCCGCGATCTCGCCGAGCAGCTTGCCGGTCTTGGCGTCGAACGCGCGGACCAGTTTGCCGTTCGCCGTGACCACTTCCGTGCCGTTCGGCGTGAAGGCGACGGCGTTCACGGTGCCGTCGTGCCCCTTCAGTTCGCACGCCTCCTTGCCGGTCCCGGTGTCGAACAGTTTGGCGAACCCCTTCTCGCCGACGACCGCCAGCCGCTTGCCGTCGTCGGACAGCTTCAGGGCGGTGAGGACGGTGCCCTCCGCGAGCGTGATCGCGTGAACTTCCTTGTTCGTCGCGCGGTCGTAGACGCGGAGGACGGCGTCGGCGTTCGCGGTGGCCAGCCACTTGTCGTCGGCGGACAGCGCGGCGTGCGTGAGCGGGCGGCGCAGCGGGTCTCGAAACGCGACGTCGACATTCCCCTTCGGCCGCACCGGATCGTGCCAACTGTGCATGAGAATCGCGGTGTCCGGGATCAGGTCCGGCAGCGTCACCCACGTCTTGCCGTCGCCGGAGAAGGCCGCGTACCGCGCCTTGCCCGGCCCGGTGCCGTGGATTCCGCCGCCGTTCTTCACGCTCAGGTCCGTCTTCCAGACGGTGCTGTCCGCTCCGTCGAAGAAGAGGGTCTTCTCGTCGGTGAGGATGCGCATGAGGCGAACCGGCTTGTCGGGGCTTGGCGCGCCTCCTGGAACCTTCTGCGGGCGGAGGCTCTCGCCGGTGGTCGCGTCCGACACGCGAATGTGGATGCCGCTGGCTTCGTCCGCCGAGACGACGCAATCCTTGCTGATCGCCACCGCCGTCAGGGCCGCGTCGTGCTTCACCGCCAGCACCTCCTTCCACGCTTGCTTCGCCTCGGCGGGCACGGGGGCGTTGCGGCGGACGACGCGATTCGGGGCGTCCGGCTTCGCGGCGGCGAGGTTTTCCAGGGCGAACGCGCCGATCCCGGCGGACAGCAGCAGGAGGCACGCGGCCAGTTTCAGTTTGCGGAAGGTCATGGTTCGCATCACTCCGTGGGCGAGGGTGGTGGCCGCGTTGGAGCTGGCGTCGGGGAACCCGGCACTCAGCAGCGCGGCGGCCGAATTCGTGGACGCGAGCAACTTCGCCGGCAGCACTGCCGACGCGGTTCGCGCCGAGACCGTCGCCAGAACCGCCGCCCCGGTCGCCGTCACGCCGCGCGCCGCCAGCCGCTTGGCCAGCAGTTCCAGCGAGCGGTGCAGGCGGCCGGACAGCGTGCCTTCCGTCCAGCCCAGTTCCCGCGCCGCCTCGGTGCGCGTCCGCCCTTGCAGGTGGCACAGCACCACCGCCGCCCGGTAGGCGTCCGGGATGGCGGCCAGCGCTTCGTCCAGCAGGGGGACGAGGTCGGGTTCGACGGCGGGCAGGTCGGGCGCGGGGAGATCGGGGAGCGGGACGGCGGCGGCGGCGGCGCGGGCCAGTCGGCGGGCCTTCAGCGCGCACCGCACGGCGACCCCGTGCAGCCACGCGCCGAGGCGGGACGGGGGCCGAACCGTCTCGGCTTTCGCGGCCAGCACGAGGAAGCACGCTTGAAATGCGTCTTCGGCGTCGTGCCAGCGGCCGGCGATCCGCCGACACGCGCCGAACACCATCGGCCCGTGCTTGCGGACGATGTGGGCGAACGCGCGGTCGTCGCGGTCGGCCACGTACCGCGTGAGGAGTTGGGCGTCGGTCGGGTCGGGGCGGGTGGCAGTCATCGTGCGGCTCGCGGGGTGGTCTCCCCCTATTTTGCCCGAACCGCCCCCCGCGCGTACGCGATTTTCCGCCGCGCGATGGG
>JAYUFU010000139.1:0-6722 GCA_043738505.1 Fimbriiglobus sp. | reverse complement strand
GCGGTCGAGGCTGACGATGAGCATGCCTTCGGGTTGCTGCGCGAGGTAGTTTTCGAGCCAGCGGGTGGTGTCGATGTCGAGGTGGTTGCTCGGCTCGTCCAGGAGCATGACATCCGGCGCGGACAGGAGCAGCTTCGCCAGCAGCAATCGCCGCTGCTGGCCGCCGCTGAACGACTTCACCTCGCGGTCGAAGTCGGCCTTCTTGAAGGCCAGCCCGGTCAGCACGTCCTCCACCTTGTGGTCGAGCGAGTAGGCGTCGTTCACCGCCAGCAGTTCGTTCAGCCGGTCGTACTGGGCGTGGAGCTGCTTGGACTCGGCCGGGTCCGTGACGGTGCCCATCAACTCGGCGACCCGCTGCAACTCGGCCTGCGTGGCCAGCAGTTCGTCGAAGGCCGACTTGGCCTCTTGGAAGAGCGTGCGGCCGGGCGGAAAGTGGGCGACTTGCAGCAGCACCCCCAGCCGCGCGCCGGCGTGCCGCTTGACCGACCCGGACTCCGGCTCGTCCTCGCCGGCCAGCACCCGCAGCAGCGTGGTTTTGCCCGCCCCGTTCGGGCCGACGAACCCGACCCGCTCGCCGACGTGCAGTTCGAACGACACCTCGTCGAACAGCGGGGTGGCGTCGTACCCGCGGGACACGTTCGTGCAGGACAGCAGCAGCATGGCGGTTCGCGGCGGGGGTGGAACGGGAGCGGGGCACCCGTTACTTTAGCCACCGTGCCCGTGTGTTTCGACCCGAAGGAGTTCCGCGATGGCGTGGCAGAAGTACCCGGTGCCGTGCGCGTGCGGCGTCGTTCACGAGGTGTCGGCCGGCGACGCCGGCAGTTCCTTCGCCTGCGCGTGCGGGAAGGCGGTGGAGGTGCCGTCGCTGGTGAAGCTGAAGGCGTCGGTCGGGCAATCGACGGTGTCGGCCGACTTCGAGCTGGACCAGATGATCGGCAGCAACGCACTGCCGGTCGAAAGCACCTGTGGCGTGTGCGGGGTGGAAACACCGCACGCCCGCTCCGTCTTGGTGGTCTGCGAGAGGGCGCAGGAAAAGAAAGAGGGTCGGCCGCTCCAGGCCGTCGCCCTCGGCTGCTTTTTCGGGTTGCTCCTGGGCTGGATCTTATACCGCATGTCCAACCCGAACCGACCCGGCCGCGCCGTCGGTCGAGACGTGGCGTACCGTCTGCCGGTGCGGCTGTGCGAGGGGTGTGCCGCCGGACGGTGGACGGTGAAGTTGACCCGCACGGTTCTCGACCGGACGCCGCTGTACGCGCGGCTGCTCGACAAGTACCCCGACGCCCAGATCGGGACGCCGGAGTGAACCGGCAGCGGGTCGGAATAGGCTGGCCCGCGCTCGCCCGCCGACTGGCGGTCGTAGTTCCAGGAAAATCCGTCCGCCTGGTCTTGACTTTTGTCCACATCACCGAATATAGTATCCGCATGACCACATCTCCGGGTCGCCTCTATGTCCATTTTCCCGCCCGCCCCCGTCGACATCGACTGCCTGCTCCGCATCGCCCAGGGGCGGCGGCGGACGATGCGCGCCCGCTGTCCCGGCGACCGGTTCCGCGCGGCGATGGCCATTCTCAAGCAGGAGAAGGAGCGGATGCGGGGCAAGTGGTCGCTCGACTCGGTGTACGAGTGGCCGGATGACGGCGACGACACGCCCTGCGCGAAACCCCTCACGGCTCCCTCGGCGTCCCTGCCGCCGGTGCCACGGTTCGTCAGCCCGCGCAGCCAGCCCCGCGCGATCAGCCACACGCCGGTGATCGAGCCGCAGTTCCACCGCACGGTGTTGCACTTCCCGGATGCGGCCGACGAGGGCAAGGCCAGAACCCCACCCCCCTGCCCTTTCCCCATGAATGCAGAGGGGGCGTTCAACGGGCCATCGCATTCTTGCGAGCCGCGACCGCCGGAAGCTGCTGGCGCACCCGTTTCCCACTTCCGCTGTTGCCCGCCGGCCGGCGGTGTGGCACCATGTCGCCATGCCCACCGACACCGCCGACCCCCGCCCGACGCACGTCCGCTACGCCATCGTCCTCGTCGCCATGCTGGCGGCCGTCCTGCTCTACCTGGAGCGGGTCTGCCTGGGCGTGGCCGAGGTGTTCATCCGCGAGGACTTGAACATCTCGAAGGCCGGCATGGGCTGGGTGATGATGGCCTTCTTCCTGGCCTACGCTCTCGGCCAAGTGCCGGCCGGGTGGCTGTCGCAGCGGTACGGCCCGCGACTGATGATGACGCTGTACATGCTCGGCCTCGGGCTGTTCGGCGCGTGCATCGCCTTCAGTCAGGACATCGTCACCCTGTTCATTTCCCGGCTGCTGCTGGGTCTGTCGCAGGCCGGCGCGTACCCGACGGCGGCGCTGCTGGTGAAGCGGTGGATTCCGGACAAGGACCGCGGGTTTGCCAGCAGCGTGGTGGCCTTCGGCGGGCGGTTCGGCGGCGCGACGGCCAACTGGATCACGGGGTTGCTCATCGTCGCGTTCGTGCCGATGGGCACCCCCACGGCGGTGACAGTCGAACAGGTTCTCGACGCGACGCCGATCCTGTTGCCGACCGCGGATCAGAAGAAGGAGCAGGACAAAACGCCGGCGCTGGACAAGGTGCGGGCCGAGGCGCGCGCGGCGGTGGCCGGCGTGCCGACGGGCGCGGTCGCGGACGCGCTGAAGACGTTCACCGCCGCCCACGCGCGGTTCGAGCCGCTCGACTACGCCAACATCCCGCTGCCGCAGGACGGCCGGCGGATCGCCGCCATCCCGCCCGCCGAGCGGACCGCCGAGGAGTCGGCGCGGCTGAACCGGCTGCTGCTGGAGAAGGCGTTTCCCGGCGCGATCCGCCAGCTCCACACCGACGGCTGGCGACCGACCATGTACGTCTACGCCGGGCTGGGGGTGGTGGTGGCCCTGCTGTTCTGGGTGCTGGCCCGCAACCGGCCGACCGAACACACCTGGTGCAACGACGCCGAGAAGGCGCTCATCGTGAGGGGCCAAGCCACCGGCTCGCAGACCGCGGGCACCGACGCCATCCCGTGGAAGGAACTGATCCGCAGCCGCAACCAGTGGTTGTTCTCGGCGTTCCAGTTGTTCACGAACATCGGCTGGGTGTTCCTCATCACCTACGCCGCGCGGTACCTCGACGAGCGGTTCGGCACGCCGCTGGACGAGCGCGGGCTGATGACCACCATCCCGCTGTTCGCCGCCGCCCTCGGCATGTTGTTCGGCGGCTGGCTGACGGATCGACTGGCACGGAGCGTCGGCGTGCGGTGGGGACGGGCGATCCCGGCCGGGCTGTTCAAGATCCCGTGCGTGCTGGCCATGGCCGCCTGCCCGTTCCTGCCGTCGGCGTGGGCGGTGGTGGTCGCGCTGACGGTGATGTCGTTCTTCACCGATGTCGGGGTGCCGCCGTCGTGGGCGTTCGCGCAAGACACCGGCGGCCGGCAGTCGGCGACGGTGCTGGGCTGGGCGAACATGTGGGGCAACCTGGGCGCGGCCGCCGGGGCGAAACTGCTGGACACGGTGGCGACGGAGTGGGGCTTGGAGGTGATGATGTACTGCTGTGCGGTATCCTTCGCGATGGCCGGCATCACGGGCCTGCTGGCGAACGCCGCCGAGCCGCTGTTCAAGGAAGTTCAGGAGGTGAAATGAACGCGATGGACGTGACGAAACTGCCCGAATCCCTTCGGCCGCTGCTGCCACTCTTCGAAGAGTGGGGAGACGCGAACAGCGATACAGGCCGGTACGCCCTGATGGACCGCGCGCTCGGCGATCCCGCCGTGATGGAAGAGCTCAAGGAATGGCACCGTCGGTGGATCGCCATCGACCCGGCGAGTTGGGAGAACTGGCTTGACGACGGACCTCTGACCGGGAACTTCGAGCGTGCGAAGGTCTTCTTCACCCACATGCTCCTGTACGGCGAATTGGAGATCGAGAAGCGTTGACGCGACATACTCCGAGAGCCGACGAACCGCTATCCAAGGAGAACGTGCGGCGCGAATGCCGCCCGGACCCGGAGGCCGTGCCGTGACCGCCGATGACCCGACTCTCACCTCGCCGCCGGACGCGCGGCCGACCATGCCCGCCCCGGACCCGGAGGCCACCGTGCCTGCCGCCCCTTCGGCCGGCGCGGCCGACCGCCCTCCGCCGGTCGTGCCGGGGTACGAGATCGAAGGCGAACTCGGTCGCGGCGGCATGGGGGTCGTGTACAAGGCGAGGCAGGTCGGCCTCAACCGCCCGGTCGCGCTGAAGATGATCCTGCACGGCGAACACGCCAGCCGCGAGACGCTGGCCCGGTTCCGCGACGAGGCGCAGGCGGTCGCCGCCCTCCAGCACCCGCACGTCGTGCAGGTGCACGAGGTCGGCACGCACGACGGCCTGCCGTACTTCTCCCTCGAGTACGTGGACGGCGGGAGCCTGGACCGGCGGCTGGCGACCGGGCCGCTCTCGCCGCGCGAGGCGGCCGAACTGATGCAGACCGTGGCGCGGGCCGTCCACGCCGTCCACCAGAAGGGGATCGTCCACCGCGACCTGAAGCCGGCGAACATCCTGTTGACCGCCGACGGCACCCCCAAGGTCGCCGACTTCGGCCTGGCCAAGAGCTTGGCCGACGACCGCGGCCGCACCGTGACCGGGGCGGTGATGGGCACGCCCAGTTACATGGCCCCGGAGCAGGCGGGCGGCCGGCGGCGCGAGATCGGTCCGGCGGCCGACGTGTACGCCCTCGGCGCGATCCTGTACGAACTGCTCACCGGCCGCCCGCCGTTCCTCGGCGACACGCCGCTCGACACACTCCTGATGCTCGTGTCGGAAGAGGTGGTGCCGCCGCGCGAGCGGAACCCGAAGCTGCCCCGCGCGCTGGAGGCGGTCTGTCTGAAGTGCCTGCGCAAAGAGCCGGCCGAACGGTATGCCTCGGCCGGCGCGCTGGCCGACGACCTCGGGCGGTT
This sequence comes from Fimbriiglobus sp., assembly GCA_043738505.1. Classification (GTDB taxonomy): domain Bacteria; phylum Planctomycetota; class Planctomycetia; order Gemmatales; family Gemmataceae; genus JALHQU01. The sequence goes on along the minus strand of JAYUFU010000139.1, from coordinate 1,801 downwards.
CCTCGCCGGCGACCCGGTGACGGCGCGGCCGGTGGGGGCCGGGCAGTCGTTCGGGCGGTGGGTCGCCGGACATCCGGCCACGTTCCTCTTGCTGACGCTGACGGTTCTCGTGTTCGCCGGCTCGGCGGCGCTGACCTTGACCACACCGAAGCCGGGATTGGGCCTGGGTCTCCTGTGCATCTGCCTCATCACCCTGCTGTACCTTCTGCCCGGTGTGCGGGGTGCGGCGGTCGCGGTCGCCTCGGCCGTCGCCATCTGGGCAATCACCTGGTCGGAACTGCGAGAGACGCTCAAGTACGACGTGTTGCCGTTGTTGGGTGGCATGGCGGCCGTCGCCGTCATCGGGGCGTTCGCCCGCGCGTTCGCCTGGCGGTTCGGCGGCTACCATCCGGCGGCAGTTTTGGCGGGCTTCTGGGCCGGGGCGGTCGGCTTCCTCGTCGGGCTGGTGGTGCCGACGGCGATGCTGAACGCGGGCGGGGACACGCTTTTCCTGTTGCAGGTCGCGGCACTGGTGATCGGCGTGGTGGTTGGCGTTCTGGGGTCGCTGGCCGTCTCGCTAGCGACCGGCCGGCGGTCGCGCGGCGGCTGACCCGCATTCGCCCCGCGCCCGAAAAACGGACAGTCTGTTACTCTCGTTCTCATCATCGTCGGATTTCTGTTCCCATGACCGCTGTCGGTGCTACATTTCCGACATCTTCCGTGGCCCTCCGCCGCGACTCGCCAGGACTCGGTGAACCGCCGTGCCGTTCCATCCGCCCGCGTCCGCGCTGCCGGCCGTCCCCGGCTACACCCTCCGCCGCCTGCTCGGTGGCGGCGGCATGGCCGACGTGTTCCTCGCCGACGACCACGCCGCCGAGCGACGGGTGGCCGTCAAGGTTCTCCGCGACCCGCTCGCCGGCCGCGACCTCCGCCGGCGGTTCGAGCAGGAGGGCGAACTGCTCGCCCGCTTCGCCCACCCGCACGTCATCCCCGTGTACGCCGCCGGGCAGACGCAGGGGGTCATGTACTTCGTGCTGAAGTACCTGCCGGACGGCCCCCTCAGCGGGCGGCTGGACGAGGTGCGGACCTCCGCCCGACGGGTGGTCGAGGTGGTGGCCAAGATCGTCGGCGCGGTGGCCTACGCGCACGCGCAAGGGGTCATCCACCGCGACCTGAAACCGTCGAACGTGATGATGGACGGGGACGCGCCGCTGGTGTCGGACTTCGGCGTGGCCAAGTGGGCGAGCGCGGCCGAGCAGACGGTGCTGGGCACCCGCCTGGGCACCGCCGCGTACATGGCCCCGGAGATGCTCGCGCGGGGGTCGGCGGCCACCGGCCCGCAGGCGGACGTCTGGTCGGTCGGGGTGATCCTGTACGAACTGCTGGCCGGCCGCCTGCCGTTCTACGCCACCACCGACACCGCGCTGGTCGATCTCATTCGCCACTGTCCGGACATCGACTTGCCGCCGTGCCTGTCCAGCGTCCCCGACACCGACGACCGCCTGTCGACGATCCTCCGCACCTGCTTGGCGGTGGACCAGCGGGACCGCTACCCGACGGCCGCCGCGCTGGAAGCCGACCTGCACCGCTGGCTGGCCGGCGAGCCGATCCCGCCGTTCGCCGCCGCGCCCGTATCGGTGTCGGAACAGACGCCCCTCCCCACCGCGACGCCCCCCGCCCGCCGCCGCTGGTGGCCGTGGGGGTGAAAACTTCCCACCCGCCAGTGACAAGCCATTCCGGTATCGACGCTACGCGGTCCTGACGGGCCGCGACCGTGAGGGAGCGTCGGATTCCGACGAGAAAAGACGCTCCCTCGCGGTCG